>JADCRD010000001.1:309717-619434 GCA_014946745.1 Lysobacterales bacterium | reverse complement strand
GATCATCCTGTTCGGTGTGGCCATCACCCTGCCGGCGATCCTCGCCTACTCGGCCTACACCTACCGCGTGTTCTGGGGCAAGGCGACCCAGCTGCGCTACTACTGAAGCCTTCGCGCAGGCAGACTCGGCGCATCGAGTGAATCCAGAGACTGGCCGAGTGAAACCCCTGCACATCGCCATCGCCGGCTACGGCAGCGCGGGCCAGGCGGCCAGCCTGCTGCTGACGCGCGAAGGGCATCGCGTCGACGTGTTCGAGCGCGTGGCGCACCCGGGGCCGGTCGGGGCAGGCTTCCTGCTGCAGCCGACCGGGATGGGCGTGCTGCTGGAACTGGAGCTGCTCGATGCCGCCCTGCAGCTCGGCGCGCCGGTGCGGCGACTGTTCGGCGACCTGCCGAACGGCCGTCGCATCATGGACATGCGCTACGCCGAGCTGCAGCCGCAGCTGTTCGGTCTGGGCATGCAGCGCGGCGCGCTGTTCCAGATGATGCATGCCGCGCGCTCCGAGGCCACCCAGCTGCATTTCGGTGTCGACATGCAGTCGGTGGACGCCGAACAGGGCCTGCTGCGCAGCGCCGACGGCCGCCAGCACGGACCCTACGACCTGGTGATCGCCGCCGACGGCTCGGGCTCGCAGCTGCGCGCAGCCCTCGGGCCGCACCGGCTGGATCGACCGTATCCCTGGGGCGCCCTGTGGTGCCTTGTTGCAGCCGAGGGCTGGCCGCACACCGATGAGCTGCGCCAGCGCTACCAGGGCGCGCAGCGGATGATCGGCCTGCTGCCGGTGGGCGGCTGCGGCGCCGATCCGCGCCCGCATCTGAGTTTCTTCTGGAGCCTGCCCTGCGCCGACTTCGAACGCTGGCGCTCAGGCGACCTGGAGGCCTGGCGCAGCGAGCTGTACGCGCTCTGGCCGGAAGCCACCGAGGTCCTCATGCGTCTGCCGGCCGAGGCTTCCGGACTGGCCCGCGCCAGCTACCGCGACACCGTGCTGCGGCGCTGGCATGCGGGGCGCCTCTGCGCGATCGGAGACGCCGCGCATGCGATGAGCCCGCAGCTGGGTCAGGGCGTCAACATGGCTCTGCTGGATGCACTGGCCCTGCGCGATGCCCTGCGCGCGGAGTCGCGGGTCGACGCGGCGCTGCGCCGCTATGCCGCCGAGCGTCGCGCGCATGTCGGCAGCTATCACCTGTGGTCGCGCTGGCTGACGCCGCTGTTCCAGTCCGACCACCGCCTGCTCGCACGCCTGCGCGACGCCCTGTTCCTGCCGCTGTCGCGCCTGCCAGGCAGCCGCGGCCAGAGCCTCGCGGTGCTGTCGGGTACGCAGCAGGGGCTGTTTGGGCGCAGGCGCCTCGACCCGCGACTGCTGCAGAAGCTGGCGCTCCTCGATCAGTGACGCGGGATCTCACTCATGCATTCGACAAGGACGACTGCGGCCAGCGCCAGCCGCGGATCTCGGGCAGGTCTTCGCCGTGCGCTTCGATGTGGTTGCGGTGTTCGATCAGCTTCTGCTGCAGACGCTGCTTGAGAGCATCGCCACGAGCGCTGGAGCGCGGCAGGCGATCCAGTGTGTCAATCACCAGATGGAAGCGGTCGAGGTCGTTCAGCACCGCCATGTCGAAGGGTGTGGTGGTGCTGCCCTCTTCCTTGAAGCCGCGCACGTGCAGAAGCGCATGACCGCGACGCCGATAGGTCAGGCGATGAATCAAGAGCGGGTAGCCGTGGTAAGCGAAGATGATCGGCACCGTAGTGCTGAACAGGGCGTCGAAGGCCGCGTCGCTCAAGCCCTGCGGATGTTCGCTGGGAGGCTGCAGGCGCAGCAGGTCGACCACGTTGACCACGCGCACCCGCAGCCCGGGCAGCTCAGCCCGCAGGATCGCCACCGCGGCCAGGGTTTCCAGCGTCGGCACGTCGCCACAGCAGGCCATGACCACATCGGGCGTTTCGTCGCCGTCGCTGCCGGCCCAGTGCCAGATGCCCATGCCGGCGGCGCAGTGCGCGATCGCGGCATCGATGTCCAGCCACTGCGGTGAGGGCTGTTTGCCGGCGATGATCACGTTGACCCGATCGCGACTGCGCAGGCATTCGTCGGTCACCACCAGCAGGGTGTTGGCGTCCGGCGGCAGGTAGATGCGCACGATCGCGGCCTTCTTGTTCGCGACCAGATCGATGAAGCCCGGGTCCTGATGGCTGAAGCCGTTGTGATCCTGCCGCCAGACGTGCGAGGACAACAGGTAGTTGAGCGAAGCCACCGGCGCGCGCCACGGAATCTCGCTGGCCACGTCCAGCCACTTCGCGTGCTGGTTGAACATCGAATCGACGATGTGGATGAAGGCCTCGTAGCACGAGAAGAAGCCGTGCCGTCCGGTCAGCAGATAGCCCTCCAGCCAGCCCTCGCACTGGTGCTCGCTGAGCATCTCCAGAACCCGGCCATCCGGCGCAAGGTGCACGTCGTCGGCGTGGATCTCGGCGGTCGAGCAGCGTGCGGTGACCTCGAACATCGCGTCCCAGCGGTTGGAGCTGGCCTCGTCCGGGCTGAACACGCGGAAGTTCTGGCGGTTGCCGGCGATCACATCGCGAATCAGCTGACCCTGCTGGCGGGTGGCCTCGCCGATCACGGCACCCGGCGCGTCCACGCTCAGCGCATAGGTGCGGAAATCCGGCACCAGCAGATCGGACAGCAGCAGGCCGCCATTGGCGTGCGGGTTGGCGCCCATCCGACGGGTGCCGAGCGGCGCGAGCTCGGCCAGCTCCGGCAGCAGCTGGCCACGCGCGTCGAAAAGCTCCTCGGGCCGGTAGCTTAGCAGCCAGTCTTCGAGGATCTTGAGATGGCCGGGGCGATGCATGTCGCCCATCGGCACCTGGTGCGAACGGAAGCTGCCTTCGGTCTGCAGCCCATCGACCTGCGCCGGCCCGGTCCAGCCCTTGGGCGAGCGCAGCACGATGAGCGGCCAGCGCGGGCGAGTCCTGAAGCCGTGCGCGCGCGCCTCGGCCTGGATGCGGCGGATCTCGGCGATCGCAGCATCGAGCGCGGACGCCATGCGCTGGTGCAAGTCCTCATGCACCTCGCCCTCGACGAAGCACGGCGCATAGCCGTAGCCGATCAGCAGCGACTCCAGCTCGGCGTGCGGGATCCGCGCCAGCACGGTTGGGCCGGCGATCTTGTAGCCGTTCAGATGCAGGATCGGCAGCACCGCGCCGTCGTGGACCGGGTTCAGGAATTTGTTCGAATGCCAGCTGGTCGCCAGCGGGCCGGTTTCGGCCTCGCCGTCGCCGATCACGCAGGCGACGATCAGATCAGGATTGTCGAAGGCCGCACCGAACGCGTGCGAAAGCGCGTAACCCAGCTCGCCGCCTTCGTGAATCGAGCCCGGCGTCTGCGGCGCGACGTGGCTGGGAACACCACCCGGAAACGAGAACTGCTTGAACAATCGCTGCAGGCCGTCGAGATCCTGCGAGACCGCCGGGTAGGCCTCGCTGTAGCTGCCCTCCAGATAGGTGCAGGCGAGCAGTGCGGGGCCGCCGTGGCCGGGGCCGGCGACGTAGATCATGTCCAGATCCCGGGCCTTGATCACCCGGTTGAGATGCACGTAGAGGAAGTTCAGGCCCGGCGTGGTGCCCCAGTGGCCAAGCAGGCGCGGCTTGACGTGCTCGATCCGCAGCGGCTCGCGCAGCAGCGGATTGGCGAGCAGGTAGATCTGCCCCACCGACAGATAGTTCGCCGCCCGCCAGAAGGCGTCGATGCGCCGCAGCAGATCGGCGTCGAGCGGCGTGGGGTTCGCCCCCTGGCCATTCCCGTCGTACGGCGGCAGGTCGCGCGGAGGCACCTGATCGATCTGCGCGGACTGCGCGATGGCCGCCGGATGGTTACGCATCGGCGGCGGCGCGTCCGCGCTGGGACGGTCGACGCCCGCCCTCGATGCCGAAGCCAGCCGCCTGCACGGCCCAGCGCAGCTGCTCGGGCGAACACAGCGCTTCGTCGAACTCGACCACCGCCTCGGCGCGTTCCAGCGACACGCGGGCCGCGTCGACGCCGTGGATGGCCCGCAGCACGCGGCTGACCCGGCTGCCGCAGCCGGGGCTGTGCATGGCGATGACGTTGATCACCTCGATCTGCATGGCGTCTCCTGCGGCGGTGCCGCGTCTGCTGTCGCTGGATGGGCGCGGTCGAGCGCATCGGCGCCGAGCCCGCAGTGTCGGCGTCGACGTCTGTGCTGTCGGTGCGCCGGCGAACCCGCGGCGCGATCACCGGCGATCACGGCGGCAGTTGCACGGTCCGCACGCATTCGCGGGCGATCATCTGTTCCTCATCGGTACGCATCACCCGCACGTGAACGCGACTGCGATCCGTCGAGATCACCGCCGCTCTGCGCGCATTGCGCTCGGCGCACAGCTCGATGCCGAGAAAGCCCAGGCCGCTACATACCCGCGCGCGGATCGGTGCGGCGTGCTCGCCGATGCCGCCGGCGAGGACCAGGGTGTCGATGCCGTCGAGCACGGCGGCGAACGCGCCAATGCCCTTGCGGACCTGATAGCAGAACAGCGCCAGCGCTTCAGCCGCGTGCGGGTCGGTGGCCTCCAGCGCCAGCAGCTCGCGCACGTCGGCGCTGCGGCCCGACACGCCTAGCAGGCCCGATTCATGGCTGCACAGCCGCTGCAGCTGGGCGCAGCTCAAGCCTTCGCGTTCGGCCAGATAGGCCAGCAGGCCGGGGTCGAGATCGCCGCTGCGGGTGCCCATCATCAGCCCGGAGTTGGGGCTGAAACCCATGCTGGTGTCGACGCTGCGGCCATCCTTGAGCGCCACCAGGCTGGCGCCGTTGCCGAGATGGGCCATCAGCACCCGAGCGTTCGCGACCTCAGCGCCGGCCAGCCTCGCCAGCGCCTCGATGAGGTAAGCGTAGGAAAGCCCATGAAAACCGAAGCGCCGCAGACCGGCGTCGGCGTAGCGCCGGGGAATCGGCAGACGCTGGGCCAAGGCCGGCATGGCGTGATGGAAGGCCGTGTCGAAACAGGCCACCTGCGGCAGCGAGGGGCAGCGTTCGGCGAAGGCGTCGATGAGGGCCAACGCGCGCGGCAGATGCTCGGGCGCGAGCGGGCTCAGGGCGCCGAGCTCGGCGCGCAGCGCGGCATCGATCCGCACCGGCTGGGCATGGCGAAAGCCGTGCACGAGCCGATGACCGACGGCGGCCAACCGGCTCAGGTCGATGGCCGCGCCCAGCCAGTCGATCAGTGCGCGCGCCGCGGCAGCAGCGTCGGCGCGCGCGGGCAGTGCGATGCCAGCGCCGACGGCGTCGAGGTCCGACTGCAGCTGTGGATCGTCGGCTTCGACATCAAGCCTGGCGTCGTCGCCGCCGCTCCAGTCCAGTCGGCCACGCAGCCGGCGCTGCAGAGGCGGCGATCCGGCGTAGAGAGCGAAGCGGACGCTGGACGAACCGCTGTTGATCGTCAGCACCTCGACCGCCTGCGAGGTCACTGCGGCTGCGGCCATGGGCGTTGCAGACGGCGCCGACGCGATCACCGCCGCGCCGCCGTGCTCACGAGCTCGTCGCCGTCTCGGTGAGGGCGCGGTCGACGAGCGCCTGGGCCTGCGCAAGCAGGGCCTGCAGGTGAGCCTCATCGCGAAAGCTCTCGGCGTAGATCTTGTAGAGATCCTCGGTGCCGGAGGGCCGCGCCGCGAACCAGCCGCTGGCGGCGCAGACCTTGATGCCGCCGATCGGCGCCGCATTGCCGGGGGCGCGTTCGAGAATCTGGGTGATCGGCTCGCCGGCGAGCTCGCGGGCGTCGATCTGCTGCGCGCCGAGCGCCGCTAGTCGCGCCTTCTGCGCCGGTGTCGCGGGCGCACTCAGGCGATCGGCGACCGGGCGGCCCAGCGTCGCCGTCAGCGCCTCGTAGAAGACGCCGGGGTCCTGCCCGCTGCGGGCGGTGATTTCGGCCGCCAGCAGGGCCGGCGCGAAGCCGTCCTTGTCGGTGGTCCAGACGCCGCCGCCGCGACGCTGGAAGCTGATGCCCGCGCTCTCTTCGCCGGCCACCAGAAGACGGCCGTCGAGCAGGCCGTCGACGAACCACTTGAAGCCGACCGGTACTTCGAACACCCGCCGCCGCAGCCGGTGCGCGACGCGGTCGATCAAGGCGCTGCTGACCACGGCCTTGCCGACCGCAGCAGTGAGCGCCCAGTGCGGGCGGGACCGCAGCAGGTAGTCGATCACCACGGCCAGATAGTGATTGGGCGGCAGCAGGCCGGCGCTGGGAGTAACGATGCCGTGGCGATCGTGGTCGGTATCGCAGGCGAAGGCGACGTCGAAGTTGTCCTTGATCGCGATCAGCCCCCGCATCGCCTGCGGCGAGGAGGGGTCCATCCGGATCCGGCCGTCGAAGTCCGGCGGCATGAATGCGAACTGCGGATCGACCTGCAGACTCAGCACGCGCAGATCGAGCCGGTAGCGCTCCGCGATCGGCTGCCAGTAGTGCACGCCGGCACCGCCGAGCGGATCGACGGCCATGCGGATACCGGCGCTGCGGATCCGCTCGAAGTCGATGACTTCGCCGAGATCCTCGACGTAAGGGTTGAGGAAATCGTGGCTGCGGGCGCCGCGCAAGGCCTCGGCATAGGGCCGCCAGCGCACCCCGACCGTGGCCGCCGCGAGCAGCGCGTTGGCGCGCGTTTCGATCCACGCGGTCACCGCAGTCTCGGCGGGCCCGCCGTGCGGCGGGTTGTACTTCAAGCCGCCGGCCTCGGGCGGATTGTGCGAGGGCGTCAGCACGATGCCATCGGCACGCCCGGAGCGACGCCCGCGGTTGTGCGCCAGGATCGCGTGCGAGATCACCGGCGTCGGCGTGTAGCCGACATCGGCGGCGATGCAGGCCGGCACGCCGTTGCCGGCGAGCACTTCCAGCGCATCCTCGAAGGCCGGCCGCGACAGGGCGTGGGTGTCGATGCCCAAGTACAGCGGGCCGTCGATGCCGTGCAGACGCCGGTAGTCGCAGATCGCCTGCACGATCACCCGCACATGCCAGGCGTTGAAGCTGCGGGTGAACGCGCTGCCGCGATGCCCCGAGGTGCCGAAGGCCACCCGCTGCGCCGGCACCGCCGCATCCGGACGCAGGTCGGCGTAGGCGGCCAGCAGCGCCGGCACGTCCAGCAGGGGCAGTCGCCGGCTCATGCGCGCTGCGCCGCGACCCGGCGCAGCAGGGCACGCCAGGACTGCGCGAACGCAGCGACGCCGTCGAGCTGCAGCTGGGCGGCGAGCAGTCCGATTTCGACGCCGGCCGTGACGATCTCGCGCAGGCAGGCCTCGGCGGCATCGGCGTCAACACTCAGGCCTGCCGCCGGCGCGCCGGGAAGGCGGCTGTCGCTGTCGATGCACTCCCGCGACCAGGCCAACAGGGTCGGTTCGGGCAGGCTGTTGACGGTGTGATCGGCGCGCAGGGCACGCACGTACAGGGTCGGCGCCGCGGCCGGATCGATGCTGCCGGTGCTCGCCCACAGCAGTCGCTGCGGCTGCGCGCCGGCCGCGGCCAGCGCGCGCCAGCGCGCCGAGCTCAGCAGGCGTCGATAGCTCGCATAGATCCGCCCGGCCATGGCGATGCCGAGGTGGTTGTGCAGGCGGGCCGGCAGACGTGAGCGGGCGGCAAGGTCCCAGCGGCTGACGAAGATCGAGGCGACCGCGCCTACGGCAAGATCCAGCCCCGCCGACTGCCGGCGCTCGAGGCCACTCATGTAGGCCTCGGCCGCCGCCAGGTAGTGCTCGCGCGAGAACAGCAGGGTGGTGTTGACCGGGACCCCCTCGAAGGTCAGCCGCTCGACCGCGCGCAGTCCAGCCTCGGTGCCGGGCAGCTTGACCATCAGATTGGGCCGCTGCGCGCGGGCGTGCAGCCAGCGAGCCGCGACCAGGCTGGCCTCGGTGTCGAAGGCCAGCATCGGCGACAGCGCGATCGAGACCCAACCGTCGACGCCGCCGCTGGCCTCGAAGATCGGCTGCAGCAGATCGGCGGCGCGGCGCAGGTCCGACAGCGTCAGCTCGATCAGCAGGGCCGAATCGCTGAGGCCCTCAGCGGCCTGGGCACGGATGTCGGCGGCATAGGCCCCGCTGTCCTGCAGGGCGGCTTCAAACACCGTGGGGTTCGAGGTCAGGCCGCGGATCGAGAGGTGTTCGATGTAGTCCGCGAGGCGCCCGCTGTCGAGCAGGGTGCGACTGAGGCTGTCCAGCCACAGCGACTGGGCGATGGCCTGCGATTCCGGCGTCGTTTGCATGGTTCACTCGAAGACAGATTGGGCCGGCGCTCCGGCATGGACGCGGACTGGCCGACCCGCTCGCACGGTGCACGCTGCCCGCAGCGCGGTCTGTCCGCGGCCGCACATACAGACCCGGCGCGGCTCGGTACGGTGCAGGGCGAAGCGAGCCTGCCGCCGCACCGACGCGGAAACCGCTCAGGCACTGCACGCAGCGCTCAGAGCGTGTGAAAAAACCCAGACGCCGTAGCGAGGGCGTCTCTGGGCGTTCGTGGCAAAGCGCGCGACGTGAATTCAAGGGAGTTTGGCGAGCCAAATGACCGCGGAATTCGCGGAGCGCGCTGCCGCCACGGACGGCCAGAGGCGGCCGCAGTAGGCGGATGGTTTTTTCACATGCTCTCAGCGGCGCCGGCCGCGCCCTGTGCACGGCGAACCCCCGGCCGCTGCCGCGCTCCGTCCGTCCGCCGGCGCCCGCAGCGGCCCCCAACATGAGCCCCGATGCCGACCCTGCGCGCACTGCTGACGCTCTGGCGCGAACGTCTGGACCGATTCCGGCAGCAGCGCCGCGAGGCGCTCGCCGGCGGCCTGCGACAGCTCGACAGCGCACCGCGGCTGCGCCTGCTCGCGGCGGAGCAGATCGAGCTGCGCGCGCAGGCGCTGGGGCGGCTACACCGGCTGCATGCCGGGCGACGGCCGGATCGGCTGCTGGCGCGCCTGCGCGACAACGAGCACCGCATCGACGCCAGCTGCGGCCTGCTGCTGCGCATGGTCGAGGACGAGCTGCGCATCACGCCCGCCGGCGAATGGCTGCTGGACAACCACTACCTGATCCAGGAGCAGGTCCAGACCGCCCGCCGTCATCTTCCGCCAGGCTACAGCCGCGAGCTGCCGACCCTGAGCCACGGCCCCTCGGCGCAGCTGCCGCGGGTCTACGACCTCGCCAACGACAGCATCCGCCACGCCGACGGCCGCATCGATGCGGAGGCCATCAGCCGCTTCTTCGCCGCCTACCAGACGGTGACGCCGCTGAAGCTGGGCGAGCTGTGGGCGATTCCGATCATGCTGCGACTCGCCCTGATCGAGAACCTGCGTCGCGTCAGCGACCGGGTGATGAGGGCGGCGAGCGAGCGCCGTCTGGCCGGCGTGTGGGCAACGCGGCTGAACACGGCCAGCGCGCACTGCCCGAAGGACATCGTGCTGGTGATCGCCGATCTTGCGCGTTCGGCACCGCCCCTGAGCGGCGCCTTCGTGGCCGAGCTGAGCCGTGGGCTGCATGGCCGCAGCGCGGCGCTGGCGATGCCGATCAGCTGGATCGAACAGTGGCTGGCGGACGCCGGCCACAGCATCGAGACGCTCGTCCACGCCGACAGCCAGCAGCAGGCGGTGGACCAGGTCGCGATCAGCAACAGCATCGGCAGCCTGCGCTTCCTGTCCAACATGGACTGGCGCGAGTTTGTCGAAACCCTGAGCCAGGTCGAGCGGACCCTGCGCCAGGACCCCGCCGGCACCTACCCGCGGATGGACTTCGCGACCCGCGACCGCTACCGGCACGCCGTCGAGCGGATGGCCCGGCAATCCGGCGCGCGCGAGATCGACGTGGCCCAGATCGTTCTTGGGCTGGCGCAATCGCAGGCGTCCGATCCGGCTGCGATCGACCGCATCGAAGCCCACGTCGGCCACTACCTGATCGATGCCGGCCAGGCCCAGAGCAAGCGCGCGATCGCCCAGGCCGGCCATCTCGCCGGCGGCCTGCGGCGGCCGCTGCGGCTGAAGCTGCAGCGCCTGCCGCTGCCGCTCTACCTGCTGCCGATTATGGTGATCGCCGCGGCCTTCACCGCGGCGCTGCTGTCGCAGCTGCCCCCGGCGCAGGCCAGCGGCGCCCTGCCCTGGCTGGTCGCGGCACTCGGTCTCATCGCATTCAGCGAACTCGGCATCGCGCTGGTGAACTGGGCGGCGACGCGACTGGTGCTGCCGCAGCCGCTGCCGCGACTGGATTTCTCGAAGGGCATTCCCGGCTCGGCGCGCACCCTGGTGGTGGTGCCGAGCATGCTGAGCACGCCGCGCGCGGTGGCCGCCCTGATCGAAGGCCTGGAAGTGCGTTTCCTGGGCAACCGCTGCAGTCATCTGCATTTCGGCCTGCTCACCGACCTGCTGGACTCGAACGAACAGCACCTGCCCACCGACGCGGCCCTGCTGGCCCAGGCCGAAGCCGGCATCGCCGGCCTGAACGCGCGCTACAGCGGCGCTGACGGCGATCTGTTTTTCCTGTTCCACCGGGCCCGCCAGTGGAACCCGCGCGAAGCGATCTGGATGGGCGTCGAGCGCAAGCGCGGCAAGCTGTCGGCGCTCAACCGCCTGCTGCGCGAGGCCACCCATGAGGCAGCGCTGGCGGAGTTCGATCGCGTGGTCGGCGACACCCGTCCGCTGTTGAACGTGCGCTACGTGATCACCCTCGACACCGATACCGCGCTGCCGCGCGACAGCGCCCGCGAGCTCGTCGGCACCCTGGCGCATCCGCTGAACCGCGCCTGCTTCGACCCGCGCCGTCGCACCGTCACCCGCGGCTACGGCATCCTGCAGCCGAGTGTCGGCAGCAGCGGCAACGGCGGCGGCCCGGTCTCGCGCTACACCCGCCTCTTCGGCGGCAGTGCCGGCATCGATCCCTACACCCGCACCACCTCGGACGTGTACCAGGATCTGTTCGGCGAGGGATCGTTCGTCGGCAAGGGCATCTACGACGTCGACGCCTTCGAATACGCGCTGCAGGATCGCCTGCCCGACAACCGCATCCTCAGCCACGATCTGCTCGAAGGCTGCTATGCCCGCGCTGGCTTGGTCAGCGATGTCTGGCTCTACGAAGCGCCGCCGTCGCGCTACGCCGCCGACGTCAAACGCCGCTACCGCTGGATCCGCGGCGACTGGCAGCTGCTGCCCTGGCTGCTGCCCTGGGTGCCGCGCGCCGGCGGCGGCTTCGAACGCACGCCGCTCAGCGCACTGTCGCGCGGCAAGCTGCTCGACAACCTGCGCCGCAGCCTGGTGCCGGCGGCGCTGACCGCCCTGCTGCTGCTCGGCTGGAGCCTGCTCGACGCGCCGCTGCTGTGGACCCTCTGGCTGCTCGGCGTGCCGCTGCTGCCGGTGCTGCTGCCGGCGATTCCGGCGCTGGTCGAGCGGCCGCCGGGCATGGCCCTGACGCCGCACCTGCGGCAGGTCGCAGGCGCCACTGGGCGGCGTCTGGCGGCCGCAATGGTCGGCATCGCCTGCCTGTGCTACGAGGCCTGGTACAGCCTTGGCGCGGCAGCGCGCAGCCTGTGGCGGATCGGCCTCAGTCGGCGCCGGCTGCTGCAGTGGAACCCCTCCAGCGAAGTCGAGCGCAAGCTCGGCAGCGGTACCGGCGCCGAGCTGCGCAGCATGGGCTTCGCGCCACTGTTCGCCCTGCTCGCCGCGGCTCTGCTGTGGCGCTTGAATCCCTCGGCGCTGTGGGTGGCCGGGCCGATCCTCGGGCTGTGGCTGCTCGCACCCGGCCTGATGGCCTGGCTCGGGCGCGCACCGGCCGATCGACGGGCGCCGCTGACGGCCGCCGACCTCGCCTTTCTGGGCCGGCTGGCGCGCCGCACCTGGAGCTTCTTCGAAACCCAGGTGCAGGCGAGGGACCACTGGCTGCCGCCCGACAACGTGCAGGAACACCCGGCCTGGGCGGTGGCGCGGCGCACCTCGCCCACCAACATCGGGCTGTCGCTGCTGGCCAACCTCGCCGCGCGCGACTTCGGCTATCTGCAGACCCGCGAGCTGATCGAGCGCACCCACGATGTGTTCGACAGCCTCGACCGGCTGCCGCGCCACCGCGGCCACTTCTACAACTGGTACGACACGGAAACCCTGCTGCCCCTGCAGCCGCTGTACGTCTCGACCGTCGACAGCGGCAATCTCGTCGGGCACCTGCTGACCCTGCGCCAGGGCCTGCTGGCGCTGATCGACGCGCCGATCCTCGCCGCCACCTGCCTGCAGGGTCTGGCCGACACCCTGGGCGTGCTCGAGGAAACCGCTGCACGCCTGCCGTCCGGCCTGCGGCCGCAAGGCCTCGAAGACGCCGTGATGGCCTTCCGCCAGCGCCTGCAGCGGGAGCGCGTGCAGCCACCGGCCAACCTGCGTGCGGCCGCGGAGGCGCTGAGCGCGCTCGATGCGCTGGCCGCCGATGTCGCGCGCGCCTGGCCGCCCCCCGCGGACGGCTCGGGCAGCGGTGGCGAACTGCACTGGCCGCAGGCGCTGCAGCAGGCCTGCGCGAGCGCACACGCCGAACTGCTGCATCTGGCGCCCTGGCTGCACACCGCGGTCGCCGAACGGATCGCCTGCAGCGAGCCGCAGGCCGCGGGCATTCCCAGTCTGCGCGCGCTGACCACCGGCTCGAAGAGCGCACTGGTGCGCCAGCGCGCCGGTGAATGCGTGCTGGCGCTGGGCCGCCTCGCCCATCGCGCCGGCCAGTTCGCACTGATCGACTACGACTTTCTGTACGACCGCGGGCGCCGCCTGCTGGCGATCGGCTACAGCGTCGAGGCGCGCCAGCTCGACAGCGGCCACTACGACCTGCTCGCCTCGGAGGCGCGTCTGTGCAGCTTCGTCGCCATCGCCCAGGGCAGGCTGCCGCAGGAGACCTGGTTCGCGCTCGGCCGCCTGCTGACGGAAAGCCAGGGCCGGGCCACCCTGCTGTCGTGGAGCGGCTCGATGTTCGAGTACCTGATGCCGCAGCTGGTGATGCCGAGCTACCCCGACACCCTGCTCGACCAGACCGCCCGCCACGCGGTGCGGGCGCAGATCGCCCACGGCCAACGCCACGGCCTGCCCTGGGGCATCTCGGAGTCGGGTTACAACGTGCGCGATGCGCAGCTGAACTACCAGTACCGTGCGTTCGGGGTGCCGGGGCTCGGCCTGAAGCGCGGCCTCGGCGAGGATCACGTGGTCGCGCCCTACGCCAGCATGATGGCCCTGATGGTCGCGCCGGCCGAGGCCTGCCGCAACCTGCAGCGGCTGAGCACCGACGGTCTGGCCGGCCGCTTCGGACTGTACGAGGCGATCGACTACACGCCGACCCGACTGCCGCGCGGCCAGACCCAGGCGGTGGTGCGCTCGTTCATGGCCCACCATCAGGGCATGGGCCTGCTGGCGCTCGCCCACCTGCTGCTGCAGCAGCCGATGCAGAAGCGTTTCTGCGCCGATCCCGAGATCCAGGCCACCCTGCTGCTGCTGCAGGAGCGCATTCCCAATGTCGGGTTCTTCCATCCGCACCCGAGCGAAGCCACCGATGCCCGCGCCGCCCCCGCCGCCACCGAAACCGAGCTGCGCATCATCCGCGAACCCGACCGCGCGCGGCCGGCGGTGCAGCTGCTCTCGAACGGCCGCTACCACAGCCTGCTGACCAGCGCCGGCGGCGGCTACAGCCGCATGCGCGACATGGCGGTGACGCGCTGGCGCGAGGACGCGACGCGCGACCACTGGGGCAGCTTCTGCTACCTGCGCGACCTGGCCAGCGACGCGTACTGGTCAGCCACCTACCAGCCGACCTGCCCCGGGTTCGATCACTACGAGGCGATCTTCTCCGACGCCAAGGCCGAATACCGCACGCGTCTGCACGGCATCGACACGCATCTGGAAATCGCGGTCTCGCCCGAGGACAACATCGAGCTGCGACGGCTGCATCTGCGCAACCGTTCGCGGCAGCCGCGGCGCATCGAGATCACGACCTATGCTGAAGTGGCGCTGGCCCCGCCGCTGGCCGATGAGCTGCATCCGGCCTTCAGCAACCTGTTCGTGCAGACCGAGATCGTCGCCGCCAAGCAGGCTCTGCTGTGCACGCGCCGCCCGCGCTCGCACGAGGAGGTCGCGCCGTGGATGCTGCACCTGCTGGCGGCGCACGATGTCGATCTGACTGCGGTCTCCTACGAAACCGACCGCAGCCGCTTTCTCGGCCGCGGCGGCAGCCCGCGCAGGCCGCAGGCGCTGATGCCGGGCGCGCTGCTGTCCGGCAGCGCCGGCTCGGTGCTCGATCCGATCGTGGCGATCCGCTGCCAGCTGCTGCTGCAGCCCGAGCAGACCGCCGTGATCGACATGGTCACCGGCGTCGGCAGCGATCGCCAGGCCTGCGTCGACCTGATCGACAAGTACCGCGACCGCACCTTGGCCGACCGCGTGTTCGATCTGGCCTGGACGCACAGCCAGGTGGTGCGGCTGCAGATCAATGCCTCGCAGGCCGACGCCCAGCTCTACGAGCGGCTGGCCGGGCTGATGGTGTTCGCCGACCCACTGCTGCGCGCCGAAGCTTCGGTGCTGCGGCAGAACCGGCGCGGCCAGTCCGGGCTGTGGCGGCATTCGATCTCCGGTGATCTGCCGATCGTGCTGGTGCAGATCGCCGACATCGCCCACATCGAGCTGGTGCGGCAGATGGTGCAGGCTCACGCCTATTGGCGCCTCAAGGGCCTGCAGGTCGATCTGGTGATCTGGAACGAGGACCAGGCCGGCTACCGCCAGCAGCTGCAGGATCAGATCCTGGCCCTGGTTTCGGCCGGGCCGGAAGGCAATGTGCTGGACCGGCCCGGCGGCATCTTTGTCCGCCCGATCCAGCAGATCTCGCAGGAGGAGCGGATCCTGCTGCAGTCGGTGGCGCGGGTGGTGGTCAGCGACCAGCACGGCACCCTGGCCGCGCAGATCGACCGCAGGCGCGCGCCCGAGCGCACGGCGCCACCGCTGCGCCCGCGCCCGCTGCACGATCCGGGCGAAGACATCGACGCCGAGGGCGTCGACGCGGCGCCCACCCACGCACGTGAGCGCGAGGCCGAGCACGAACCCGATGCGGGCGACACGGCGGTGGCCGCACCCCTGCAGTTCGACAATGCGCTCGGCGGCTTCAGCGCCGACGGCAGCGAGTACGTGATCGAGCTGCACGAGGGCCAGCCGACTCCGGCGCCGTGGTGCAATGTGCTGGCCAATGCGCGCTTCGGCAGCGTGGTCAGCGAGAGCGCGCCGGGCTACAGCTGGTTCGAGAACGCGCATGCGTTCCGGCTGACGCCGTGGCATAACGACCCGGTCGCCGACTGCAGCGGCGAAGCCTTCTACCTGCGCGACGAGGACAGCGGCGAGCTGTGGTCGCCGATGGCGCTGCCGCGGCGCGGCCGCGGCCGCTACCAGACCCGACACGGCTTCGGCTACAGCGTGTACTCGCACGAACAGGACGGCATCGCCAGCGAGCTGTGGGTGTTCGTGGCGCGCGAGGACGCGCTCAAGTTCTCGCTGCTGAAGGTGCACAACCGCTCGGGTCGGCCGCGTCGGCTGTCAGCCACCGGCTACGTCGAATGGGTACTGGGCGACCTGCGGGTGCGCACCCAGATGCACCTGTGCAGCGATGTCGATGCGAGCAGCGGCGCCCTGCGCGCCTACAACCATTACTCCGACCTCCCCAACGGCCGGGTCGCCTTCTTCGATGCCGACGCCGACGTGCGCAGCGTCACCGCCGACCGCCGCGAATTCATCGGCCGCAACGGCAGCCTTGAGGCGCCCGCGGCGCTGCGCCGCGAACACCTCGCCGGTCGCTTCGGCGCGGGTCTCGACGCCTGCGCCGCGATCCAGATCCCCTTCGAGCTGGCCGCCGACGCGCAGTTCGAGACCTGTTTCCGGCTGGGCGTGGGCGTCGATGCACAGGAGGCCAGCGCGCTCGCCCTGCGCAGCCAGGGCGCTGCCCACGCGCGCGCCGCGCTGCGCGAGGTCCGCGCGTACTGGCAGCACACGCTCGGCCAGCTGCAGGTCAGCACGCCCGAGCCCAGCCTGGATCTGCTCGCCAACGGCTGGCTGCTGTACCAGACCCTGGCCAGCCGCTGCCTGGGCCGCAGCGGCTACTACCAGTCCGGCGGCGCCTACGGTTTCCGCGATCAGCTGCAAGACACCATGGCCACGGTGCACGCGCAGCCCGGGCTCACCCGCGCGCACCTGCTGCGCTGCGCCGCCAAGCAGTTCGTCGAAGGCGATGTGATGCACTGGTGGCATCCGCCGCAGGGCCGCGGCGTGCGCACGCAGTGTTCCGACGACTACCTGTGGCTGCCGCTGGCGACCTGTCGCTATCTCAGCGTCACCGCCGATACCGGCGTGCTCGACGAGCCGGTCGGCTATGTCGAAGGGCGCGCGCTGAACGCGGACGAGGAGTCTTACTACGACCTGCCGGTGGACTCTGGCGTGCAGGAGCCGCTGTACCAGCACTGCGTGCGCGCCCTGAAGCGCGGCCTCCGCCTGCTCGGCGCGCGCGGTCTGCCGCTGATCGGCAGCGGCGACTGGAACGACGGCATGAACCGGGTCGGCGCCGCAGGCCGAGGCGAAAGCGTGTGGCTGGGCTTCTTCCTTTTCGAGGCCCTGAACAGGTTTGTCGAGGTTGCGCGGGCACGTGGCGACAGCGGCTTCGCCGGCGAATGCGCAGGCGCCGCGGAGCAGCTGCGTCGGAACCTCGATCTGCACGCCTGGGACGGCCAGTGGTTCCGCCGCGCCTGGTACGACGACGGCACGCCGCTGGGCTCGGCCGACAGCGATGAATGCCGGATCGACTCGATCTCGCAGAGCTGGGCGGTGCTGTCAGGCGCGGCCGACAAGGCCCGTGCGCGCCAGGCCATGGACTCGCTGCACACGCATCTGGTGCGCGCCGAGGCCGGCCTGATCCAGCTGCTGGACCCGCCTTTCGATCACACCACGCACGACCCCGGCTACATCCGTGGCTATGTGCCCGGCGTCCGCGAGAACGGCGGCCAGTACACGCACGCCGCGGTGTGGGCGGCGATGGCCTTTGCCGCGCTCGGCGACCGCGCGCGCGCCTGGCAGCTCGCGCGCATGATCAACCCGATCCAGCACAGCCTGAGCAGTGAAGCGGCCCATACCTACCGCGTCGAACCTTACGTGTTGGCCGCTGACGTATACGCGGTCGCACCGCACATTGGCCGCGGCGGCTGGACCTGGTACACCGGCTCGGCCAGCTGGATGTATCGGCTGCTGAGCGAATCCCTGCTCGGCCTGCAGCGCGAAGGCGATGCGCTGATCCTGCGGCCCTGTGTTCCGGCCGAATGGAACGACTACCGCATCGACTACCGCTTCGGCGCGAGCGTGTACCGGATCCGCATTCTCCAACTCGATCCAGCGGCGTTCCGCGCGCTGGGTTCGAGCTGGCGCAGCGACCGCGGGCTGCCGATCGAAGCGCTGGACGCCGGCGGCTTCCGGATTCCGCTGCGCGACGACGGCGCCGACCCGCACATCGCGCTGTGGCTGGTGCGGGGACAACCCATCGCGACGGCCGACCTTTGACGCAGCAGGAGCGACGCGTGGGTACGCGCTGCGACGTATCTCGATGCGCAGCAGGCGGCAGCGCGCGGGTTGACCGCTTCCCGCGCATGCGGCTTCATCTGCGCTCCCCCTGACCGGCCGCTCGCCTTGTTGACACTTGTCCTGCTGCTTCTGCTGGTGCTGATCGGACTGGTGCTGCAGCCCCTGCTGCATCGTCGCTGGCTGACCGGAAAGCGCGACCGCCAGCGCCACCGGATCGAACAGGAGCGCGGCAGCCGGGTGATCCTGCTCGTGCATCGCGAAGAGCGGATGAGCCTGTTCGGCGCGCCGCTGCTGCGCTACATCGACATGGAGGACGCCGAGAGCGTGATCCGCGCGATCCACCAGACGGCCCCCGAGCAGCCGATCGACCTGATCCTGCATACGCCGGGCGGGCTGGTGCTGGCCTCGCTGCAGATCGCCCGCGCGCTGGCGCGGCATCCCGGCCCGGTGCGCGCGCTGGTTCCCTACTACGCGATGTCCGGCGGCACCCTGCTGGCGATCGCCGCCGACGAGATCCTGATGAGCCCGCATGCGGTGCTGGGGCCGCTGGACCCGGCCATCGACGAGGTGCCGGCCGCGTCGATTCTGCGCGCGGTCGCGCAGAAGGACCCGAAGGACGTCGACGACGACACCCTGATCCTCGCCGACCAGGCGCAGATGGCGATCCGCCAGCTGCGCGAGAGCCTCGCCGATCTGCTGCTGGCAAAGCTGGGCAAGGAGCGTACCCAAGAGGTCGCGACCGCGCTCACCGAAGGCCGTTGGACCCACGACTACCCGATCACGCCCGAGCAGGTCAGCGGGCTCGGGCTCAAGGTCAGCACCGGGATGCCCGAGTCCGTGCTGGACCTGATGGCGCTGTATCCACAGCCGATGCGCGGCTTGGCCGGCGTCGAGTACGCACCGCGCGAACGGCAGGCGCGTGAGGCCGCGCCGCCGAAGTGAGACCGCGGCCCGGCCTCGCCGTGGCCCGCCGGTCGATCTCTCACACCAGCAGCATCGCCACGAACCACAGCCCAGCCATCAGTTCGATCAGCGTGCTGCGCTGGGGCGAGCGCTCCACGGCCAGCAGCAGAAACAGGTTGTAGGGCACGGGCGCGAAGTGCACGACCAGCGCGAGCCAGCCCGGCGCGCCGCCCGCCATCAGGGCCAGGCCCACGACGCTGGCGGCCACGTTGATCAGGCTGCCGACCAGCAGCAGATCCCACCAGAACAGCTGGCGCATCGGCACCTGCCCACGCCAGCGCAGGCGGAAGAAATCGGCGTGGAGGCTCAGCGACATGTGCGGCAGTCCATTGCAAGCAGCGGGTGAGGGTAAACCAGGGGCCCGGCTCTCGGCACCTCGCTGCATGACCCGCTTCGACGGCGATCAAGCGCCCACCCGCGAGCGAGGCCGACCCCGTCGGGCCGGCCTCGCTCGTGGCGCTGCGCCGCAAGGGCTCAGAGCGTGTGAAAAAACCCAGACGCCGTAGCGAGGGCGTCTCTGGGCGTTCGTGGCAAAGCGCGCGACGTGAATTCAAGGGAGTTTGGCGAGCTAGTGACCGCGGAATTCGCGGAGCGCGCTGCCGCCACGGACGGCCAGAGGCGGCCGCAGTAGGCGGATGGTTTTTCACATGCTCTCAGTCGTCCCACTCGGTCTCACTGTGCAGCACGCGGCCGTCGTAGCCGCTGGCGCGCAGCTCGACGCGCTGGCCATCCGCGCCCACCGCCTCCGCACCCCAGGTCGCACCTTCGCGGTCGAGGTCGTTGATCGCGGTGTAGCCCTGCGCCTCGAGCGCAGCGATCAGGGCGGCGGCATCCAGCTGGGCGCGCGCCGACTGGGCATCGAACACCTCGCCGCTGATCGGGTCGACATGCACTTCGCCCCAGCGGCCGTTGGCGCGGCGCACCTCGGCCTCCCACAGGCCGTCGTCGTATTCGATCTCGCGCACTTCGGCGAAGCCCGCACGATTGAGTTCGGCGGCGACATCGGCGGACGAACGCGGGGTCACGGCATGCGCCGCGAAAGCGAGGCCAATGGCGCCGGCAGCAGACAGCATCAGCACGGAACGGCGCAGGGGAAACGAAGCCTTGAACATGGGGTATCTCCTTGGGAAGGTGGACCCGCCGGGCCCATCGCCGCGGCGTGGAGCACAGTCTCCGGACCCGGCCTATGCCGACTCTGAGGCCGCGGTTCACGAACGATTTAGAGGCCGCAGGCAGGCTGTGCGCATGCGCTCGCCTGCCCTCCTGTTCGTCCTGCTGTTCGCGCTCGCCCTCTCCAGCGCTGCGCTGGCGCAGGGCACCGACCGCGCTGACACCCGCCAGCTGCGCGAAGCCGTGCAGCGCGGCGAACTGGCCTCGCTCGACTCGATCCTTGAAGACGCTCTGCGGCGCAAGCCCGGGCGCGTGGTCGACGTCGAGTTCGAGCTGGAGGACGACGAGTACGAAATCGAGATCCTCGATGCCAACGGCCGCGTGTGGGAGTTGGAGTACCGCGCCAGCACTGGCGAATTCAAGGACATGGAGCAGGACTGATGCGCGTGCTGGTCGCCGAGGATGATGCCGAGCTGGCGCTGCGCGTCTGCGCCGCGCTGAAGGAGGCCGGCTTCAGCGCCGAACACTGCGCCGACGGCCGCGAAGCCGAGTTCCGCGGCGCCACCGAAGCCTTCGCAGCCGCCGTGCTCGACCTCGGCCTGCCCTCGCTGGACGGCCTGTCGGTGCTGCACCGCTGGCGCGAGCAGGGCGTCAAGCTGCCGGTGCTGGTGCTGACCGCGCGCGGCCGCTGGCACGACAAGCTGGCCGGCTTCAATGCCGGCGCCGATGATTACCTCACCAAACCTTTTCTGCTCGACGAAGTCGTGCTGCGCGTGCGCGCGCTGATCCGCCGCGCCAGCGGCCACGCGAGCCCGATCCTCGAATGCGGGCCGCTCAGCCACGACGTCAATGCCGGGCGCTTCGCGCTCGACGGCGCCAGCCTCAGCCTGACCGCGCAGGAGTCACGCATTCTCGGCTACCTGCTGCACAACGTCGGCCGCATCGTCAGCCGCGGCGAACTGGGAGAACACGTCTACGAGGGCGGCCACGACCCCGATTCGAACGTGCTCGATGTGCTGGTCGGACGCATCCGCAAGAAGATCGGGCCCGGCCTGCTGCATACCCACCGCGGCCAGGGCTTCCGACTGGAAGCGGATGCGGACGCCAGCGAATGAACCTCGTGGGGCACTCGCTGCGCGCCCGCCTGCTGCGGGTGGGCCTGATCGGCGGCGTGCTCCTCAGCCTGCTCGCCGCCTGGCTGCTGGGTGAAGCCTTCCGGGTGATCGCCGAGCGCGGCCAGCTGCGCCTGCTCGAACAGGAGCTGGCCGGCCTCATCGGTCGCCTGGAAGCGCGACCCGACGGCAGCCTCGGCATGCGCGACCGCCCCGGCGACCCCGACTACGAGCGGGTGTTTTCGGGGCGCTACTGGCAGGCCGGCGAGGACGGTAGCGGCTACACCTCGCGCTCGCTGTGGGATTTCCGCGCCTCCTTCGGCGCAAGCGCAGGCGCGCGCGCCGCAGTCGAACGCATCGACGGCCCGGCCGGCCAACAGTTGGTCACCCTGCGCCAGCGCGTTCAGGTGCCGCGCGTGCGCTTGCCGGTCGAGGTCTGGGTCGGCCTCGATGAAGGCCCGCTGCGCGAGGATGTGCAGCGCTTCCGCGGTCTGACCCTGGTCGCCACGGCCCTGCTGTTCCTGCTGCTCGCCGCACTGCTGGCCGTGCAGGTGCGACTGGGCCTGCGCCCCCTGAAGCGCCTCGCCGCTGAGGTCGAACAGGTGCGCCGCGGCGAGCGCGCTCGGATCGGCGGCGAGGGCCTGCCCGCCGAACTCGGTCCGCTGGTGGCTCATCTCGACGAATTGCTGGAGCACCATGAACGCTCCGTGCAGCGGGCGCGTCACTCTGCCGCCGACCTCGCGCATGCGCTGAAGACGCCCCTTGCCGCGCTCGACGCCGCGGCCCAGCGGCCCGGCCCCGAGCTCGCGAAGACCGTGCGCGAACAAAGCGCGCGCATGCAGGCGACGGTGACCCGCCAGCTGCAGGCGGGCGTGGCCCGCGATTTCCGCGCGCGCTGCGAGCTCGCGCCCGTCGCCCACACGCTGGTCGAGCTGATGCGCCGCATCCACGCGGAGCGCGGCGTTCGGATCGAAGCCGATATCGAGCCGCAGCTTCAGCTTCCGTACGCGGAGGACGACCTGCAGGAACTGCTCGGCAACCTGCTCGACAACGCCTGCAAATGGGCGCGCACGCAGGTCCAGCTGAGCGCGGGCAGCACGCCCACGACGCTCTGGCTGCAGCTCGACGACGACGGGCCTGGCATGGACGAGGGCGCCGCAGCGGCCGCGCGCCAGCGCGGCGTGCGCCTTGACGAACGGGTGCCCGGCTCGGGCCTGGGGCTTGCCATCGTCGAAGACCTGCTCGACACCACCGGCGGCCGCCTGCAGCTGCAGCGCTCGCCCTTGGGCGGCCTGCAGGCGAGGATCGAGGTGGACCGCGAGCGCTGAGCGCGACGCTGCCGGATACAGCGGCCGCGCTCTGCGTAGTGCCCTCAGTAGCTGCCCATGAAGTCGCGCTTGCCGATTTCCACGCCGCTGTGGCGCAGCAGGGCGTAGGCCGTGGTGACGTGGAAGAAGAACTGCGGCAGGCCGTAGGACAGCAGGTAGGCCTGACCGCTCAGCGTGCGTTCCTTCGGCGTGCCCGGGCGCAGCACGATCTCGCGACCCTCGCTGCCTTCGAAAGCAGCCGGATCAAGGCTTTCGAGAAAGGCCAGCGTGCTGGCGATGCGCTGCTGCAGCTCCTCGAAACTGTGCTCGGTGTCGGGCGCACTCGGCACCTCGACGCCGGCCAGACGGGCGGCCACGCTGCGCGCGAAGTCGGTGGCGATCTGCACCTGGCGCAGCAGGGGAAACATGTCCGGAAACAGCCGCGCCTGCAGCAGGGCCGGCGGGTCGATCTTGCGGGCCGCGGCGTGTTCTGCCGCCTTGGTCAGAACGCCGCTCAAGCCGCCGAGCAGCTGCTTGAAGACCGGGACCGAAGCGTCGTAGAGGTGCGGGTGCATGCGGAGATTCCTGTCGAAAGGGGACGCGATGGTAGCCCGCGCGGGTGACTTTCGTAGGCCGCAAGGAGGGGGGGAGAAACGAGAAACGAGAAACGAGAAATGAGGAGTGAGGAGTGAGGAGTGAGGCTGCGTGGGCGAGCCGATGGGCTCGGTGGGTCAAGACCCACCCTACGGGTTGTGGTGGGTCAAGACCCAGCCGTCGGGCTGAGGGGATCGGAGAACAAGGGTTGGATGGACGGAGCAGGGCGAGGCTTTGCGGTGCTCGCGTCGCGGAATCCGCCGCAGCCTGCGATCATGGCGCATGTCGACCTTCCAAGATCTTGATCTCATCCCCGCCCTGCGGCAGGCCATTGAAGCCGCCGGTTTCCACACGCCCACGCCGATCCAGGCTCTGGCCCTGCCGCCGATCCTCGCCGGCGCCGACGTGCTGGCGCAGGCGCCCACGGGCAGCGGCAAGACCGCGGCCTTCGGCCTCGGTCTGCTGCAGCGGCTGGACGCGGCGGCCATCCGCACCCAGGCCCTGGTGCTCTGCCCCACCCGCGAGCTGGCCGACCAGGTCGGCAAGGAGCTGCGCCGGCTGGCCGCCGCGATCCCCAACGTCAAGATCAGCCTGTTCACCGGTGGCGTGGCGCTGGGCCCGCAGCTGGCCTCGCTAACGCATGCACCGCACATCGTGGTGGGCACGCCGGGGCGCGTGCAGGAGCTGCTGCACAAGCGCGCGCTGGACCTTTCGGAGATTGACGTGCTGGTGCTGGACGAAGCCGACCGCATGCTCGACATGGGCTTCGAACAGTCGATCAAGGACATCGTCAGGCGTCTGCCCAAAGCGCGGCAAAGCCTGCTGTTTTCGGCCACCTGGCCCGACGAGATCCGTGCACTCGCCAAGGACAGCCTGCGCGAGCCGGTGGAAGTCGCGATCGAGGGCGAAGCGCATGCGCCGGATATCGACGCGCGCTTCTACGAGGTCGCACTCGACGCCAAGCCCGCCGCGCTGATGGGCCTGCTGCTTCAGCTCAAGCCGGAATCGGCGGTGGTGTTCTGCAATACCCGGCGCGATGTCGATGACGTCGCCACCGCGCTGGCCAATGCCGGCTTCTCGGCCGCCGCCCTGCACGGCGATATGGAGCAGCGCGACCGCGACGAGGTGCTGGTGATGTTCGCCAACCGATCCCTGAGCGTGCTGGTGGCCAGCGACGTCGCCGCGCGCGGGCTCGACGTCAAGGACCTCGCCTGCGTGGTCAACTACGAGCTGCCGCACGAGGCGGATGTCTACGTGCACCGCAGCGGTCGCACCGCCCGCGCCGGCGGCAGCGGCCTGGTGCTGAACCTCGTCACTTCGCGCGAGATGGCGCGCGCGCAGGCCATCGAAACCGGCCGCGGCGAGCCGATCCGCTGGAACCGCGCGCCGCTCAACGCGCGTCCGACCGACGTGCCCAAATCGGCGATGCGCACCCTGCGCATCGATGCCGGCCGCACCGACAAGCTGCGGCCCGGCGACATCCTGGGTGCGCTCACCGGCGCGGCAGGCTTGAAGGCTGAGGCGATCGGCAAGATCGACGTGTTCCCCACGCGCAGCTATGTGGCCGTGCGCGCGAGCATGCTGAAGGCCGCTGTCGCCGGACTGCAGGCCGGCAAGATCAAGGGCCGCGGTTTCCGGGTGCGGGCGATGTGAGACGGGCGCGCGCTAGCGTTCGAGCTCAGGGTGGGCCAGGGCCCACCCATTGCGAAGCGCGCCTGCCCGCCGCACGGATGCTCTGTCCATAGGGTGGGCCTTGGCCCACCATAGGCTTCCTACCGCCTCAGGCTGCCCATCGCGGCAGACTTCCAAGCGCCTCACGCTCCCCATCGCGGCAGACGCCCCCCCCCGCGGCACCTCACCGCTTCCCTCTTCGCCGCGATCACCTCAGCGATGCTGATCGATCAGTACCGGATTGCCGTCCGGGTCGATCACCACCAGATGCCCAGGCCCCGCGGTGTCGGGCTTGACCTCGGTCGCGAGCGTCAGGCCCTGGGCCTTGAGCCGCGCCTCGATCGCGCGCACGTCGTCGAACTCGGCCAAGGGCTGGGCCGCGCTGTCCCAGCCCGGATTGAAGGTCAGCATGGTGCGCTCGAACATGCCCTGGAACAGGCCGATCAGGGTGGTGCCGCTCTTCATGATCAACCAGTTGTTCTCCTGCTCGCCGGCCAGGACGCTGAAGCCGAGCTTTTCGTAGAACGCTCTTGATGCGGCGATGTCGCGAACGGGCAGGCTGACGGAAAAAGCTCCTAGCTGCATGGTGGGCTCCGAAGGTGGCCGGGTGAACGTTGAGCATGCACCCGCGGCGTCGCGGATGCACCCGGGGCAGCCAGCTGCGATCATGTGCGCCCTTCGCGTCGCCGGATGTCCTCGCCCCATGCGTCTCAACAAACACATTGCCGACTCCGGCTTCTGCTCGCGCCGCGAGGCCGACCGGCTGATCGCCGCCGGGCGCATCACGGTCAACGGCCAGCGCGGCGGCATCGGCACCGAGGTCGGCGAAGGCGACGAAGTGCTGCTGGACGGCCGCCCGCTGCCCAGGCGCGAGGAGAAGCGCGGCCGCAAGCATGTCTACATCGCCCTGTACAAGCCGGTGGGCATCACCTGCACCACCGACACCGAGGTCAAGGGCAACATCGTCGACTTCGTCGGCCACGAGCAGCGCATCTTTCCGATCGGCCGACTCGACAAGGACAGCGAGGGCCTGATCCTGCTGACCAGCAACGGCGACATCGTCAACGAGATCCTGCGCGCCGAGAACCGCCACGAGAAGGAATACCTGGTCGGGGTGAACAACCCGGTGACCCCGGAGTTCCTCACCGGCATGGCCCGCGGCGTGCGCGTGCACGGTCAGCTGACCCTGCCCTGCCGCACCTCACGACTCGCCAAATATGGCTTCCGCATCACGCTCACCCAGGGCCTGAACCGGCAGATCCGCCTGATGGCCGCGGCCTTCGGCTATCGCGTCAAGGAGCTGCGCCGGGTGCGCATCGACAACATCAAGCTGGGTGCACTGAAGCCCGGGCAGTGGCGCAACCTCACCGACGTCGAGCTGCGCGGGCTGATCCCCGGCCGCACGGAGTGGTAGCCGTGGGCGAAAGACAGCGCATCGCCATCGACATGGACGAGGTCGTCGCCGACTCGCTCGGCCGCTTCCTTTCGATCTACGAGCGCGAGTACGGCGAGCGCGTCGAGCGCGCCAGCCTGGCCGGTCGGCATCTGTTTGATGCGGTGCCCGCCGAGCGTCGCGAGGCGGTGCGCGCGTATCCGCGTCGCGAGGAGTTCTTCCATGACCTCGATGTCATCGAGGGCAGCGTCGAGGCGGTGCGTGCCTTGAACGAACGCTACGAGATCTTCTTCGCCACCGCGGCGATGGAGTACCCGAACTCCTTCCTGCCCAAGTACGACTGGCTGCACCAGCACTTCCCCTTCGTGCCCTGGCGCAACTTCATCTACTGCGGCGACAAGTCGGCGGTCTGCGCCGATTTCCTGATCGACGACCACAGCCGCAACTTCAAGGGTTTCCGCGGCCAGGGCCTGCTGTTCAGCGCGCCGCACAACCTGTTCGAAGACGCCCCGGTCCGCGTTCACGACTGGGCGGACGTCCGCCGCCGCTTCGCTCTCTGAGGGGCCTCATGGAACCGGTCACCGTTCTCGGCCTCTGCGCCGCCTTCTGCACCAGCGTGGCCTTCCTGCCGCAGGTGGTGCGCAACTTCCGCCGGCGCAGCGCGGGCGATCTGTCGGTGGTCAGCTTCAGCGTCTTCAGCCTGGGCGTGCTGCTCTGGCTCGGCTACGGCATCGTCCTGAATGACCTGCCCATCATCCTGTCCAACGTGTTCACCCTGAGCGTGAACCTGATCAACCTGGGCCAGGTGGTGTGGTACCGGCGACATCCCGGCGCCGCGCGGCCCGACCGCTGACGCGCGTGCAGGCCCCACGGTCACAGCGGACACGGGCGCGCATCCCCCAGGGCCTGCTCACGGGCGGTGCGCCATGAAGTTCTTCGACACCCAGCGCCGCGAAGCGCGCAATCGCAGCCTGTGGCAGTTCGCCTATCTCGGCGCGATTGCCGCCACGGTGCTGAGCATCGCCGGCCTCTGCCTTGCGCTGCTGATGGCCATCGGCTGGGTACAGGACGCGCCCGCGCGCGTTTTCGCCGCCCTGCTCGCAGGGGTCGTTATCGGCGTGGCTGCAGCCGTCCTGCGCTCGCCGCTGCGCGGCGCCAGCGCTGAACTGCAGGCCCAACGGCTCGGTGCCATCGCGCTCGACACCGAAGGCCATCCCGAGCATCGCCAGCTGCGCAACGTCTGCGTCGAGATGGCGATCAGCGCCGCCATCCCGCCGCCGAAGATCCGCCTGCTGCCGCACTCGACCTCGGCCAACGCCTTTGCGCTCGGGCGTTCTCGCGAGGATGCCGTGCTGGTGGTCAGCGCCGGCAGCTTCGTGCATCTCACCCGCGACGAGCTGCAGGCACTGATGGCCTGGTGCATCGGCCGCGTGCGCGACGGCGACTGCGCGCTCGACAGCGGGCTGCTCAGCCTGCACTACGGCCTGATCGCACCCTTCGAGATCTGCATCGATCTGTTCCGCGGCCTAATGCGTCAGGCCTCGCGGATCGTCCTGGGCTACACCCGCCTGGGCACTCCGGCGGATGCCCGCAGTTTCGCCGCCGTGCTTGGCCTGCCGCTGCTGCTCGGCGCCCTGATCAGCGGCCTCGGCTACGTGTTCGCCAGCCTGCTGCAGGCAGCCGCCGTGCGGCGCGGCATGTTCAAGGCCGACGCCGCGGTGGTGGAACTCACCCGCACCCGCGAACCTCTGCTTGGCCTGCTGCTGAAGCTGGGCCAGGACTACGCGCTGTCGCGCATGAACATCACGCTCGCCGATGAGCTGAGCCACTTCTGCTTCGCGCCCTCGGGCTGGCTGGCGCGCCTGTTCATCGAGAGCCACCCCAGCGTCGAGCGTCGCGTGCAGCGGCAGTCGGCCGGCATCGATCGCAGCACGCTCGACCTGCGGTCGCGGCGGCGCGCGCCCACGGAGTCGCGCCCGCCGCAGTCGCCCCCACAGCGCGAGACCGGCCTGCTGCCAGTGTGGACACAGTTCGCGCAGGGATCTTCAGCCGTGCTGCCCGCGGCCAGCGACGTCGCGGCGTCCGCGCTGGCCTCCGCACACATCGCCCGAATCGGGATCGACGCGAACGCGCGCGCATCGCAGGCCGAGGCCGCAGCGCCGGCGGCGCTATCGACGCCCTCGCCCAGTGAAGGCGCGGACGCCGCGAGCGACGCGCCGCCCCTGGCAGCAGCCGTGCCGCTGGATCACCGTGACGACGCCATCGCCGCCCTGTTGGGGCTGTTCGTACTGCCGCTGCAGCTGTCGCCCCTCAGCCAACTGTTCGCCGCCAACCACGCGCTGTTCGAGGGCGCGCTGCCCGATGCCATGGAATGGCGAGCTCGCCTTCAGCCGCTGCCGGGCCCAGTACGGATCGCCTTGATCGAACGTCTGTGGCCGCAGGTAGCCGGCCTCTCGCGGCCGCAGGCAGGACGGCTGCGCTTGGCGCTGCAGCGGCAGATGCTTGCCGACGGCCGGGTCGAGTTGGCCGAGTGGACGCAATGGGCGGTGTTGGAGTCGCTGGGGCGTCAGTTGAACCCACGGCCGCGACAGATCGTGCGCCAGGCGCTGTCCCTGCGCGCCGCCGAGGCGCGCCAGCTGCTGCTGTGGATGGCGCGCCGCAACGCCGGGTCGGATGCGCCCGCCCTCCGCCACCTGCAGGCGCAGGAGCAGGCCCTCGGGCTCAAGGTCTCGACGGTGCTGCCCGGCGAACACCCCGCTCTGTTCGACAGCGCCGTCGACCGGCTCGCCCTGCTGCAGCCGCAGGATCAGCGGCTGCTGCTGGATGCGCTGGTTACCATGGCCGCGGCCGACGGCCAGCTGTGCGCGCAGGAGTGGCTGCTGCTGCGTGGGCTGGCGGCGCTGTGGGACCTCTCGCCCGCGCAGCTGCCTGATACGTTCAGGTGGGACGCCCTCACCGTCTGACGAACGCGCTGCGCGCTCCCGTGGCCGGTCGCGCTACACGGCGATGCCCGCCGCGTGTCCCGAGGCCCAGGCCCACTGGAAGTTGTAGCCGCCCAGCCAGCCAGTGACGTCCATCACCTCGCCGACGAAGTACAGGCCCGGGCAGAGTTTCGATTCCATGCTGCTCGACGACAGCTCGCGGGTGTCAACGCCGCCCAAGGTGACCTCGGCGGTGCGATAGCCCTCGGTGCCGCTGGCGACCAGCGGATAGCGCTGCAGGGCGCTCGCGATCTGCTGCAGCTCTTTCGCGTTGAACTGGCGCATCGGCCGGCTCTCGATGCCGTCCTCGCACAGGCGCTGGGCAAGGCGCTTGGGCAGCAGCTCGGCCAGCACGGTGCGCAGCTCGGCCGCGGGGCGCTCCTCGCGCAGCGCCTGCAGGCGCGCGAACGCGTCCTCACCCGGCAGCAGGTCCAGGGTGAGCGGCTCGCCGGGCTGCCAGTAGGACGAGATCTGCAGGATCGCCGGCCCGCTGATGCCGCGATGGGTGATCAACATGGCGTTGCTGAAGCTCTGCTTGCCGGCAGTGGCGGTGACAGGCAGGGCGACGCCGGCGAGATCCTGCATGCGCTCGGCGTGGGTACCGCTCAAGGTCAGCGGCACCAGGCCGGCGCGGGTCGGCAGCACCGTATGGCCGAACTGCCGGGCCAGCGCATAGCCGAAGCCCGTGGCGCCCATGCTGGGAATCGACAGACCGCCGCTGGCCACCACCAGCGTCGGCGCATCGAACACGCCCTGGGGGGTGCGCAGACGAAAGCCGGCCTCAGTCTTCTCGACGGCTTCGATCGAGCACTGCGTGCGCACGTCGACGCCCGCGGCGGCGCACTCGTCCAGCAGCATGCGCACAATCTGCTTGGAAGAGTCATCGCAGAACAGCTGGCCGAGTTCCTTCTCGTGGTAGGCGATGCCGTGGCGCTCGACCATGGCGATGAAGTGCTCGGGCCGGTAGCGCGCCAGCGCTGACTTGCAGAAGTGCGGATTGGCCGAGAGGAAGTTCTCGGGCCGCGTGCCGGTGTTGGTGAAATTGCAGCGGCCGCCGCCCGACATCAGGATCTTCTTGCCGCAGCGGTTGGCGTGCTCGATCACCCGCACGCGCCGCCCACGCTGGCCGGCGGTAAGCGCGCAGAACAGGCCGGCGGCGCCGCCGCCAATCACCAGCACATCGAGCGCATCGCCCTCAGCCACGCGTGGCCGCCTGCAGCACCACCGGTGTCGCGCTCACAGTCGCGGCCTCAGTCATCAGCTGCACTTCGCCTTCCTGCACGATGCACTGCAGGCGCATGCCGCGGGCCAGCAGGGCGGCCAGGGCTTCGGCCGTGCCGGCGGGCAGCTCGATCACTTCGAGATTGGCGCAGCGCGCGAGCGCGCTGGCGTTCTTTTCCCACCAGATCTGGAAGGCGCGGCCGCTGTAGCCGATCAGGGTGACTTTGCGCGCGCGGCCGCAGGCGCGGCGAAGCGCCGCCTCCTCGGGCTGGCCCAACTCGATCCAGTGTTCGATCTCGCCGGTCAGCGACTTCAGCCACAGATCCGGCTCGCCGTCGGCACTGAGGCCGCGGCCGAACTCCAGCCGCTCCTGTGCGCACAGGGCGAAGGCGAACAGCCGCACCATCAGCCGCGCATCGGTCTCGGACGGATGCTGGGCAAGCGTCAGGCTGTGGCTGGCGTAGTAGTGCCGGTCGAGATCGCTGATCTCGAGCTCGGCGCGGTGGACGGTGGCTTTGAGCGCCATGGGTGCGTGGCCTCGCTTCAGGGTCGCGCAGTGTAGGCGCTGCGCCGGGCTGCTGCGGCGCAGCGCGATGCGCCCGCTCGGACTTGCTAGCCTCGGCCGGACCGACGCCGGTGACGCCACGATGAGCCCGAACAGGATGAGTCCCAACCGGCAGGCTGCCGCACCCGGACCCAGCCCCGCCGACGAGCGCCCCTTTGTCGTGCCCTGCGCGGACCTGCATCCCAGCGCGCCGCTGCGCTGGCTGCGGCTGGGCTGGCGCGACCTGCGCGCCGCGCCGGGCCTGAGCCTGCTGTTCGGTGCGGTGATCGTGGCGGTGAGCGTCGCGGTGTCGGCATTGGCCTGGTCTTTGGGCCGCTTCGCCCTGCTCGCCACCCTGCTGTCCGGCTTCGTCTTCATCGCGCCGCTGATCGCAGTCGGGCTGTACTGCGTCAGCCGCGGGCTGGCGGCGGGGCGCCGGCCCACGCTGGCGGATTCCTTCACCCTCGCCCGCCGCGTGGTCGGCCAAGCCGGCGTGTTCGCGCTGGCCCAGCTGGTGATTCTGCTGGTGTGGTCGCGGGCAGGGATGATGGTGAACGCGTTCTTTCCGATGGACGCCGGCAACCTACCGGGGCTGATCGAATTCCTTCTGATCGGTTCGGCGGTGGGCTCGGTGTTCGCCGCGATCACCTTCGCCACTGCGGCGTTCTCGCTGCCGATGATCGCCGATCGCGACGTCGACATGGTCACCGCCTGCGTGTCGAGCATCCACGCGGTGATGCGCAACAAGTTCACCATGCTCGTGTGGGTGGGCCTGATCGTGGCGCTCACCGCGCTCGGCTTCGCCACTGCCTTTCTCGGGCTCGGCATCGTCATGCCGTGGCTGGCCTATGCGGCCTGGCACGGCTACCGCGAAACCCTGGACGCGAGCGGCTGGCCGGCGCTTGACTGAAGCCACGCGCCCCGCCTTGGGGATCGAAGATTCACGGCGGCCGCGGCAGGATGAGCGCCCTTCGTCCACGCAGAGACACCCACCATGCGCCCCGCTCGATCGATGCTGCCGCTGCTCCTGTGCGCCCTGCTGTCCGCCTGCGCCAGCGCGCCCGCGCCCAAACCCGCGGCTGCGCCGATGGCCTCGGCCCAGGCCGGCGCGCTCGACTTCGAGCGCATCGTGGTGAGCGCCCAGCCCACGGCCGACGACCTCCGGCAATGGCGCGCCAGCGGCGTAAGCACCGTGTTCAACCTGCGCACGGCCGAGGAAATGGCCGACCGCAGCCGCGTGCCCTTCGACGAGGCCGCCGTGGCCGCCGAACTGGGCCTCGACTACCGCGCACATCCGATTGACGGCAAGGCCCATCCCTTCAGCCCCGCTGCGGTCGACGCCTTCGCCGAAGCGCTGGCCCAGGCCGATGGCAAGGTGCTGGTGCACTGCGGGACAGGCGTGCGGGCGGGCTGGCTGTATGCCGCCTACGCCGTCAAACACCAGGGCATGAGCCCCGAGGACGCGCTGCGCTCGCTGGCGCCGCTCGGCCACTGGCCGCTGCCGCTGGAGCAGATGACCGGCCTGCCGCTGCGGCTGGAGTTGAAGTCCGCAGACGAAGGCTGAGCGCCCGTGACACAGCCCTCCGCCGACTGCGGACGCAGTCGACGGAGAGGTCTCACAGACGCTCAGCGCACCTCGATTTCGCAGCGCTTCTTGCGGCGCGGCGCAGGATCCTCACCAAACGCACGCAGGCTGCATTCGACGCCGCCGCGGAACTCGCCGGCCACGTAGCGGCCGTCAATGCCGAACCGCACCAGCCGCACGCCGCGGAAGTCGCAGTAGTCGTCTTCCTCCGCGCAGAACTCGAAGCGGCCGCCGCCGACACCGCCGCCCATGCCGCCACCCCAGCCGCCACCGCTATCCAATCGGAACTCGCAGGACTTCCGCTTGCCCCGCGCGGGGTCGCCGAACTCGCGCACCGAGCACGCGACCGAACCACCGCGGTAGGACTGCTCGTAGTAGCGGCCGTCGGCACCGAAGCGCACGGTGGCACGGCCCGGCAGATTGCAGTAGCCGTCTTCCGAAGCGCAGTACTGCCAGCCCTGGCTGCCGCCTTGCCAGCCGCCGCCCTGCCAGCCCCCGTCGCCGCTGCGAACCTCGCAGTACTTCGAACGCCCGGGCGCAGGATCACCAAAACTGTCGTTGCTGCACATCACCTGGTTGCCGCGCACTTCGCGCTCGTAGAAGCGACCATCGGCGCCGTAGCGCACCAGCGCATAGCCACCGCCAAAGCGGCACATCCGCCCCTCGCGCGCGCACTGGGTCCAGCCGTAGTCATCACCGACCGAGCCTCCGTCCCAGCCGGAGTCGCCGTAGTAACGCACCTCGCACTGCTTGGAGCGGCCGCGGTAAGGGTCGCCGAACATGCTGTTGTCGCAGCGCAGGGTGGCATTGCGCACTTCCCGGTAGACGTAGCGGCCGTCGGTGCCGTAGCGCACGACGCCCCAGCCGCGCACGCTGCAGCGCTCGCCCTCGCTGGCGCAGAAACCCCAGTCGCTCGCATAGCCGCCGTAGCGGGAACCCTTCTGCATGCCAGGCCCCGGCGGCTCGCTGCCCAGCTCGGGGCCGATGTAGCCGTCCTCAGGCTGGGCCTGTACCGAGCTCAGCGGCACCAAGGTGCAGAACACGCCAGCCAGAGCCAGCACAACGCGCGGCAGTCCCGCACAGATAAAACGGCTCAACGCACGCATGCTGCACCTCTCGATGGGGACTGCGGCGCAACGATAGAGCCCCGGGGCCATCCCCGCCAAGCGCGTAGCTCAACGCGGGCTGAGCGATCGAGTGAGGCTGCGAGCCCGTCGACCTGCGATCGCCGGCGTCGCTGGCGACCGCGCTGGCGAAGCCGCCTCCCGCTTCAGCCGACGCAGGCGCGCGGTGGTCTGCAGCGCGGGCGAGTCATTTGCCCCACAGCGCCTCCAGCCGCGCATCGCGCCCGCAGCGGCTGCGGTAGTAGCTGTAGCGGATCGGGTTCTTCAGGTAGTAGTCCTGGTGGTAGTCCTCGGCCGGCCAGAAGCGCGCGGCCGGCAGCACCTCGGTGGCGACCTCGCGCCCGAAGCGCTTCGACAGCTCGGCGCGGCTGGCCTCGGCCAGCGCGCGCTGCTCTTCGTCGAGGGCGAAGATGGCGCTGCGGTACTGCGGCCCGGCGTCGCAGAACTGCCGGTTCACCGCCAGCGGATCGACGTTGCGCCAGTAGGTGTTGAGCAGCTGCGCATAGCTCACTTTGGCGGGGTCGTAGCGCACCTCGACCACTTCGATGTGGCCGGTGTCGCCCGCCGACACCTGCTCGTAGCTGGGGTTGTCGACGCTGCCGCCGGCATAGCCCGAGGTGGTCGAGAGCACGCCTTCCATCCGGTCGAAGGGCTTCTCCATGCACCAGAAGCAGCCGCCGGCAAACAGCGCCACGCCGACGCTCGCACCTTCCGGCACCGGCGGCGGGGTGTGGCTCTGCTCGCTGATCTGCACGTCGACCACCTCGGAAGCCAGCAGGGTGCCGATCAGCCCGAGCTTGAGCAGGATCGCCAGCCACGGCGCCCAGTGGATGGCCGAGAAGCGCGGCTCGCGGCGGCTCACGTGCGCAGCTCCGGCAGCGGCTCGCCCTGCGGCACGAAGCGCAGCGCCAGACCGTTGTTGCACCAGCGCTGGCCGGTGGGCTCGGGGCCATCGTCGAACACATGGCCCTGATGCCCGCCGCAGCGGATGCAGTGGTACTCGGTGCGCGGGTAGATCAGCTTCCAGTCGCGCTTGGTGCCCATCACGCCGGGCAGATGGGTGAAGAAACTCGGCCAGCCGCTGCCGCTCTCGTACTTGTGGGCGGCATCGAACAGCGGCAGGAAGCAGGCCGCACAGCAGTAGGTGCCGGGTCGATGTTCGTTGTTGAGCGGCGAGCTGCCGGCGCGCTCGGTGGCCTCCTCGAACAGCACCGAATACGCGGCGGGGCTGAGCAGAGCCTTCCACTCGGCCGGGGTCTTCTGCAGGCGCTCGATGGCGGGGCCAGCCTCCGCGTCATCTCCAGCGCTTGCACGCTCACCGCGCGTGGCCAGCCAGGCCACAGGTGCCAGCGCGACAGCGCTCAGGCCAAACAAAAAGGGTCTGCGTTTCATGAGACGTGCTCCATGCATCCACTTGACGCCCGCCGCGCGACGCGCTGGCCGCGGCTACAAGACATCAAAGGTCGGACAGAGGAGGTCTTGGGGTGGTGAATGATTGCAGGTGTGGACGCATTGCGGGCAGCGGGCACACGGGCCTGACTGCCCCGCTCGGGCGGCCACAGCCTGGCCAGCGCACCGTGGGCGCTGCCGCGCTGCCGATACGGCCCGCATTGCCGTCAGGTCGACGGGCACCGGAACGAAGTCAACAGCGGGCCCGCGAAGTCCGACCTGCCAGCCACCGCCACGGCGTACTCGGATTCGGCGCGGTCACCGCGCCCTGCCGGGCCTCGCGTGGTGTGGACCTGCCGCCGTGCGTTCCCGCCGCATCGATCGCTCGGAGAGTCCGCAGCGTTGGGTCGCGGATTCTTCCTATACTCCGGCGCGGTGCGCTGTCCGACGGCACCGTCAGCGGCATAACCCCACTTCGGAGATTCAACAATGCGCGAACTCGAAACGACCGAACTTGAGCTGGTCTGCGGCGGAATGAACAAGTCCGACTTCGTCAATGGAGTGACCCCGCCCCCGCCGCCGCCGGTGCCGTCGCACGAAGCCTGAGGGGTCGACAGACCCTGAGTTGCTGCGGCTTCAGCGGCCCAAGCTCACGCCTGCGCCGCAAATGCATCGGCCGCCGTGAGACTTCAGGGTTTCGCGAGGGCGGAGTTGGACTCCGCCCTCGCTTCTTGCGGAGCCCGCAGCACACCCGGGCGCTCCTGCAGCAGTGTGCCCCTGCTGACCCTGCGAGCCCCGCAACGCGCCGGAAGCATCGGCGCCAGCCCTGCCCCACTTCAACCCGCGTCGCGCCTCGCCTTTGCGGCAGCACCGCCGCCGCGAGGCTCGATCCTCAAGGTTCCTCCGACGCATCGGCGCGACGCCCGGCCGCGCTCGGCAGCGGCTTTTGGATCGAGATCAGCGGCTCCAGCAGCCACTCCCAGAGGCGACGGGTTTCGCCAAGCACGTCGGCCTCCAGCAGCATCCCGGGCTTGAGCGGCTCGGCGCGGCCGAAGGCGAGCACGTGCTCGTGTTGGAGGCCCACCACCACCCGATAGACAGGCTCCGTCACGCTGGTGCCCACCGCCAAAGCGGCCAACTCAGTGCGTGAAAGCGCACTGCGCGACACCCGGATGACTTCACCGCGCGCCTGGCCGAACTTCTGGTACGGAAACGCCTGATAGCGAAGCAGCACCGGGGCTCCGGGCGCGATGAAGCCGATCGCCCGGCTCGGCACGAGCAGGTGGGCCTCCAGCCTGGCGCCATCGGGCAGCAGCGTGAGGATGGGCTGGCCCTCCTGCACCGACTGTCCTGCGTGACCGAGCAGGGCGGACACCACTCCCGCGACGGGCGCCGCCAGCACGACTTCGCCGCGCGTCTCGCTCTCGATACGTTCCTGGCGGAGACTGACGCGGTCCCGCTCGGCGGCCGCGCTCAAGGCGTCGATCTGCAGCGGCACGCTCGCCAACTCCAGCGACACCGCTGCGAGCTGACGGCGCAGTTGACCGGCTTCCCTCAGCGCCTGCTGCAGCGTCGCGCGCTGCTCCAGCAGCTCCAACTGCTGCTGTTGCCACTGCGCCAGCGTCACCATCTGCCGCGCGTGCAGCTCGCGAACGCGCGCCTCCGCCGCTTCCGCAAGCGCCAGCTGATCCCGGCGCAGTGCCGTCTCAGCGGCGAGGCTCGCGAGCTCGTCCTCGATCGCCTGACGCTGCTCGACCAGACTGGCCTGACGACTGCGCAGCTGCGCGCGCTCCGCCTCGTAGCGGTCGTCGAGCGCCTCGGCGCGGGCATCCAGAGCGCCATCCACCGCCGCGAACGCGCTCGGGCGCCGGTCGGTGCCGCTGGGCACCTCGATGCGCACCAGCGGCGCGCCCGCGTCGACGCGATCCGCCTCGGCGACCGCGACGCGGCTGAGCATTCCTTGATGCGGGGCTTGCAGAGTCACCAGCCCACTGCTCGGCACCAGCTGGCCGACAACCCGCGTGCGGCGGGTGTACTCGCCAAACGCCAGCAGGCCCAGCACCAGGGTCGCGGCAAGGCAGGCCAGCACCGCCAGCAGCCAGGTACTCGGCCCCTGGGCGATCGAGATCGGGCCGAGCCAGGGCATGCGGCGGGCGGCCAGAACCTCCTCCCGGAACAGCGGGCTGCTCACTCGGCGCCCTCGGCGGGCGAGCCCATGCGGTCTGCACGCAGCGTCCGGTTCTCGACGATCCGACCGCCCTGCAGGACCAGCACGCGATCGGCAGAGGCAATCGTCTCCGGTCGGTGCGCGATGATCACCCGCGTCAGCTTGAGCCGCCCGACCGCCGCGTTGACCCAGCGCTCGCCTTCGACATCCAGCTGGCTGGTCGCCTCGTCCAGCACCAGCAGACGCGGCTGCCGATACAGCGCGCGCGCCAGGATCACGCGCTGACGCTGGCCGCCGGAGAGCGAGGCGCCCATGTCGCCCACCAGGGTGTGATAGCCCATGGGCATCGCCGCGATCTCGTCGTGGATCCCCGCCATGCGCGCGGCCTCTTCGATGCGCGCAAGGTCGAAGCTCTCGTCGCCCAGCGCGATGTTCTCGATCAGTGATCCTGCGAACAGCTGATCGTCCTGCATCACCGCCGCGCTCATCTGCCGGTACCGATACAGGCCCAGATGGCCCAGCTCGATGCCACCGACTTCGATCCGCCCCTCCTGCGGCGTCATCAAGCCCAGCAGCAGCTTCGCCAAGGTCGATTTTCCACAGCCCGATGCGCCGACCAGGGCCACGGACTCACCCTCCTGCACGTCGAAATCGAGGTCCTTCAGCACCCAGCGCTCGCCCTCGCCATAGCGGAAGCCCAGGCCACGCACGCTGAGGCGTGCCGCCACAGGTGCCGCGCGATCAAGCTCGCGTCCGTCGGCTTCGGGCGCGGTGAGAACGATGTCCGACAGCCGCTCCGCGTGCAGGCGCAGCATGCGCAGATCGATCAGCTTGTCGATCAGCGCGGCGACCCGGGTCGCGAACTGGTCCTTGTAGGCGAGGTAGGCGATCAGCATGCCCACCGAGAACACGTTCTGAAGCGCCAGCAGCGCGCCGAACCAGATCACGGCGATGCGCTCTACGCCGAAGATCAGCGACTGCGCGGTATGGAAGCCGAGTCCGAGCCGGGCGAGGCCGACCTCCTGATTGCTGGTGTCGACCATCAGCCCGCTGTAGGCGGCCTGTCGCTGGGCTTCAATGCCCGCAAGCTTGAGGCTCTGCATGCCGCGAATCGACTCCAGCAGATGCGTCTGCTGCGTGGCCGCCGCCTCAAGCTGGGCCTCGGAGCGCTCGCGAAACGCCCGGAAGGTCGCGAACCGGAGCGCCAGATACAGCGCCACGGCGGCCAGCGTGATGAGGGCGAGCGTGCCGCTGTACACGAGCATCAGCACGAGCGTGGCAGTCGCCATCAGCCCATCCACAATCGCCTCGACGAAGCTGTGGGTCAGCGTGCGCTGCAGGGTGCCCACCGAGCCCATGCGGGACACGATGTCGCCGAGGTGGCGCTTCTCGAAGTAGGCCATCGGCAGGCGCAGCAGATGCGCGAACACGTTGCCGCTCCACTGCAGGCCGATCTGCGCCGACAGTGCGACGACCGTCCAGCCGCGCAGGCCGGCAATCGCGACCTGCAGCAGCAGCGACAGCCCGAAGGCCAAGCCGAGCACCGTGAGCAGGTCCCGATCGGCGGACACCAGCACCTGATCCACCGTCCACTGCAGGAAGAACGGCGCCAGCAGCACGAACACCTGCAGCGCCATCGACAGGCCGAAGACCAGGGCGAGCGCGCGCCACAGCCCCTGCGTACGCCCGGCCAATTGGCGCCAGGACACGCTGGGCGCCTGCGGCCTGGGCTGGAAATCAGGCCCCGGCGACAGCTCCAGCGCAACGCCCGTGAAGTGCCGCGAGACCTCCTCGAAAGCCATGCGGCGCTCACCGCGCGCCGGGTCGAAAATCACCACGCCGGCGCGGTCAACCTTGGCCAACACAACGAAGTGGTTGAGGTCCCAGTGCAGGATGCAGGGCGTGGCAAGCTGGCCGAGCTCGCTCAGCTCCAAGCGCAGCGGCCGGCTCTGCAGCCCCAGCTTGCCGGCCATCGCGACGAGCTGGCCGAGGGTCGCGCCCTTCAGCGACAGCGAAAAGCGCTGTCGCAGTTCCGCCAGCGAGCAGCGGTAGCCCAGAGAATTCGCCACCATGGCCAAGGCCGCCAAGCCGCATTCGGCGGCTTCGGTGGCGCGGATGGGCGTGGGCGGAAACGGCACGGGCGCCGTTCGAACGGAGACAGGCTTCAACGGTGCTCAGGCGGAGTGTGGGGCCGCGCGCATGATGCCCTGAACGGGCTCGGAGACACACCGCGCCGCAAAGCACTGCGCCGGCCTTCGAGCCGGGCACGGCCTGCGGGCGGGCGCCTTCAAGCCGCGAGCGGAGACCTGTCCAGGCCTTCCGCTCCGCAGGCTCCAGCAAGACGGAGCCCGCAGGGCGTCAAGGTGCGGTGTCGGGTACGCGGCAGCAGCAGCGGCGACAGAGGCAGCTCGAACGCGGTTGCGAGGTCGAGCGCCCCTGAGTGGGCCGGAGCCACCGGGTGGGCCCGGGAGTCAGGCCGAAACCTTCGCGTTCGCGCTCGCCGCTGGCTGGCCTTCGGCAGCCCGGTCCGGCCGCGGGTAGTTGGGCTCCGGTTCCAAGGGCCGGGCCGGTGGCACCACCAGGGTGCTGTGCATGTGCAGCGTGGCCTGCGCAAGCTGGCCCAGCGGCACCGTCTCGATGCGCGGCCGGTTGATCGGAAGAACGGCGGCTTCGTAGATCGTCACCGGATGATCGCTGGGGTAGTCGCGCAGCAACCGGTCAACCATCTGCTGCCGCTGCTCGACCGTGCTGGCCCGCACCGCGTAGGTGCGATCGCCCGCCAGGCCGATCTGCCAAAGCACCAGCCACGCGCTGGTATCGAGCGTGCGTCGGTAGAACAGGAGCTGGCTCGCCTCGTAGTGCGCGCAGCCGACCTTGCCCGGGTCCAGCCCAAGGTCGGCGTAGAGACAGTCCTCGGCCGAGATGCCCGGGTCCATCACCGCCTCGAAGCCCTCGGCGCGGGCCTGGGCAATAGCGGCATGCGGCACCTGTGCGAACACCCCCGGGTGGCCGTAGAACGCCCCCACGACACGCTTGCCGGCGCGCACCTCGGCCAGCATGGCCTCGGCCATCTCGCGGTAGGTGCGCTGACGCGGCTTGCCCACCGCATACAGCCCCTGCAGGCTCACGATGCGCGGGTTAAGGGTGGCCACCCACTGCTCGACCAGAGCTTCGCTGGCCGCCACGAACACCACGTCGGCGGCTTCCAGCCACCCCCGCGAGCGCGGCGTCAGATGTGCGCCAAGCATCATGCCAAGGCCAACGCAGGCCAACTGGCCACGCGGTGCTTCTTCAACCGTCATGCAGAACTCCACTCATTGGGCGGCGCCTCGAACACCGAGGTGCCCGAGGCGCCTGGTTCAGCCTGCTCAGGCCAGCTCTTCCGGCGTCAAGACGCCGCAGAAGTACGGTTCGGCAGTGCGGACCTCCAGCTCAGGCGTGTTGACCGCGCAGAAGTAGGTCTTCGCCTCGATCGATGCCGCGTCGGTGGCAATCTCCTCTTCTGGGGTCGCCACCCAGCAGAAGTACGTGTTCGCCTCGTTGGCCGCTTCTTCCGGCGTGAACACAAGACAGGAAAGGGTGCTGGCATCCGCCGCGAGGGCAGCCACCTGCCGGCGCGTGGCGGCGTCCAGTTGATCGGCGAGGTCTTCCAGGCGCAGCGTGGGGCTGCGGCCCAGGGTTTCCAGCAGTGTCAGCAAGTCGGACATGAGGCGTATCCAAGAATTGAGTGGTGTGGGGTGGGCGTAGCCCGCCGCAAGGCTACCATCCGAGTCAACACAGAAGATGCGGGGCCCCGATGCCACCGCATCAAGCGATCCGCGGTAGCGCGGTGAGAGCGTTGCCGTTGCGTCCTGTCACCGCGCGGAGAAGGCGCAGACACGCAGCCGGTGAATGGCGCGGGGCCAGTCGTACGAATCAGACCAAGCACTCGACAGCGCTTGTGGGCGCCCCTCCATCGAGCGCGGCGCCGAGGGCTTCGAGCACGCCACGCACATCGCCCTGAAGAGATCGCAGCCGCGCTCACCGGGCGAGTGGATCCTCGGCGCGATGCTCCCATCCGCAGGGCCAGGGTGCGTCGGCGCGAGCGGGGCACTGCGCAAAGCCGAGGCGACGCATCAGCGCAGCAGCGGCCGGGTTCGTGGGTGCGTGGTGACAGGTGAGCGTAGCGATCTGCGCCGTGCGAAACGCCCACGGCATGACCGCGGTGATCGCGGCCGTGGCCGCGCCCCGCGCCTGCCAGGCCGGCCGCAGCAGCACGCCGAGCTCGACCTCGCCCCCCGCCCAGCGCTCGCTGCGGAGCGCAAGCCCAAGCAGGCCAGCCCTGCCCTCGGCATGCTCGATGATCCAGTGGCGAAAACGCCCTGCCTCGTCGTCCTGATGCCGCAGCGACGCCGCAGCCGCGCGCTCGGCACGCTCCCGCGCAAAAGGCGGGCCCACCTGCCGCATCACCTCGTCGCTGCAGAACAGCTCCGTGTATAGAGCCTCGTCGCCGCACGCATAGGGGCGCAGCACAAAGGGATGGGCACTGAGTGAGGTCGGAGTTGTCATGCGAAAAGCCCACTGGAGATTTCATCAAGCACGCCACGGTCGCAGATCCGGGCTTGATCCAGCCAGCGAGGCTGCACACGAACGCCGAAAAACCGAGAGAGGCCCCACTCGACGCATCAGTCGCCTGAGCCTCGCCGCGCTATCCGGCTGATCGTCGCGTAGTGCAGGTCGAAGTGTGCACCGATCTCGCCCAGCGTGTAGGCACCCGTGGCGTAAGCGCGGCGGATGGCTTCGTTGCGATTGGGGGCTTCCGATTCGATATGGCGCAGCGTGGGCGCGAGGCGCTGGCGGCGGGGGACTTCAGGCGAGACGGGCTCGACCGCGTTCGCCACCTTGGCGACGAAGGCCTCATCGCCGAGGAAGCTCTGCGCCTGCACGTCGGGTTCGAACGCTTGCCCGACGCCTTCCGCCACGAATCGCGCGAAGGCCGAACGGGCGGCGGCGCGCTCTGTGCCGAACAGCGACAGCGTGCGATCCGCCGCGAGACCGGGCAAAGGTTTGGCCTGCCCCATCACGGCCGGATCGCTGCTCCAGCGCCAATCGCCAGTACCGCCACACAACCCTGCGCGCACCGGGTTCAGCACGATGCAGCGCTGCAGCTCGGTGAGGTAGGCGTCCTTGTCGACCAGGATGGCTTTGTAGCGGCCCTGCAGCACATGCCGTACCGCAAGCGACCGGCAACGACACCTACCGCTGACTCTCGCACAGTGCTGGGCTTGGGTGGAGTTGCGGGCCGCGGCGCGTCGTGTGTCTGAGGGGCGGTGGGTCGAGACCCACCCTATGGCGGAACGTGCCAAGCGCGGTGGGCTACAGACGCGTTCCCGCCTCGTCAGCCAGCGCTACCAGCACAGCTTCGCCGCTCTGCGCGTTGACGCGGAACACGCCGAAGCGGGCATCGCGATAGCGCTCGACCTCGCCCTCTTCGAAGAAGAAGGCGTTGGTGCCGAGCCAGACGCGGTCCTGGCGCAGGCGGAAGCGCAGGCTGAGTTCCGGCGTGGGGTTGCCCCAGTCGAGTTCGACCACGCCGCGCGCATCGAGCTTGACCGGAGCGCGGCCGACACCGCCCTCCCGAACGTCGGCTGCGCTGCCAGACGCCGTCTGCTGCAGTCGCGCGCTCTCGATCTGCTCGCTCAGCGCGAAACGCAGGGCCATGTAGTCGCCCTGCATCAGTGAACGGGGGTCGATGGGCGCCAGCGGCAGCAGCACCTCGCGGCCGTTCTCGATCACCCAGGCCTTGCCGGCCCAGGCCGAGTTGAGTGCCCCCAGCACCAGCACCGCGGCCAGCACGGTCCAGCCGCGCGCCCACCGGCGCTCGCGCAGAACTGCGGCTGCGGCTGCATGCGTGCTCGCCAGGTTCGCCGATGCATCGCTCATGCTCGCTCCTCGATCAGCCAGTAGGCGGCGCCCAGCAGCGCCGCTCCCATCAGCAGCATCACCAGCGACTTCGCCAGCAGGCTCACGCCCAGCGCGTAGTAGAAGCTCGCCACGTGCACCAGCAAGCCGAGCAGACAGGCCGCCAGCAGCAGACGCGCACGCTGCTGAAAGGCCACCGCCGCAGCCGCACACGCGGCGAGCAGCGAGAGCAGCGGCCACAGCGCCAGCCAGTCCCGGCTGCCGTCGCTTTCGCGAAACACGAAGCCGCCCAGCGGATCGGACAGGGGCGTGGCGAAGGCGAGTGCGAGGATCACGCCGATCAGCACCGCGCGCAGCAGCTCGGAGCTGCGCGAGGCCATCCAGCGCGCTTCGCTGCGTGCGATCCACACTGCGGCCAGCAGCATCGGGCCCCAGCACAGCAGCCAGACCCACAGCGCGGCCGCCAGCGAGGGCGGGGCTTCGGCGCGCCAGTACAGCCAGGGCTCGCCCAACAGGCTCCAGCGCAGGGCCATCACCCAGGCGATGCAGGCCGCCAGCACGTTCAACACCCGCGCTGCGGGGCGCGCCGCCACGGCAGCGAGGCATGCGAACAAGGCCGCGCTGGCGAACAGTGTGGGCTCGGCGCGATCGAGCGCACTTCCGATTGCCGCCACCGCGGCGCATTCGGCAGCGACCAGCAGAGCCAACCCCAGCTGCCAGGGAAACATGCCGAGCCCGTCCACTCTGAGCAGCAGCAGCCCGGGCACACCCCAGAGCAGGGCCAAGGGCAGCAGCGACTCCGTGCCAGTGACGTTCCAGACCAGCACGGTCACCAGCATCAGCAGCAGGCCCGCGAACCAGGCGGCGGCGCCGAGCATGAGGCCGAGATACCAGACAGGTTCTGGCGCAGGCGCAGGCGCTTCGCCGGCCGCGAGGCCGCGTTCGACCAGCCACCGCCACAGCCGCGCGTTCTGCGCTGGGGGCTCAGTCTGCATGGCGCTCTGCCTCCCAGCGACGCACCAGCGGCAGCAGCAGCACGCCGGCGACGGTTGACGAAGCCACCACCCACAGCGGCAGCAAGAACAGGGCGACTTCGCTGCCGCCATCCGGCATCCAGTGGATCAGCACTGCGAGACCGATCAGCACCAAGCTGGCCGCCAGCGCGACCGGGCCCAGCGGTTCGCGCCGCGTGCGAAAGCAGAAAACCCCGACCAGCACGGCGACGATCAGATAGCCGGAAACCACCCCGGCAACATCCGAGCTGTCGATGATCGACAGACTCGCGACAAACGTGCCGTAGCCCAGCCCGGCCACCAGCAGCAGACGGCGCAACCAGCGCGGCAGCCAGAGATCGATGCGCGGGACGTGCATCGCGCGCCATTCGGCGAACGCCCACAGCAGGAGGTTCGGCAACATCAGGACCTGCACGCTGACCGCCCAGCTTTCTCTGCCGAAGCCGAGCAGCAGCCACAGGGGATGCTGGCCCGGCAGCACGCCGCAGATCAGCGACAGCGTGAGGTTGCCGACCAGCAGCCAGGCGGCGGTGACCGGCGGCCAGCGCGCGGCGATCACGAAGGGCAGGCCCAGCGCCGTCCAAAGCAGGAACAGCTCGTACACGTCGGCGCCGGTCTGGAAGGTCTGCCCGAACAGGGCGAACAGCGCGCCAGCGCCAATGAAGCCCAACAGCAGAGCCGCACGTCCTGCGGGGTGAGGCGGTGCTCGCCACAGCGCGATAGCGATACACAGGGCGAACAGCCCCTGCAGCAAGGCCAGCCGCTGGCCAGGCGACAGCGCAGACCAGTTCGCAGCGATGAAGAACACCACGCCGCAGCCCAGCGCCAGGACGCCTGCAGTCAGCGCGAACCGGCGCAGCGCCGCGCGCCATTCTTCCATCGTCGGCAATGCGCCGGCCTCGGCCAGGAGCTGTGCGCTGGCTGGAGCATCCAGCTTCGCTGCGCGCGCCAGCGCATCGAGCGCGCCTCGTGACACCGCGTGTCGGCTCATGCTCACCCCGGAGGAAAGTGACGCCGCACTGGGTCGGCGCGAATGCAGCGGGCGAAACTCGGGTTCGAGTGTGTTGGCGCGGGCATCGGTGAAGCAAGTCGCAGCCGACAGCCGGCTGCGGCGAAGCGGACGCGGCGCGGGCCTCGACACGACGAGAGTCGCGGGGCGCAGGGCGACGCGGATCAAGACCGTTGTCGCGGGCGCCGTGCGCTGGCTCGATCGCAAGGCTCGGAGCGTGCGAAAAATCCAGATGCCGCAGCGAAAGTGTATCTGGGGTTCGTGGCGAAGCGCGCTAGATGAAATCACGCGAAGTTTGGTGGAATCGATCACCGCGGAATTCGCGTCGTCCGCAGAAAGCGCGGGCGTGGCCCCGTGCACGATGCGCGGCGGCAGCTTGAGGCATTGCGCCGGCAGGTCGAAATGCCCTCGCAAGGGCATCGGCAACGAAGCGCAACGGTGGCAACGGCGCGGAAAGCGATCGACAACAGCGGTGGGTCAAGACCCACCCTATGCAGGATGAGAGGCTCGGTGGGTCAAGACCCAGCCTATGGGTTTCGCATTGGCAGCGGGCTGTGAACTGCATAGGGTGGGTCTTGACCCACCGAGCGTTTCACCCCGCTGACGCTGCGCCTCGCCCGGCCGCAGGCTAGGCAGAACTCGCGCGCTTGACCCACAGCCGCCGCAGCGGCGCGATTGCGCCCGCGAGACCCAGGGCATGTCCGCGCAGCAGGGTCGGCAGCAGGGCATCGTTGGAGAACATCCGGTTGAGACCGTCGAAGCTGTACGCCGCCAGCTGGTTCTCGCTGCGCCGACGACGCGCATAGCGATCGAGCAGGCGCGGGCTGTGCAGAGGTTGGGCACGCGACCGGGCGTCCGCCGACAACGCCAGCAGCTCGCGCGCGTCCTGCAGGCCGAGGTTCACCCCTTGGCCGGCCAGCGGATGCACGGCGTGCGCGGCATCGCCGGCCAGCAGCAGCGGGCCGCTGCGATAGCGCTGGGCCAGCTGCAGTTTCAGCGGAAACAGCGCGCGCGCCGACGCCAGGCGCATCGCGCCCAGCCGCGCATCGAAGGCGCGGGTGAGTTCACGCTCGAACGCATCGGCGTTGAGACCGCGCAAGCGCTCGGCCTCAGCGCTCGGCAAGCTCCAGACGATCGACACGAGCTCGTCCGCACAGGGCAACACCGCCAAAGGGCCGGTCGGCAGGAAGCGCTGCCAGGCCGTGTGCTGGTGCGGCTGTGCGGTGCGCAGATACGCCACCAGACCGCTCTGCGCATAGTCGTGGCCACGGGTCTCGATGCCGGCCAGCGCGCGCAGCGGAGAGTGCGCGCCGTCGGCGGCGATCAGCAGCGGCGCGCGCAGGCTGGCGTCTTCCAGATCAAGCACCGCGGTGCCGTCTTCCTCGGCATAGCCCTGCACACGCCCCAGCCGCACATCGACGCCCGCTGAACTGAGCGCCTGCCACAGTTGCCACTGGATCAGCCCAGCCTCGACGATGTGGCCCAAGGCGCGCAGACCCGACTCGTCGGCGTCGAGATGCAAGGGCGCCCCGCCGCCAGCATCCCAGACGTGCATGGCGCGGTAGGGCTGCACGCGGGCAGCAGCGATCTGCGGCCACACGCCGACTGATTCCAGCAGCGCCTGTGAGCCCGGCGCGATTGCGTACACGCGCAGGTCGAGCGCGTCTTCCGCCCGCCACTCTGCAGGCGCATGCGCTTCCACCAGCACCACGCGTCGGCCTTGCTGGGCCAAACCCAGCGCGATGGTCGCACCGACAATGCCGGCGCCAACCACGATGGCCTCATGCCCTGCCCGCGCGCGGCTCATGCGCGCCTCCGCAGTTGTTCGAGCGCCGCCAGCGCGGAAGGCTCGGCGCCCATTGCGCCGCGTACCAGCGGGTGCGCGAGGTCGGTGAAGTGATCGCAGGCCGCGAGGCCCAGCCCGCGCAGCCAGCGCACCGGCGCGGCAGTGTGCGCGAACAGGCGCGCCAAGCCGTCGCTGAAATCGAGGGTCCGCGCGCGGTCCGACTCGCGGCGCCGCGCGTATTCGGCCAGCAGGGTGGGCGAGCCCGCATCGAGCTCATTGCCGTCGATGAGCAGGCCCGCCAGCGTCAGCGCGTCGCGCAGCCCGAGATTGAAGCCCTGCGCACCGATCGGATGCAGGGTTTGCGCGGCATTGCCGATCACCACACAGCGCGGCCCGTGCAGGGCATTCGCGACGACCATCCGCATGGCGTAAGCACTGCGCCGCCCTGCCCTGCGCAGCCGCCCCAGCTTCCAGCCAAAGCGCTGCTGCAGCAGCGCGAGATAGCCGGCCTCGTCCAGCGCGTGCACGGCCTCTGCCTGCGCCTTGGGCACCGTGAGCACGCTGCCCAAGCGAGTGCCCGCGAGCGGCAGCATCGCCACCGGGCCGTCTGCGGTGAAGCGCTCATAGGCGATGCCGCCGTGCGAGCGATCCGCTTCGACGACGCTGACGAACAGGGTCTGGCCGTAGTCGCTCCGGGTCGAGCCCAGGCCGAGGGACTCACGCAAGATCGAGTCTGTGCCCTCGGCAATCACCAGCACGCGGGCCCGCAGCGTCTCGCCGCTATCCAGATCGACGCGCACCGCGTCATCTTCGCGCTGGGCAGCCACCACAGTGGCCGGCGCGCGGCGCAGCAGGCTGCGGCACTCCGCGAGACGCCGCTGCAGGGCCTGACCCAGTTCGCGCGCCACCACCACACCGCCGAAGGCGTCCACGCCGTGCGATTTCGCGTCAAGCCGCACGCGGCCAAAGTCACCTGCGCTGCTGACGTGCACCCCACGAATCGGCACCGGCGGGCTGTGCAAATGCGCCAGCACGCCAAGCGCTTCCAGCGCATCAAGACTCAAGCGGTTGAGTGCGAGGTTGCGCTCGTCGAAGCTCGGCGGCTGCTCGCGCTGCGGCGCGCTGGCCTCCACCAGGGCCACGCGCAGGGGCCCGCCATCCAGCGCACAAGCAAGGCTGCTGCCGACCAGGCCGCCGCCGACGATAAGGACATCCAGCGGCGTCGCGGCCAGGGCAGCGGAATCTGAGGACGTATGCATGCCGCAAGTGTAGAGGCTGGCCGGTGGCGAGGAGGTGGCGACGACAGCCAGGAGCGAAGTCATCGGGACGCACTGCCCAAGTGCAGACCGCGCGGCCGTGGTGGCTGAGCTCAGCTCTCCCCTTGCGGGAGAGCGGTCGCTGGAGAGGGATTGAAAGCCTGCTGCGGGCTTGTCCCCTCTCCCCAACCCCTCTCCATCAAGGGAGAGGGGGTCTTTGGGGGAATCGTCCGCAAAGCGGCAACACAAGCCGAGGATTCAGTGTCGGCTATGTGCCAGGCAGCGCGTTGTGCAATCGCCAACCCTGCTGGACACCGACTCGCCGCGAGCCGGCTCTCTGCGCTCGACCGACGAACCACAGGCGAATCTGCGGGTCGGCGCAGCGGTGGGGACCGGGTCAGCCGCAGATCGACAACGCAAAGCCGGGGCGCGCCAAGACACTAGCGAGTCGTACGCTCTCCAGACGCGCCGCTGCACAACTGCTCGGAAGCGCCCCAGCTCAACACCATGGAACGCACATCGTCGATCGAGGCGGATACCACCTTCCCACCATACTCGCGCTCAAGCTCGGCGGCACGTTCAGACCCGCCGGTGGCGATGGACGCCAACGATGCGAAGGCAAGAATCTGCTCGCGGGCGATGGGATGCAGCTGCTCGAGCTGTTCGGAGCCCAGCAAGGCAGCGGCTTCGGACAAGGTCTCAGCCCAATCGCGACGTGCGGCCGCACTGAGCACGCGCAGCTGTGCCTGGACGGCCTCGGATTCAAGGCGAGAAGGATGGATCCAGAGCGTCTCGGTCCAGAGCCGAGCGCGCTGAACGGGCTCCACCGTGCTCATCGTCATCGCGGCAACGACGGCGAGTCGTTCGCTGGTTTCGGCGAGGTCCAGTTCCGGCACAGGCCCAACGGGTGACGCCAGGTAAGAGATTCGTAGAGCGAGGTTGGGCTCCTTGAACCAGAGATCACGAGCTTCCTCCGCTCCTGGTGACAACAGGTACGTCGCAAGCGACTGAGCGAGCAAGAAGTTCTCGACGACACTCGAGGCGCGCGCCGCCGACACCTTCCCGCTCAGCTGAGTTCGATCGAAGCACTCCAAAACCTCGAGCGCAGGCAAGCCCACCAACGCGTGGCGAGCGAACAAGGTCGCCTCAGCGCGCATGAATCGAGTCATGGGGCCGCGCAAGGACACGGTGGGGAAGAAGTCGGAGTGAGGCTCGGCTTCATGCAAACGCACGAAGCTCCTCAGCACCGCGGGCCCACCCAGCCGCCTGACCTGCAGATCAGCCTTGGAGGCGAGACCCACACGTGCCAGTTCGGCGGCCAAAGTTTCGTCCTGCCAAGGCAGATCGCTGTAGGTCACAGCCCCATCCCCCTTCTTGGCTAGGATCAGCAGATCTGCGGAGTTGGTCAGATAGATCGTCGAGTTGGGAAACACTTCGAGCAGTGCAGCCACCATGGTGGCGACCATGGCATTGTCGATTTCGTAGGTCTGGATCCATTGGATCAGCTGACCATCGTCCTTCAGGTGGCGATGCAGAAACCTGTAGAACTCCTCGGTGAACAGGCTGGCTACCCCGCTGACCCAGGGGTTGCTGGGCTCGGAGATGATCACGTCGTAGCTGCGATCGCCGGCCGCAAAGAAGGTGCGCGCATCGTCGAAGTACACGTGCGAGCGAGTATCGCTGTAGGCGCGTGCGACGCGAGGTCCGAAAAGCTTGGCGCCTTCCCACATCGCGCGCTCGATCTCGATGTTGTCGACGCGCTTCGGCACCTCGCTGCCGAGCATGGTGTGAGTTGTCAGGCCCGAGCCCCAGCCGATGATGGCAACATCCTCAGGGTTCGGATGGGTGGACAGCGGCAATGCCGCTGCCATCAGCATGGTGATCTCGTCCGAAGTCGGGCTGTTGCCCATGGGGGTCAGCGAGGCATCGGGCTTACCGTTGGTCGAGATCACCGAACTTCTCGCGGTATCGAACACTGAGATGGTCGCTGTCGACCCGTCCTTCAGGTAGTGCACCGTGGTTTCAGAATCGGAACGGGCGATGCCCGTACGAAACACGCCCGCAACCTGCTGCAGCGGATCGAATCGCCCTTGGGTCAGGCTGAAAGCCAAGAGCGCCGCCGCGCCCAGGCTAGCCGCAGCCACAGGAAGCGTCATCCTGCCAGGGCTGACCATGCGCAGCAGATACAGGCCGATCAGCGCATCGACTAGGGCTGCCAGGGTGACAGTCAGCCGGATTCCCATCAGCGGGATCAACACATGCACAGCGAACATCACGCCGACGATCGCGCCGACCGTATTCGCTGCGTACACCCGCCCGATCGCCGCTTCGCCCGCACCTTTGCGCAGCAGGGCCGTAGTGAACAGCGGCAAGGTCATGCCAGCGAAGAAGGCAGCAGGGAACATGATCAACATGGCGATCGCCGCCGTGCCCAGCGCATACAGCGAGTAGGCCTCGCCGGTGCGCGACAGCGCGCGCATCATCCAGCTGACCCAGTCGAAACTCGAGGACAGCAGCGGCACCGAGATCAGCGCTGCCACTCCCATCAGTACCTGCACATAGCCGGCGTACTGCACCACGTCCTTCACATGAGCAGAGCGGTTGCGGATCCAGAGCCCGCCAAAGGCCATACCGGCGATGAAGGTGGCCAGCATCAGTTCGAAACTGTGCAAGGTGGTGCCGAGAGCCTGATTCAGCAGCCGCACCCAACCGATCTCGTAGCAGAACGAGGCCGCACTGGATAGGAAGGTGGAGCCCAGCAGCACGCGATACAGCTGCTGCACCTCGGTGGCTTCGGCGCCGCCCGCCTGGACGCCCGCCGAGGGAGCGAGAATCGCCTGCTGCTCCTCGCGCATCGCTCGGCTGAGACCCCATGCAAGCAGGGCAACCAGCACATTCAGGGCGCCGGCGATCATCATCGCCCCCGGCATTCCCACCTTGGGAAGCAGCACAAAGGTCGCCGCCAGCACACCGACGGCCGCGCCAATGCTGTTGGTGAAGTAAAGCCCGCCCAGCACCTCGCCGTCACCGGCCATGCGCGAGCGCAGCAGGCCCGCGCTCATCAGGGGGAAGGTGGCGCCGAGCAGGATGGTCTGCGGCGCGATCAGCGCGGCCGCTGAACCCCACTGCCAAAGCCAAGCCAGTCCCAAGCCACCGGCCGTTGGCAGGACGGTGTTTTGCGAGAAGTCCGTGTAGGCAATGAAGAACGGGTGAAACAGAAGGCCCATCAGGCCGATCACGCCTTCGACGACCGCGTAACCGAAGACAAGGCGCTTGAGTCGCTCGCCGTAGCGGCTGACGAGCCAGGCGCCCAGCGCCATGCCGCCCATGAACATGGCTAGCACAAGGGTCTGCGCGTAGGCCGCATGGCCAAGGGTAAGCCCGAGGTAGTGCGACCAGATCGACTGGTAGATCAGCCCCGCGAAGCCGGACAGAACAAACAGGCCGAGAAGAGCAGGAATGAGCCAGCGCCGATCAGACATGTGCGTGTTTCCTTGGATAGGGGTGAAGCGTAGCAACAGGGGCGCCGCTAAGCCATGCGGCAAAGCCGGCTGTCTACGCGTCCTCGCCGGAGTGGATCTCGATAGACCGACAAACCCAAGCGCCCAAAGCAGTCGCGGCCTGCCGCGTGCGTCAAGAGTCGAGCGTCAGCCGATCTGAACCAGTCCGAGATACAGCGCCTGGATCGGCCCTCCCCAGAGCAGATAGACCCAACCGGCGAACGACAGGAAAGGGCCGAAGGGGATCGGCGTGCCGTGATCGCGCCCCTTGAACGCCAACCACAAGCTGCCAACCACAGCGCCCAAGGAAGCCGAGATCAGCACGATAGGAAGCAGACCCGCCACACCGCACCAGGCACCGAGTGCCGCGAGCAGCTTGAAGTCGCCGTAGCCCATGCCCTCCTTGCCGGTCACGAGCTTGAAGACCCAGAACACGCTCCAGAGTGCCAAGTAGCCAACCACTGCGCCAAGAATGGCCTGATCCATCGGCACAAACAGCCCCTGATCCGCGTCGCCCTGCGTGCTGGCCAGCAGTCCGAGCCACAGCAAAGGAAGCGTCAAGCTGTCCGGCAGAAGCGTGGTGCGCGCGTCGATGCCGCTCATGGCAATCAGCAAGCCCGTGAACACCAGACCGGCCAGCGCCTGCCAACCGAGACCGAACTGCCAGACCACCATGGCAAAGGCCACCCCGGTCAACAGCTCAACGGCCGGGTATTGAGCGCTGATGCGCGTGCCGCAGCCGGCACAGCGGCCACGCAGGGCGAGCCAGCTGAGCACCGGCACGTTGTGCCACGGCTTGAGCCGCATTCCGCAGGCCGGGCAGTGACTGGGTTCAAAGACGATGCCAGGGGGTTCGGGATCGATCGACTCTGCTGTCCGATCACCGCAGCCCGGGCGCTGATCGCACCCAAGCCGTGCGCGCTCCAGCCCCGAAACCGCATCGATGCGACTCGATGCGTTCACCTCGTCATCGGAACCGGCGGGCGAGAAGTCGACCGGCACAGACTCAGGGCGAACTCCCGTCGACTCGACTAGGCCCGGTTCGTGGCCGTCCGCGGGTTCATGCGAGACCGATTCTGTCGGCGAGCTCGTACCTTGGGCCGAAACGACGGACTCTGGACTCACGCCTGAGGTCGAAGGCGAAGCGCGGCTCGCGCAGTCGGCCAGATGCTCCGCGCACTCACGGCGCCACTCCCACTCCAAACGCGGTGGTAGGCGCAGGATCACTACATTGATGAAGCTGCCAACCAGCAAGCCGAAGAGGCCGGCGATGGTCGCAGCCAGCGCCGGCGACTCGAACAGAAGGGGGATCACGCGGCGACCGGCCTCAGATGGCGCCAGCGAGCTTGAAGATCGGCAGGTACATGCCAATCACCATGCCGCCGATGATGATGCCGATGAACACCATGATGAAGGGCTCGATCAGGCTGCTTAGGGTATCCACGGCGTTGTTCACTTCCTGCTCGTAGAACTCCGCCACCTTGAACAGCATGGTGTCGAGCGCGCCCGCCTCTTCGCCGATCGCGGTCATCTGCACCACCATGTGCGGAAACAGGTTGACCTGTCGCATGGACAGGTTGAGCTGGTAGCCCACCGCGACATCCTGGCGGATGCGGTTTACGGCATCGGTATAGACGATGTTGCCCGTGGCACCGGCCACAGTTTCCAGCGCCTCGACCAAGGGCACGCCCGAGCGGAAAGTGGTGGCCAAGGTGCGAGCAAAGCGAGCGATCGCCGAGTTGTGCATGATCTGGCCGATCACAGGCACCTTGAGCAGGACGCGATCAAGGAAGCGGGCGAAGTTGACCGACCGCTTTTTCGCTTGAACCAACCCCACGATCGCGCCGACGACGATCGCAAGAATCATCCACCAGTAGTCCTGCATGAACCGGGAGGCGCTCACAATCATCTGGGTGAACGCGGGCAACTCAGCGCCGAAGCCCTTGAACACCTGCTCGAACTGCGGCACCACGAAGATCAGCAGAATGGCCGACACCAGCATGGCCACAACGATCACTACGGCTGGGTAGAACAAAGCCTTCTTGACCTTGGCTTTCAGCGCTTCGGTGTTTTCTTTGTACGTCGCGATGGTGTCCAGGACCGTATCGAGCACACCTGCGCCCTCGCCGGCGCGCACGAGATTCTGATACAGCTCGTCGAACTGCACCGGGTGCTTCTGCAGCGCCTCGTGCAGAGTGCTGCCGCTTTCGATGGTCGACTTGATGTCTTCCAGCATCGTTTTCATGCGCGGATTCTTCTGGCCGCCGGCGATGATCTCGAAGGCCTGCACCAAGGGCACGCCTGACTTCATCATGGTGGCGATCTGACGGCTGAAGATCGCAATGTCCTTGGCCGTGATCGTCGAACCCGCCGCACCAAAAAGCGGCTTGGCCTTCGGCTTGACGGCGCTGGGCGTGATGCCCTGTCGACGAAGCTCTGCCTTGAGCAGGTTGGCGTTCTTGGCGAGCTGCTCGCCCTTCATCACGGTGCCGCGCTTGTCCTTTCCGGTCCAAACAAAGGGCTGCAGCTCACTGCCCTGGCGCTTGGGCAGGGGTTTGGCGGGGCGCGCGGCGGTTTTGGTGGCGACGGCCATGGCTTAGTCCTTGGTGACGCGGTTGATTTCGGCAAGGCTGGTGACGCCGTTGCGCGCTTTGAGGAGGGCCGATTTGCGCAGGTCGTTGATGCCCGAGCGGTCGGCGGCAGCGGCGATCTGCATGGCGTTGCCGCCCTGCAGGATGATCGCCTGGATCTCTTCTGTCAGCGGCATCACCTGGTAGATGCCGGTGCGGCCCTTGTAGCCCTCGTTGCACTCGTCGCATCCGACGGCTTCATAGAGATTCATGCCGCTGGCAATATCGGCTTCGGTGAAGCCCTCAGCAAGCAGCGCAGGCTTGGGCAGCTCAATTCGGCGCTTGCAGTCGTGGAGACGGCGCGCCAGGCGCTGCGCGATCACCAGGGTCACCGAGCTGATGATGTTGTAGGGCGCGATGCCCATGTTCATCAGGCGGCTGACGGTCTGCGGAGCGTCGTTGGTATGCAGAGTGCTGAGCACCATGTGGCCGGTCTGCGCAGCCTTGACGGCGATCTCGGCCGTTTCAAGGTCGCGGATCTCGCCAACCATGATCACGTCCGGGTCCTGACGCAGAAAACTGCGCAGTGCAGCAGCGAAGGTCATGCCGCGCTTGTTGTTCTGCTGCACCTGATTGATGCCCGGCACGCGGATCTCGACCGGATCCTCGACCGTGCTGATGTTGCGGCCCTCGGTGTTGAGGATATTGAGCGCAGTGTACAGGGACACCGTCTTGCCAGACCCCGTCGGGCCGGTGACAAGCACCATGCCGTAGGGTTTCTCGATGGCATCCAGAAACAGCTGCTTCTGGTTGTCTTCGTAGCCGAGCTTATCGATGCCAAGCTTGGCGGCCGAGCCGTCGAGGATACGCAGCACAATCTTCTCGCCGAACAGAGTCGGGCACGTGCTGACGCGGAAGTCCATCGACTTGGTTTTGGACAAATTGAGCTTGATGCGGCCGTCCTGCGGCACGCGGCGCTCCGCGATGTCGAGCGCGGACATGACCTTTAGGCGGGAAGAGATGCGCGGGCTGAGCTTGATCGGCGGCTTGGCGACGCTCTTCAGAATGCCGTCCATTCGGAAGCGCACGCGGTACTCGGTTTCGTAGGGTTCGAAGTGGATGTCCGAGGCGCCGCGCTTGATGGCATCCACCAGCATCTTGTTGACGAAGCGCACCACCGGAGTGTCGTCACCCTTGGCGTCAACGCCGCCCGCGGCATCCCCCTCTTCGCCCGCATCGCCAAGTTCTAGATTCTCGAGGCCCTCATCGTCTTCGAGCCCGCCGACGGATGCATCGGCCGCGCTCAAGGCGACGTCGATCGCCTTTTCCAGCTGGTCTTGGGCGACAAGGATGGGCTCGACGACGAGGTTCGCGGCGAACTTGATTTCGTCCAGGCCACGGGTGTTGGTCGGATCCGCGATGCCAACGAACAGCCGGTTACCGCGCTTGAACAACGGCAGCGCTTTGTGAGCGGTTATCAACTTCTCGTCGATCAGCTTGACCGGCATCTGGGTAGCATCCATCGCCACGACGTCGATCATGGGCATACCGAACTCGATGGCCTGTGCCTGGGCGATCTGGCTGCCCGATACGAGACCGCGACCCAAGAGCCACTGGGTGATCGGGGCCTTGTCCTTGGCGGTCTCATCCAGCGCTCGACGTGCCTCTGCCTCCCCCAAGTGGCCATCCTGCACCAGACGGCGGGCGATACCGGTGATGCCCACCAGGTTGACGGCGGCTGGACCGTTCATGGGTGTTGCTCCGCGCTTTACCAGTCTGAACAGGACTTTACCGCATGCGGCTGCAGTAAAGCATTAGGCGAAACCCGAGCATAGCTGCTCGCTTCGCGGACGCCGTCACAGTTTATGACAATCCCCAGCGCACAAACGAAAGGGCCCGAAGGCCCTTTCGCGTCCACCTAGGCAGAAACAGTTACTCGCGGCACTCTGCCGGGGCGAAGCGGGCCTCGACATCGCCCACAGCGTCGGCAGCACCCGGCATGATCGTCGCGGTCGGCGCGGCGACCGAACCCACGGCGCGACACTTCCAAGACACCGTGCCGTCCTTCGACACGTAGGGGACCACAGTGATCGTCTTGGTGTCGATCTGCTTGTTCGCGCGCTGGGGAGCGGTGGTGCTGTAGGTCACAGTGATCACGCCGTTGGTCACCTCCAGCGACTTCACGTAGTTGCCGGCCGTGTCGGTCGCGTTGGCCGTCATGCCCGCCTTCGTGCGATCAGCCGGAGCGACACCGCGCTGGGAGTAAAACTCGGAGACCTGGGCCTTTGCGGAGGCTGCCATCGTCAGGCCTTCAGACACCTGGCCGCGGATGGTGTAGTCCTGGTACGCAGGGATTGCGATCGCGGCCAGGATGCCGATGATCGCGATCACGATCATCAGCTCAATCAGAGTGAAGCCCTTGTGGATTTTCTGCATGGTATGTCTCCCGGGAGAAAGTGTTTAGACGGTGAATACGCAGGCTGTCGAGATGGCTTGCACCCGATTCCCTGACCCATTTGGCCAATCTCACCGCTTGCGTGTAGGAAGCCTAGCAGCTTGCGTGCCAACTACAGCGCAGCGGGTCACGGAGTGGCCTGATCACGTGTCCTACCACCCTTTGCAGCCTGTCGTTCCGAGCAGTTTGGTTACTCGGCGGACAATCGCGTGCGCCCGCTCACAGAGCCTAGAGTCGGGCGCTTCCACGCCAACGGGATCGCGGTCGGAGACTGCCGCATCGCGTCACATGCGGTTACAAACCCGAACCAAAGTGGTATCACTGACCTCAAGCGGAGCTTGAGCCAGGTCGGCAAGCTGCTGAGACAAGTGGAGCTATCCGAAACAACTCTGCCGAGGGCGCTGCGGAGGGATGTCGGCGCGTTGTTCAGAGATTCCCTTGAAGCTGGCTTCCCGCGGACAGTCAAGGCGTTCAACAATTCTCACCGCACAAACGAAAGGGCCCGAAGGCCCTTTCGCGTCCACCTAGAGAGAAACAGTTACTCGCGGCACTCTGCGGGAGCGAAGCGGGCCTCGACATCGCCCACAGCGTTGGCAGCACCCGGCATGATCGTCGCGGTCGGCGCGGCGGTCGAACCCACGGCGCGACACTTCCAAGACACCGTGCCGTCCTTCGACACGTAGGGGACCACAGTGATCGTCTTGGTGTCGATCTGCTTGTTCGCGCGCTGGGGAGCAGTGGTGCTGTAGGTCACGGTGATCACGCCGTTGGCCACGTCCAGCGACTTCACGTAGTTGCCGGCCGTGTCGGTCGCGTTGGCCGTCATGCCCGCCTTCGTGCGATCAGCCGGAGCGACACCGCGCTGGGAGTAAAACTCGGAGACCTGGGCCTTTGCGGAGGCTGCCATCGTCAGGCCTTCAGACACCTGGCCGCGGATGGTGTAGTCCTGGTACGCAGGGATTGCGATCGCGGCCAGGATGCCGATGATCGCGATCACGATCATCAGTTCAATCAAGGTGAAGCCCTTGTGGATCTTTTGCATGGTGTGTCTCCCGGGAAATCATTCTGAGTCATGTGTACGCAGGCTGTAGAGGTGGCTTCCGCCCGACTCCCTGGCCCTTTCAGCCAGCCTCACTGCATGCGCGCCACAAGCCTAGCAGCTTGCGTGCCAACTTCAGCAGAGAGCATCACGAAGTGATTTATGCGGGTGTTCTGCGGCCCTTTGCAGCCAATCCTGGAGAACCACCCGGTACGCAGAAGGCACACGCGTGCGGCCGCTCACAGAGCCTAGAACCCGGCACCTCCGCTCCGTCGGAATTGAGGGCGAAGACTGCCGCTTCGCGTCACTTGCCGTTACAAAACTAAACAAGAGAACCCTTGCCGGACGACAGACCGCTGCCAAGCTCGCAGCGAAGAAGTGACATCTCTTGCACTTCCATAGATAACTTCCGAAGCGCGCACGGAAGCTGAGCCGACAACGACTGGCCGCGGAGCCGCCGGAAATCTGTCGCCTGGCGGCACTGCCCGCTTGCCTCCGGCGCGCGTTCCAGGACCCTTGGCTGCCGACAGCCGCGCCACTTCGCAGTCGACGCGCTTCTGCCATCTCCGATCAGCGTAAGTCCCTGCCGTGGGGGAACCCGTCGGACGAGTCGCTGACCCAAGAGCAACGCCCAGCAGATCAAGTTTGCCGCGCGCCACGAAAGGCGCCTTTGAAGTTCGAACTCGTGGGTTTGAATCAGCGAGAACACTTCCGAGGAGGTCAGGCTCGCAGCCACCGATCGAGTTCACGACAGCCTTGAACGGCGTAGCCTCAGGGAGGCGCCCTGTGGCGCTGGCCCCGTGGGGTGGATGAGCGACCCGACGCAATGAGCCCTCGATCTGTGGAGAGCCCCCCTCGCCACCTTACTGGAGCTGCGGATCTGGTCGACTGTCGATCGGCTGCCCCGTGGCGGCATCAAGCCGCACGAACCCAGCTCCGCGGTTGGAGACGATATCGACCTCCAAAGGCTCCAGCCCGTCACCCAGCCTGCGCCCTTTGCGTTCAAACAGGCGCGCCGCCTCCTCAGCGTAGGGCACGAAATACTCAGGGCGGCGGCTGATGTCCTGCCCTGCCAGCGCCTCCATCAGCAAGGCTTCGCGCTCCTTGGGATCCTCAGGAAGCCGAGCCCCAGCCAGACGCGGGCCGTCCTTGGGCAGCTCGAGGAAATCCGGCAGTTTTGACTTGGCCAGCTCCTTAGGCAGCACTTCGTTGGCGAAGACCACGTCAATCTGGCCCGCCGCCGCCACCAGCCAAACAGGACGCGTGGTCCACGCCGAGTGCACGCCATAGACGAGGAAACCCAACTGCACCAAGGCGATGCAGATAAGGTCGAAGCGCAGCCCCGGCTTGCCGTGCCTGTAGACGATGAGCGTCAAAACCGGCCCCGCGACCACGTCGACAGCAATAAGAGTCAAGAACAAGCGCATAGGAAAGGCGAACGCCAGCAGATCGGGGGGGTACCAGAGCAGGAGCACGAGACCCATGAAAGTTCCGACCACCAGGGCGCTGACGGCGAAGTGGATGGCAAAGGCTCGGTAGCGCGACACGGCATTCTCCTGCTCGACACGAAGCACGGTGAGATTCGACTGCGGCGGTGGCGGGGGGGGGGGGGGGGGGGGGGGCGACCCAGTGATCACCCCGCGACTGCCAGCGACGGAGTCTAGCTGCAGACAGACCCAGAGCGGCGCAGGAAATGTGTGCTGCTCGATGAACCCAAGGGTCGAGCCGGGGCCTGTGAGCGTTCTTCCCGCTCGCAGACGACGCCGGAGGAACTCCGTCAACTCAAGCTTGGAGTTGGTTCAGAGCTTCCCTGGGGCGCAAAATCTCGGCAAATCGACGGCCGCTACCCAAGGTCGCCATTGCGCCGCCCGTGTCAACAGGGCTGACAAAACTCCTCCCGCTTCCCGGGCTTCTCTCTATTCCTGCTGACCCGCTTCTTGGCTTGACCGTCCCCGCCTGTGTTCACGTGTGGCTGCGGCTCTTGGCCGCACCAGTCACATTTTGGATCTAGGCTCCTTCGGGAGCCCCAGGCATCGCTGCCCCAAACACTCATCGGTTCTGCCCTGGCGTCCATGTGGCCGGTTTGGCTGCACAGGTAACGTGGTTCGCGCGGTGCGCGTCCAACCCTTCGTTGGCTCGCCGGGCAGGCGGCCCCTGCCTTTGAATCGGGTCGACGACGCCTGGATCATTCAGATCTGGTGGTTGCAAACCAACCCCATGTTCCGACCTCAGGCGCCGCCGGTGTGCTTAGCCGAACGCCCGCTTCACATCGAAGTGGCCTCCGTCTTTGATCAGGTGGTAGCCGGCGCGTGCCAGCTTGTGGGCCACGGATTTGATCGCCACCGGGCGCGGCTTCTTGCTCGCCTTGCGATCGAACCAGCGGCGATCTCGGGGCTGAAGCGGATCGCGAAGTTCGCGGCTTCGATCCACGCCCAGCTCAGGTAGCGGTTGCCGCACTTGGCGTTGCCGCTGCCCTTCTTCTTGCCGTTGGAGAGCCGCGTGCTCTCGACCATGCGGCAGTACGAGGCGTAGTCGCCGACGCTTTCGAAGCGTGAGATCTCGCCCGTTCCAGGAGGATGGTGCTACCGAGCACAACACCGATACCCGGCACGCTGCGCAGCGCTTGCAGTTCGGGCGTGCAACGGATCGACTCCAGCACCCAGCGTTCCATCTGGTCGACCTGGCTGTGCAAACACTGCAACAGCTTGAGTTCTGACAGCACCGCCAGGCGCTCATGAACGTCCATGAACGTGCTCTCGATCGCCTCGCCGGTCAGCTGCCGCAGGTCGTTGGTGCGGATGCCGTGGCCCATACGCCGCGACCACGCACTCTGCAGCGAATTGGTCAGCGTCACGCTCTGGCGAACCAGCAGAAAGCGTCGTCGCAGCAGATCGCGCACGCCGCGTCGCTCACGCGGTAGATGTAGCCCTCGGGCAGCAGGTTCAGGCGCAGCAGATGGCAAGATGCCGCGCATCCGTGTGGTCATTGCCATGCTTCAGGCCTGCGTACTGCGGAATCGCGGCCGTGTTCACCAGACGAACATCAACGCCGGCATCCATCAGGCCATCGACCAGCCAGTACCAGTTGTAGGTCGACTCCACCGCCAGCGCCTTCAGCGCATTGAGGAAGGGCCCAAGCGCCTGCAGCACGTGCTCCAAGCTGTTCGGCAAACTCGCTGAACACACTTCGTCCTGCTCGTCGATGAGCGGCGCAGGAAATGTGTGCTGCTCGATGAACCCAAGGGTCGAGCCGGGGCCTGTGAGCGTTCTTCCCGCTCGCAGACGACGCCGGAGGAACTCCGTTCAACTCAAGCTTGGAGTTGGTCAGAGCTTCCCTGGGGCGCAAAATCTCGGCAAATCGACGGCCGCTACCCAAGGTCGGATCTGTCGGAGCTCCACGCGCTCCAAGGAGGGGGCGCTCGCGGCTCGATCACGCGTGCGCCTGTCCCACCTGACCAGTTCCGGCCAAGTGCCGGATTCGCGACGTCTCATCAAGTCCGCGGGGAAGTTGATCAGACCTGCCCTAGGAGACGCAGCGGCTCGCAGAAGCAGGGCCGTCGGCCATCAGCCCAGCGACCCGCAGCAAAACCTAGATCACCAACACTCTTCCGCGGTGCCTGTTGACTGTGTCCGCCGGTTGGCGTGATCAAGGGTCAAAGTGCCGCAGCGATCCTGAGCTTGCGGACCCTGAGGTACGGCGGTGAGAGTAAAGGCTCTAGGAGCAACCTCGATCCGAAGGTTGTAGTAAACCGTCCCCCCGGTGCGTGGCGAAACGTTGAGCCCCGCCGGAATGGCGAAGGTCTGGTAGGTCGTGTTGGTCGTATACCAACGCTCAGCGAGCTGAGCTAGCTCCATCATGTCCGCCTTGACCTGCGCCCGCCGGGACTTGCGGATCTGCTCCTGGTAGCTCGGATAGCCCAGAGCGACAAGAATCGAAATGACCAACAGAACGATGACCAGCTCGATCAGTGTGAAGCCGCGCTGACGCATACGCATCTCGTACCCCCTGATGATTCTTGTGTAAACCGGCACGCCGGGAATGAAAGGCGGCCGGTGAGACGACTACAAGAGCGCGGGTCGAACGCGACATCGAGAGCACCGAGCGCATCCAATCCGAGAGCTTAAGCGCAACCCGGGCCGCAATACGCGGCCCGGGTCGCATCCTCGATCGCCTACCGCAGCTGCCGCCACGACTGCCGTCCGCAGGGTCTAGCAAATACAAGAGGCTGCTGGCCAGGGATCGGCACTATAAAGTTTCCGCACACGTTGGCCGATCCGCCAACAATGCTGGGCGGAAGACAGGTGGGGTCGTTGGGCGCACAGGTGCAAGTAGGATCGGTGGCAGGATCGCACTGGTTGCAGCCAGGGTCGATGCCAGGTCGACACTGTCCGTTTCCAGGCGGCGAGATAATCACCGGGGGAGGAGCACTGGGCGGGCCAGGCGGCAAGTTCACGCCTCCGCAGTTGGCGCCACAGTCGGGAGCCGTACCCCCGGGCGGCACAACGATTCCAGCACGGCCGGAGGTGGCATTCAGCACCATAAGGACGTTCTCACCACCGGGGCTGCACTGGTCACCAGTCGGGCGGAACGTGGGGAAGAACACCTTACCCAGACGGACCTGCGGCCGACTGATGAAGCGTTCGCCCAATGCGGGTTGCCCTTGCACCCTCAGATCCATGAACCAACCCTTCTTGGTTGCCCAGGAAACAGGGTTGTTGGTAGTGCTCCGGAAGCCGGTAGCAGGGTTCTCGCTCGTGATCCGCTGCTCCACAAGATCCGCGCGCCCTGAAACCACCTGGTTGTCGTCCCAGATCGAGTAGAAGCTCTGAATCTGCGGATTGGATGGCACGACGTTGTCGCCACGCAGGAAGTACTGGCCGGTCCCGAAGAAGACTAGGCGACCGCGCTCAGGATGGGCGATTACGTCAAGGCCACCCGTGATCGACTGACGGTTACCGTTGGCATCCCTCGCAGAGAACAACGGCTGACCGCCAACACCAACGGACCACTCGGACGGCTCACCACTGAGATCGAATCTCCACACGTTGCCGTGCAGATCACCTGCATAGGCAAGATCGGAGCCGATTGATCCAGCCGTGGCACCCAGCACAACTGGCTGCGCGAGACCATTCGGATCAGTCGCGCTGCCGCCACCAACAACAAACTTCCGAAGCACCTCGCCAGTACGAAGGTCAAGCACAAACAAGGCCGCGCGATGGTTGCTGCTGTTATAGCCGTTTCCGAAGATTGCCACCCAGCGGCCGCTGGTGAGTCTCACTGGCTGGGCTTGGCCGATGGTGGCGCCCAGATCTGAATCGTTGAGCCCGGTAAACTCCCAGAGAATGTTGTTGGCACCGAACGACTCAGGATTGGTGACATCCAGAGCAAACACCGACCGCCCACCAGCACCGGTCGTTCCGAGCAGGACGGTGCGCCACTGACCGTCGAGCAGGGCGTCCCCGATGCGGGGTGATCCATCCACGAAATAGCGGTGGAAGTAGTCGGGGTCTGGCAGCCGCTTGAGATTCGCATGCACGGCGTACGGAACGTAAGCAAACATCTCAGCGCCGCCGCCGAGGGCACGCATGCGCCCATCGAACGCATGCAGCATGCCATCGTTGGCACCTACGAACACCACCGGCGTGCGCGTCTGTTTCGCTGCAAGGAAGTCTCGGTAGAGCTCGCCAGGCGAGCCCGGCAGGATGCTCCAACCGTAGTCCTCGCGCCCCATCACAGCCGGCTGCGAGCCGAGGATGTCGCCCACTACGCGCGACCGGTTGCGCATGACGCCACCGTCTCGAATTTCAAGGGGGTTACCCCCTTCGAAACGATTTCCGCGCAGGTAGCTGATGATGTTCTGCACGGAACCGTATCGAGCGACATCGGCGGCTGTAATGCCCAGATCGCTCTGTGCTTGCGCTGCGTTGGCGAAACCTCCGGCGCCCAGACTAAAGCTGATCTTCTGCAGCGTGAGTGGAGCGGTGGACTGCACACGCTGGGTGAAAATGCGCCGAGTCGCAGGTCCCTGTTCGACAATGCGTTGGCTCGCCCGCCACTCCGGTTCGGAAGCGATGACCCCAGACGGACTGATGCGGTAGGCAGAGAGATCACCCGTCCAATCGCGCGTGTCAAACTCAGGAATATAAGCCATCGAGCCCGCATCAATGCGCGTTCCGTTCGATGCAATGCCGCCCGCGAATTGAGAGAGTTGAAGAATCTGGTTGAACAAGGCCGAGAGCTGCGTTTCAAGCGTAGCCGCATTGGTGACCAGGAAGTAGTTGCCAGGATTGGCGCCAGGTGCCAGCTCAGTATTGGCATCCGCACCGAACTTCGCTGCGTACCACAGCGGATTCTGCAGCACGGTTGCCGCAGGAGTAGCAGTCGACGTGAAGGTACGGGTAGAAGAAAGCGGCAGCCCCCAGGCGCACTGCGCAGGGCGTCCCGTCGTGAGCGCGCACTGGCCCGGAGTGACGGCAGCCTGAATCGGGCCCGTCGCGCCATTGGGGCGGGCGGTGCCCCAATTTGGGGTGCTCAGGAAGTACACCGTGCCGCGACGACCAGTGCCGGTGTTTGCGGCGGCGTCATAGGCCGGTCCATTGCCCGAGCACGTAGTCACCCCAGCCCCCATCGTCAGATCTGCAGGCGTAGCCGGTGTGGCAGTGTCGCAGTCGCGAACCTCGATATACACGCCGTCCGCGTTGGAGCCTGAGATCGCGTAACCCGCAGCTTGCTCAATGCCACCCGCTGCGTACTCGGAGACCAGCTGCACCTGCAGCCTCCCAAGGGTGTCAACTTGCAGGGTGTAGGACACGATCATGTCCATGTCGTGGTCGGCGCCCTGCTCGACGTCCTCGTAGTTGACCCGGAACTTGGCGTATGGGCGGCCGCCGTTCAGAGTCAGATCCATGTTGCTGGCATCCGTGTTGGCCCAGCGCTCGATGTAGAAGTCGACGATCTGGTTGGTCGGCTGGAACTGTCCTTGACCGGCGTTGATGGTGCCGCCGAAGGTACCCGAAGTCGACTTGGAGAAAGGAACCAGCGTGATCCGCCCATTACCCACTGGAAACTCAATTTTGGGCAAAGGCGAAGCGAGCGCAACGGCGTATGTCTGCGGATTCTGGGTGCCTCGCAGATCCGGTCGCAGATCGGAGCGCTGCCCGAAACGCGCCGCCGAGGCGGCATAGTAGGACCCTTGACGAGTGGGCTCCTCGGGCGAGAGGCCTCGGACATTGCCAAGACCACTTACGAGCTTCGGAGAAGGCGTACTGTCAGACACCGCACCCGAAGTTCCGATGAAGTGCATGGAAGAGCCGCCGTGCTCCGCCGCCCAGATCGCGTTGGCCTCGCTTGTCGCATTGAAGCCAGCCAAATCACCCGAGAAGGTCGCGAACGCGCTCCCGGGCACGGAGTCCGAATCGAATGAAGGCGAGGTATCGCTGATGACCAAATTGGCCGGGCGCGAGCACCAGGGCTGGCCGCCATCACGCGCGTAAGGGTCGTTCCAAGCAGGCGCCGGAAGGCTCAACGTGCTGGCTGGATTGCGCACGGTCACAGTTTCGATTCCGCCTGTGATGTTCGCAACGTACGCAGGCGTCGGAGCCGCTTTGCCACCGAAGTAGCGCAAGGACTCGTACATCATTTCGCCGATGGGGTTGGCCCAGTCGGGAAAGTTGGCGGGAGTCATCGGCTGATTGGAAACCCAACCGCCCTGGTAGGAGAACGCGTCGTTGCGGAAATCGACGATACGCATCGCGTCAATGGTACGAACGATGCCCTGAAAGTTCGAAAACTGCCCAGTATTCGGGATGACTTCAGACGAGAATCGACCCATGTTGCGGCGGAGGACTCCGCCCTGCGTATTGTTGATGTAGCTGCCCGTGAGCAGGCCGAACAGCATCTGATTGTCTTCGCCATAGCGCTGAAGCAGCCCGATAGGTTTACCTGTGCCATTCGGGTAGACCCTACAGTTGGGCTCGAGCAGGCCTGCAACGCAGACGCTGACTCTCACGTTGTAATCCGTACGAACGGAACCGTCAGCAGTGCAGTTGACCCGAGTCGTGCCTTGAACGCATTGATCTCCTGCAACCGGCTGCTCGATCGAGAGCCATTCCCAGACGCGCCTCTGAGTCCCAGTCAGAACTCGCAGGAGCGGGTTACCTGGGGCGCCGCGCAAGCTGGTGTTGGCGAATAAATGGTAGCGTCCCGCAGCCGGCAAACCCAACGGAGCATACTCACGGATGTCAAAACCGTCGCGTGCGATGCTTTGGTATTCCTTGCCCCAGCTGTGTGCGTCCTGCGGGATATAGCTACGTTCGAGCACCGTCGCTGTTGCGCTATCGGTGGAGCGACGACCACCGTAAAGCACCTTGCGCAAAGCATCCATGCGCGAAGTAGTCAGGTAATTGAGAAAATCACCGCTCCAGCGACCGCTGCACCTCTTGTTAGCCGTCACCGCGGCGGGCACGAACTGCCCACCCGAATAGTCGTAGCACTTGAACGAGTCAAAGTAGCCGTAGTAATCGATGCGCTGCGGCTTGTAGCCGATGTCCGGCTGTCCGTCTCCGGTCAGGTCGGTCGCGTCATTGTACGCCTCATAGTACAGCTTGTGATCGCGTCCCATGACGATCATATTCATGGGCGGCACAGGACCCGTCAGATAAAGCGGGTCTTGAGCGATATCCAAAGGGCCGGGCACTGCGAAAGCCGGTGCACTTAGCGCGGCTGCGAAAGTCAGCAGTGCCGTCGCCGCCGCGTTTTGAAGAAGTGTCTTCATTGCGTTTTCCTCGTTGCCTGGCGCGCCGTCACGGCACAAAGATGCTCTGCAGGACCGATGCCGTAGTGGGATCGGCTGGCCTGTCAAAGGACGCCACTGAAACTTGCAAAACCTGATCCACGACAGGCGTGTTACCGCCAGTGCCGCTGGTCAAACTGCAGAATCCTGCAGGCCCGCAGATGTCGGCGAAGCGCTCTCGTTCTGCCGCAGGGTCGCGGCGAGCCCAGTACTCAACACTCGCGGGATCAGTGGGGGTGTCAGAGTCGAAACCACTTGGCACGATGGCAACCGAAGCGAGTGCAGAAGCCAACGCCGTCCGCTCGGCTGCGCGGAGTCGGGCTTCGGCGTTCTGGAAGGCCAACTGCTGCACCCGGTAGTTTCCTGCCATTCGCTCCTGCAGGATGGTTCCGCCGATGCTGGCAAGCCCCAGCAAGGTCAACAGAATCAGCAAGACCAAGCTGATATACAGCACAGCGCCGCGCTGGCGACCTCTGGATCGCAATTCGATAGTCATGGCTTAGATCGTCCTCAGCCGGTTTCTTAGTGAAACAGTCGTCTCGTAGGCGCGCCGCAAACGAGGAATGGGCTCTTGAGCAGCGAGCGGAGCCTGCAAGCTAAGCCCCATCAGCCTGAAAGGCTGAGCGGCCCGCTGCGTATTGGAGACGCCAGGGTTTCTAACGAGGATTCCGACCTTAACCGATGAGACCTGCAACCACTTCGCAGCATCCGCACCAGGAAGCGCGTCAACGGTATTGGCGGTGACGTAGTCCCGAGTAAGGTCGCGCAACTGTGGGTCGAAACCGTAGAGGACCTGCAGATTCTCCACTCCTTCTACGATCTCTTCTCCAACCCAACCGCCAGAGTTGGCGAGCCGAGCACGGAACAGGGCGGGCTCGCCGCTGACGCCGCGTCCGGTGTAGAACACCACGGATTCCGCAGCAAAAAACTCGCGAAAGCCGTCGAGCGATTCCATCGCACCGAATCCGACCACGTTCGCACCATTCGCGCCCAACACCGAAACCACGCCCGGGAGCCCGGCTGCGGTGGACAGCTGGAAGACACGCGCACGCTGGCAATCAGCAGCACCGTAGAAACGGCGCGCCTCGACAGGGAAAGGGGCAAAGCTGACATTGAATGTGAATTGACCAGTCACCGGATCCGGCGTTGTGAACGTGGTCCGCGCTGGTCCGTAGGAACGCACCGCTTCAGCGCTGAAATACCTGAGCACGACGACGTCGCTCCCAGCCAGTGGATTGAGCGCGAGAATCGGCGCTGGCAATGCCGGCACCCAGTCTGCAGCAGCTCCGACCGCGGGGTTGGCGGCGATATTGACGAGCTGACCGGGCTGGGTGTTGCGCGCCTCGTAGCCTTGGATCGAAAGATCGAATCGCAGCGGAAGCGGCGCGTTAGTAAAGGTTTGCCCGGCGGCGGCATCAAAGAAAGTGGAGAAGAGCGTGGGGACGACTCCAGGCGCAAAGTGAGTCCGGTCGTTGACGCAGCCCAAATGGCCGACCATGCGAAGATCACGCCGCAGAAAATCCATGGCAAACCGCGAAGACTCCTGAATCCGGCTATTTGCCTCATTCGTGCGAAATGCGGCTGAACTGCCCGAGAATATCTGCATGATCCCCAACAACAAGAAGGATCCGATGGCGAGTGCCACCATGATCTCGATGAGTGAGAGACCGCGAGTTTTCAGGTTATTGGACATCATGGCACGCATCAGAGCTGACTCCTGATCTGGACGACCGTGGCCTGGTTTGCAGCATCTTCCTCCCAACGGGCGTCCGCCCAAGCGATCGTTACGTCGATCACACCCCCTGCAATCTGCACGTTGCCACTTGCCCCCGGAAGGCTGCAGCGAACGTTGTTGACCCACGCATTTCGCTCAGGAATGGCCATTGAATTACCGGCGGGCACGCCGAACGGGGGAAGCAACGCAGCATTACAAGCGCCGGTGGCAAAAGCTCCGGCATACCGGTTTGCCTCTCCACGATTCGCACGCACCATGTCGATCAACTCACTAGCCGCATTGACCGCTTGGGCACGCTGATCCGCGCTCGCACCTCTCGACAGAGCGGTCGCCTGAAGCGCTGCGAGACCCAGCAAGCCGATGGACATGACAAGCACCGCCACCATGATCTCGATAAGCGAGAAGCCGCGCTGTCGATTACGCAAGGCTGTGGTCTTCATGGACACGCTCCGGCTTCCGTTCTGGTGACGCGACCGCCCGATCCAATATCGATCCGTCGCTGCTGAAGCTTGCCTGCAACGCAGGCATGAGGCTGGATCTGAAAGCTGACGTCAGCCGCCGCCATCCGCAGGCCGCGGCGGTCAAAGCCGAAGCGGTCCACGCTACCGGCAAGCTCAACGCGCTCTGTCAAAACCGAACGAACCGTGATGATCTCCGCGTTCTGAACAGCATTGTCGAAGTTCGCGTCGTTCCAGACGATCCAGCCGCCCGAGAAATCACCTGTACAGGTGGCCTGATCAGACGAGCCGCACATCAGCACGGTCTGGCCACGCTTCAGCGCCTCACTGCGGGTCAGATTGATCGCCGCCAAAAGCTCGTTGACTTCCGAGGAAACGCGCGACTGTCGAATAACGTCGTTGAAAGCTGGCAGTGCCAAGGCTGTACCGATCCCGAGAATCACCAGCACGATCATCAGTTCAATCAATGTCACGCCGGATGGTGGCCGCTTGGTGAACGGTGTCATGGAACGCTCCGGTTTGCTCCGATGCCAACAGTATCGCGGGCTTGCAGCAAGTTCCGCACGTGCCAGACAGCCGGTAGACCGACACCGACCAGCGTTTCCGGGGCTTGGTCGGGGCTGCGCGCGAAGCCGCGAGGCGGAATGCCAAGCCTCTGCGTCCGGCTAGGTACGCCTTGGATTCGAGCCAGTTGCCAAAACCGCTCGACCAGCCGCGAGGAGATGCGATCGTGCCGCGGGGTTCGCCTGACGCGTGATGTGCACGCGCGAGGCGGACCTCATGCCGGTGGCGGCAGCAGGGCCTTGAGGCTCGCCTCCGAGAGTTCACCGCTGCGCCGATGCAGCAGATGGCCTTCGGCGTCGAGAATCAGGGTCGTGGGGTAGCCGCGGATGTCGAGCTGTTCAGGCACCCTGCCCTGCGGATCGCGAAGGATCGGCGACAGCGGCACGGCGAGCGTACGGGTGAAGAGGGCGATCTCGTCCAAGCTCTCGCCGATGTTGAGATACACGAAGTCCACATCCGGCCGCTGCGCCTGCACACGGGTGAATGCGGGCATCTCGCGGCGGCAAGGCGCACACCAGCTCGCCCACAGGTTGACAACTTGCGGACGCCCTATCCGGGCAGGCAAGCGCACCGGGGTCCCCGCCATGTCCAGCACTTCGAGGCTGGGCAGCGGCGCAAGACGGCCATCGATGGTGAGCACCGATTGGCCGCCGAGCAAGATCACGGCAGCGGCAGCGGCGGGAATCCAGAGTTGGCGGCGACGCACTGCCTGTGCGCTCGATCGGGCTTCAATGGGAACCGCGGAAGACGGATCGGTCGATGAAGCCGCGTCCGATGCCGTTCGGAAGACAAACACCGTGACCGCACCCAGCCCGGCCATCAATCCGATGCCCGGCGCGTAGCCGCCGTCGCGGAAGGCCAGCACGGCCCAAGGACTTTCGGCGTAGGCCTGCCAATGCTGGGCGATCCACCCAAGGCGCGCGCAGAGCAGTCCGGTCGCCAGCGCGAGGAACAGCCGCATCTCGGCGCCAGCGCGCGAGGACGGCTCGGTGTCGCGCAAAAGAGCCAACGTCCCCAGCGCCACCGCTGTGGCGACGACGAGAAGCAAGGCCTGGGTTGGCAGCAGCAAGGGGCCTAGGGTGATCGCATCGGGCATTGAGGGATTCGAATCAGGGAGTCTGTTGGTCAAGCCAAGCGGAATCTGATCGCTGCTACTCGCGTTGCCCGAATCGCGGTCTGGCGCACCTTGCCACGCGCGCGGAGCGCGCGACCGGTCTCTGGAACCCCCGAGCAACGCTGAACAACTCAGCGTTGCCGCGCGACATGGAGGGCGTGCTCGCGGATCGGGCACGCAAGGGCCTGATCCAGAAGAAGCGAGTCTGAACCCGCGCCGGGCTCGCGACCATCAAGTCCACGATTGACTTGATCCGTGTTGCCTGAGGGCCAAGTGGCAGCGAGTGTCTCTATCCCCTCGCCCCTGCGGACCGGCCTTGCGTCGAGGAAGGCTCCATGAGCTTGCGCGAGGTGGCCAGCATTCGATTCGCCGGACCTTGCCCGCTTTTGCGGCGAGTCAAACGTTGGAGCGCCCTTGGCCTTCAGCTGCGCAGCGCGTCAATTGCCGGCTGCACCTGCGCCTGTCGGCCCAAGACCTCACCCGCCCGCTCCAGCGCCTCGGCCAGCGCGACCGCACTGTCGGCGCGAACGGTCGCGTGGCCCACCTTGCGAGCGGCGCGCGCGCTTTTCCCGTAGTCATGCCAGTGCAAGCCCGGCACGGTCAGCGCGGCGGCGCAGTCGGGCAATTCGCCTATCCAATTGAGCATGGCGCTGTGGCCGCGCGTGGCGGTGTCGCCCAGCGGCAGGCCGAGCACGGCGCGCAGATGGTTCTCGAACTGGCTGCTGACCGCGCCCTCGATGGTCCAGTGTCCGCTGTTGTGGACGCGCGGCGCCATCTCGTTGGCGAGCAGCTCGCCGCCCTTCTCGAACAGCTCGAGCGCAAACACGCCCACGTAGTCCAGCGAATCGGCAACCGCGCGCGCATGTGCCACAGCCCGATCCGCAAGCGTCTCGCTGACGGCAGCCGGCGCGAGGCTCAGGGAAAGAATCCCCTCGTGGTGCCAGTTGCGGGTCAGCGGGTAGCTGCGGAACTCGCCGTCGCGGCCGCGTACGGCAACGACAGACAGCTCACTGTCGAAGGGCACGAAGGCTTCGAGGATCAAGCTGGCCTGATCCTGCCCATGCGACAGCGCCGCCCAGGCGGCTTCGACGTCATCAGGCTTGCGGAGGCGGACCTGACCCTTGCCGTCGTAGCCGAGCCGGCGCGTCTTGAGGATGCTGGGCAGGCCGATGCGTCCGACCGCCTCGCGCAGCTGCTCAAGGGTGTCGACCGCCGCAAATGCAGGGGTGCCGATGCCGAGTCCGCGAAACAGCGTTTTCTCGGCCATGCGATCCTGGGCCACGGCCAGCGCGCGGGGGTTCGGAAACACCGGCACACGTTTGGCGAGCCAGGCGGCACTGTCCGCGGGCACGTTCTCGAAATCGAAGGTGGCGATGTCTATCTGCGCGGCGAAGCGGCCTAGCGCGTCAAGATCGCGATAGTCGGCCTGCAGCAGCGCGGCGACTTGGCCACCGCAGGCGTTGGCGTCGGTGTCGAGCATCACGAACTTCGTGCCCAGCGGTGCGCCGGCCAGCGCCAGCATGCGCGCAAGCTGGCCGCCGCCAAGCACGCCAACCCGGATCAGGCTGCGCTCGCTCATGCCTGCCTCGGGTCGGGATGAGCCAGCACGTCGTCGGTCTGCTTGGCGCGGAAGGCCGCCAACGCTGCACGGATGGCGGGGTGATCGGCCGCCAGCAGGCTGGCGGCAAACAGGCCCGCATTGGCGGCGCCAGCGACGCCGATGGCAAAGGTCGCGACCGGAATGCCGGCCGGCATCTGCACAATCGACAGCAGCGAGTCGAGCCCGTTGAGCGCCTTCGACTGCACCGGCACGCCGAGCACAGGGAGGGCGGTCTTAGCGGCCAGCATGCCCGGCAGATGGGCAGCGCCCCCGGCACCGGCGATGATCGCGCGCAAGCCGCGCGCCTCCGCGGCTTCGGCGTACTGGAACAACAGATCGGGCGTGCGGTGCGCGCTGACCACCTGCACTTCATGCGGCACGCCCAGCAATTCAAGCCGCTGGACGGCGTGCTGCATGGTGTCCCAATCGGAACGCGAGCCCATCACGACGCCAACCAGCGGCGCGGTGGTGTGGGCGGCGAGCGTGTGCTGCGTCATCGGCTGCGGCCTCCGCATGGCGATAGCGAACCCGGCGCGGGCACCCCGCCCGTCCGGAAGCCGCACAGTGTAGACGGGCCGTGCGATGCGTGCTTTGCAGTGCGTCGGCCCATGGCCGACAATCGCGGGATTGTCATCACTCCCGGCGACCGTCCATGGCCCTTGATCCGCGCCTGCTTGAAATCCTGTGCTGCCCGCTGACCCGCCAGCCGCTGCAGATGCTGGACGCGCAGCGACTGGCCTCGCTCAATGCCGCCATTGCGGCCGGCGATGTCAGGCAGACAGATGGTCAGGCGCTCAGCCAGGCCTGGAAGGAAGCGCTGATCACCGCCAGCGGCAGCCGCGCGTATCGCATCGAGGACGGTATTCCGGTGCTGCTGGCCGATGAGGCCGTGGAGTGGTCGCAGCTCGGCTGAATCAGCACAGATCAAGTTCATCCTGCACTTGATCCGTAGTCGCGAGTCCCGCAATGCCGAACTCGCTTCCGCCGGATGTGGAACGCTCGCAAAGCTCGGGCGCGCTGCCGACTTCTTGCAGCCCTAAGGCAAAGCTGAAGAATTCAGCGTTGCCGCGCGCCATGGAGGGCGCGCCCGCGGATCGAGCACGGAAATGCTTGATCCAGCGTGACCGAGCGAAGCGAAGGCGTCGCCGCCTAGCGGCCGAACGAGTCCGGACATGCGCCGGACTCGCGACTACGAATCAAGGCCAGGAGGGGCTTGATCCGTGCTGCCTTAAGCGCCGGCGTCCAGCAGCGTTCGCAGAAACGGCACCGTGATCCGCCGCTGCGCGGCCAGGCTCTCCTGATCGAGCCGTTCGAGCAGGCGCGTGAGCGCCTGCAGATCGCGCGAATGGCGGCGGAAAAGGTAGTCGAGCACCGGCTCATCCAGCTCAAGCCCCCGCGCCTGCGCCCGGCGTTTCAGCACCCGGCGACGGCCCTCGTCATCGAGTGCGCGCAGCGAGAAGCGGCTGCACTGCTGCAGGCGCGAGCGCAGGTCGGGCAGCGCAAGCGCCAGGCCCTGCGGCGAAGCATCCGCCGCATAGAGAAGCTGGCCGCCCTGATCGTGCACGCGGTTGTGCAGGGCGAACAGTTCGATCTCGCGCTCGCGGTCGCCGACCACCGACTGCAGATCGTCGAGCGCAACCAGGCCAAGCCCCTCAAGCGCCTGTAGCGCATCGAGCGCTCGCGGGCCAAGCACTGCCAGCGGCAGGTAGTGCACCTCGCGCCCTGAACGCCGGGCTTCGGCCACCGCGGACAGCAGCAGATGGCTGCGGCCGCTGCCGGTCGGCCCATCCAGAAACACGTGGCCTGCCGACTCGCCGCGGGCACATGCGCGCAGCTGTGCAACCGCCTCTGCGCTGCCTTCGAAGTCCTCGAAGCCCGCGACCTGCGGCGCCCGCAGGTTCAGCGGGAGCTGCGGCACGCTCACGCCGGGCGGTCTCCGCCGCCACGCGGCCCGCGGCGACGACGGCGACGCTTGCCGCCTTCCGGCGGGCCCGCGGTCACGCCTTCGGGCTCGCCTTCAGGAGCGGACGGCCGGGCGCTGCGAGGGGCCGTGTCGCGTCCTGCGGAGCTGAGCGGGCCCGATGCGCGCGCGTCCTCCTCGCTGGCGCCTGTGGCCATGGCTGCGGCTTCGGATCGGGCGCTGCGCTCGCGCTGCGTACGCTCACGACGGCTATGGCGATGCTCGCGGTCGCCCTCGCCCCCGTACAGCGAACTCTCGGTGTAGCGCGCATGCAGCCAGCGCAAGACCACCATGACCACCGCCGCCACCGGCAGGGCCAGCAGCACGCCAAGAAAGCCGAACAGCTGGCCGCCGGCCATGATCGCGAAGATCACCGCGACCGGATGCATGCCGATCTTGTCGCCCACCAGCCAAGGCGTGAGGACGAAACTTTCGATCGTCTGGCCGGCGCCGAACACTACACAGACCAGCACGATGTGGAACAGATCGCCGTGCTGGACCAGGGTCGCGATCAGCGCAGCGCCGAGGCCGATGATCATGCCGAGGTAGGGCACGAAGCTGACCAGGCCCGCCAGCATGCCGATCAGCAGAGCGAGGTCGATGCCGACCAGCCATAGGCCCATCGAGTAGATCGCGCCCAACGAGAGCATGACGCTGAGCTGCCCGCGCAGGAAGCTGCCCAGCACGGCGTCGGCCTCGCCAGCGAGCCGCACCACGGTGGGCTCCACGGTTCGCGGCAGCAGCTCGCGCACGCGACCGAGCAGCACATCCCAGTCGCGAAGCAGGTAAAAGCTCACCACCGGAATGAGCGCGAGATTGGCCAGAAAGCCCAGCACCGCCAGACTGGACCGCGACAGGTGCGTGAACACCTGACCTGCGGCCTGCCCGGCCTCCTGCCAGTAGTCCTTGGCCAGCGCCACCAGGTTCTCGGTCTTGAGATGGTCAAGTCCGAAGCCGGTCTGGGCTTCGAGCCAGGGCAAGGCGGTGTTCTGCACCCATTCGGCGAACACCGGCAGCTTCTCGCCGAACGAGGTCATCTGCGTGCGCAGCATCGGAATGAGCAGCAGCACCGCGCCGACGACGACGAGCGTCATCAGCAGGAACACGATGCCGACGGCGCTGCCGCGCGACAGCTTGCGCGCCTGCAGCCGGTCGACCAGCGGATCACCGAGATAGGCGAACAGCGCTGCCGCAGCGAAGGGTGTGAGCACTGGCGCCAGCAGGTAGAGCAGGCCGCCGAGCAGCACGGTCAACGCCAGCAGCTGCCACTTGTGGGTATCAGTCATGCGGAGCTCCAAGCGAAGCGCGGGCGCGGGCGCGGCGGCCGTAGCGCCAGACGTAATCAATGCCGCTGAGCAGGGTGGCGAGCCCAGTGACCGCCGCGAGCTGCGGCAGGACGTGGCCGAAATCGGCACGTGACCCTACGTGGATCAGACAGGCCAGCAGGAACACGAGCTGCAGGAACGTCGTGAGCTTGCCCAGCAGGCTGGGCGTGGGCGTGAGGCACTCGATGCGTCGATGCCAGACCGTGGCGCCAGCGACAATCACCAGATCACGCAAAGCCACCAGGGCCGCCAGCCAATCCGGAATCACGTTCTGCCACCACAGACAAGCGTAGCCGGTGACCACCAGAAGCTTGTCCGCCAGCGGATCGAGCACCCCGCCGAGCCAGCTCTGCCAGCGGAACATCCGCGCGAGCGCGCCATCGAGCGCGTCAGTCAGCCCCGCAATGGCCGCCACCCACAGCGCCGATTCGTACTCGCCGCGCAGCAGCAGCACCGCCAGCGGCGGCACCAGCAGCAGGCGCAGGATCGTCAGCGCATTCGGCAAATGGCGCAGGGCCGTCATGGGATCAATCGGCTCAGGGTTCCAATTGGAACTCGGCGGCCCCGCCCGGGCTGCTGCCCAGCGGGCGCAACACCTGGCCGAAACTGGCCAGCCGCTGCAGCGCCTCAACGCCAGCCCCGAGGTCGAGCATCAGCACCAGCACGCTGTCCTCGGCCGAACGCACCTCGATGCCGCGAACCAGGCTCAGCGAGCGCAGATAGGCAACCGCCCGCGCATAGTCGGCGCCACTCTGGATGCCCTGGATGCGCACCGCATAGCGGCCCGGCTCACCGAGCGCCGCCAAGCCCGAGTAGCGCTGGGTGAGGGCCGACACGGCCTGGCTGGCGCCGTTTGCCAGCAGCGCCTGGGCATCGCCGCCTGCGTCGCTCCAGCGCCGCAGCACTTCGCCCCCGTCGATTACCAGCCAGCTCGCGCGCCAGCCGCTGCCCGCCCGCTCCAATCGGCCGGAAAGCAGACTCTGGCTGGCGTAGCGCGCGCTGCCGGCGACCAGCGCCGCGACGTTCTCGTCCCAGACCGCCTGGGCGCTGACGGCCGCCTGATCCTCAAGATCAAGCAGCGGAAAAATCAATCCGACGCCTTCGTTGGCCGCGCGGTTGCTGAGTGCAGTCACGGCCTGAGCCTGGGCTTCGCTCACCAGCCGCGGGCCGCGGCCGTCGTCAATACCGAGCCACAGCATCAGCGGCGGGCGCGGACCCGGCCAGAACGCGATTCCGGCGCCGCTGAGCAGGGCATCGACCTTGGCGCGATCGAAGCGCGCCACCAGCACGGCGCGCTGCTCGGGCAGGCCGTTCACCACCGCCACCTCGCTGCGGTAGCGGAAGTGCTGCAACAGGCCTGCGGCTCCAGCGAGCGGCTCGCGCACGGCGGGCTGCAGCGGCGTGTCCTCACTGCCGGTGAGCTTGACCAGGACGCGCGCCAGCGCTTCAGGAAGTGCCGCGGCGCGGGCCTCTTCCGATTGATCGGGCACCGCCGCCTCGCCCTCGTAGAGCGCAGCCGGGTCGATGGGCTGCGCCAGAGCCAGCGGCGCGCAGCCCGCACACAGGAACAGCGCGAACAGGAACTCAGGCAGGCGAAGCGAGGGACGGAACGGCACGAGCAGGCGCACGGAGAAGCCCCGGAAGTCAGCGATTGAACAGGCGAGCATGGTAACCGAGGGCCGCGCCGGGGCCTGCAGAGGCCGTCCGAGCGGAGGCGGCTGCTATCATGCGCGGCTTTCCTGCCGGCCCAGGACACCCTCGTGAGCAACCCGCAGCAGCCCCTCACCTACCGCGATGCGGGTGTCGATATCGACGCCGGCAACACCGTCGTCGAGCGCATCAAGCCGCTGGTCAAGCGCACCTTCCGACCCGAGGTGATGGGCGGCCTGGGCGGCTTCGGCGCGCTGTTCAACCTTTCCGGCAAGTACCGCGAGCCGGTGCTGGTCTCCGGCACCGACGGTGTCGGCACTAAGCTCAAGCTGGCCCAGCAGCTGAACCGCCACGACACCATCGGCATCGATCTGGTCGGCATGTGCGTCAATGACGTGCTGGTGCAAGGCGCGGAATCGCTGTTCTTTCTGGACTACTTCGCCACCGGCAAGCTCGACGTCGAGACCACGGTCAGCGTGGTCGGCGGCATCGCCCGCGGCTGCGAGCTGGCCGGCTGTGCACTGATCGGCGGCGAAACCGCCGAGATGCCCGACATGTACCCGCCTGGCGAGTACGACCTTGCCGGCTTCTGCGTCGGCGCGGTCGAGAAGTCGGCCCTGCTCGACGGCGCGGCGGTCAAGGCCGGTGACCTCATCCTCGGCATCGCATCGAGCGGTGCGCACTCGAACGGCTACTCGCTGATCCGCCGCATTGTCGATCGCGCCGGCCGGCCCTTCGACTTGGAGCTCGGCGGCGTCAAGCTGGTCGATGCGCTGATGGCGCCGACCGAGATCTACGTGAAGCCGGTGCTGGAGCTGCTCGCCAAGCACAACCCAGGCGCGCGCGCCGAGGCCATCCACGCGATGGCCCACATCACCGGCGGCGGGCTAGAAGAAAACATCATCCGCGTGGTGCCCGAGGGCCTGGGCCTGCACATCGACAGCAGCAGCTGGGCCCTGCCCGCTCTGTTCGACTGGCTGCAGCGCGAGGGCGCCGTGCCCCAGCGTGAGATGTGGCGCACCTTCAACTGCGGCATCGGCTACACCCTGCTGATCGATCCCGCTGCCGCCAGCGCGATCGAAGCCGACCTCGATCGCCTCGGCCTGAAGCACTGGCGCATCGGCGAAGTGGTGGCCGCCAGCGGCGAACACCGCGTCACGATCGTCTAAGCCAATGACCCTGCGCGTGGCCGTGCTGGCCTCGGGCGAAGGCAGCACCCTGCAGGCGATGATCGAGGCCCGCGACGCGGGCAGTCTCGATGTGGACTTCGTTGGCCTGTTCTCCGACAAGCCCGGCGCACGCGCGCTCGAACGCGCGCTGACCGCCGGCATGCCGGTCTGCGCGCTCAGCCCCAAGGGCTTCGATTCGCGCGTCGAGCACGACCATGCGCTGTTTGCCCGGGTCGAGCAGGTTCAGCCCGAACTCATCGTCTGTGCCGGCTACATGCGCATCATCAGCGCCGAAATGGCGCAGCGCTTCGAGCACCGGATGATCAACCTGCACCCTTCCCTGCTGCCCAAGTTTCGCGGCCTGCACACGCATCGCCAGTGCCTGGACGCGGGCGATTCAGTGCACGGCGCCAGCGTGCACTGGGTGACCGCCGAACTCGACGGTGGCCCGGTGATGGCGCAGGCACGGGTGCCGGTGCATCCGACCGACGACGAACACACGCTGGAAGCGCGCGTGCGCGGGGTCGAACGCCCCCTGCTGCTGGCGGCGATTCGTGCGCTGGCCGCTGGACGCATCCGTCAAGGCGATGCCGTTCGCTTTCTCGACTCCCACCATGAACTGAGCGACCGCGAGGTCTACGTATGCGCCTGAGTCTGTTCCGATTTGCCGCCCTCGCGGCGCTGGCGCTCGGCGCCACTGACGGCCACGCACAGGCCGGCGCGCTGGAACCTTTCACGGCACGCTACGAGGTGCTGCGCGACGGCAAGGCGCAGGGCGAGGCGGTGATGCGGCTGGAGCGTATCGACGGCGCCCAGTGGCGCTTCACCAGCGATGTCCGCGGCACCTCCGGCATGGCCCGGCTGTCCGGCTTCGAGATGACCGAAAGCACCGACTTCGAAGCCCTGCCCGATGGCCGCCTGAAACCACTGTCCGCGCGCTCCGAGGGCGGCATCAGCCTGCGCCGCCGCAGCATCGGCACGGAGTTCGACTGGAGCGCAGGCGAAGTCCGCTGGAACGGCGACGCCAAGCCCGAACACCGCGGCCCCGCGCCCTTGGGCGCCGACACGGTCAACCCGCAGATCCTCAACCTCGCCCTGGCGCAGCGCCTGCGCGCCGGCGCCGAGGGCGTCATCCGCCTCGACATGGTCAACCGCGGCGACAGCGACCCGGTCGAGTACCGCGTGCGCGGCAGGGAATCGGTGAGCGTGCCGATGGGCCAGCGCGAGGCCGTCGCCCTGCACCATCGCCGCACCGACAAGGACCGCGAGATCACCCTCTGGATCGATCCGAGCCTGCCGCCGGCGCCGCTGCGTGTCCTGCAGCGCGAGGACGGGGCGGATGCCTACGAGTTGCGGCTGATCGAGCTGCGCTGAGGCAGCGACGGTTTCGTTCGCTGGCGCGGAACCCTCGGCCCGCCGCTTCGCGAGTGGTCTCAAGGGCGCGCGGGTCCACCCACGCGCAGGTCTGCGACGGGGGCGCCCCTGACGCGACGCATCCCACGCGCCTGGAGAGATCGAACGCCGAACGCGAGGCCGCAGGCGTGGAGCACGGCTTTGTGACAGCTTCACTAAACCTGACATGAATCTGTAAGCGCCGACCGCTACACTCCAGCGGTTTTCCATCGTTTGCGGGGTTGCGGAATGAAGGGTTGCAAGGCGGCACACATGGCGCTGCTGGCGCTGGGGCTCGCGGTGGGGGCAAGCGCGTCGGCGCAGGTCAACCTCCGGTCGGGCGAGACCTACACTCAGGACTTCAACACGCTGCCCAGCACTGGCACGAGCAACGCGGTCACGACGCTGCCGGCGGGTTGGATCTTTGTCGAGACCGGCACCGGTGCGAACACCACCTTCCGCGCCGTCGACGGCAGCAGCAACGCGGGCGACACGCTGAGCCTGGGAGCCGCCACGGGCGGGACCACCGGCGAGCGCGCCCTGGGCAGTCTGCGAAGCGGCTCGGTCGCCAGCGTGTTCGGCGCCCGCCTGCGCAACGACAATCCCGGCCCGCTGGTCGACTTCACGGTCAGCTACGTGGGCGAACAGTGGCGCCACGGCGCTGCCAACCGCTGCGACTTCCTGCGCTTCGAGTACAGCACCGACGCCACATCGCTGAGCACCGGCACCTGGACGGCGGTGCCTGAGCTGGATTTCCAGTCGCTCGCCTGCGGCGCGGTAGTGACCAACGCGCTGAACGGCAATTCCGCTGAGAACCAGCGCTTCCTGCTGCGCACGATCAACAGCCCCAACGTCGCTGCCGGAGCGGAGTTCTGGATCCGCTGGACCGATACCGATGCGACCAGCTCGGACGACTCGCTGGCGATCGACGATGTCGCCATTACGGTGACGGCCGGACCGGCGCCGGCCCCCGTGGTCAGCTTCGCGGCCGCGGCCATCAGCGCCAACGAAGGCGGCCTCGGGCAATCGAACCCCGTCGACTTCACGATCAACCTCACGCCGGCGCCCACAGCTTCGCAATCGGTGTCGTTCAACGTTGCGGTGACGGGTGAAGCCGGGCGCTTCAGCTACACCGGCCCCAGCACCTTGACCGTCACCAGCGCGACCGTGCTGCCGATCGTGCTGAGCGCAACCAGCGTCGGAAACAACCTGGTCCAAGGCGACAGCGTTGTGACCATGACCCTCTCGGGCTTCACCGGCACGGACGTCAGCCAGACCTCACCGATCACCAAGCAAGCCACGATTCTTGAGGACGATCTGCCCGCGTTGCCAGTGGTCAGTTTCGCCGAAGGTGTCGTCAGTGTGGCCGAAGGCGACTCGGCGAGTGGCAACCTGCTGACGTTCAACCTGAATCTCTCCGCGCCCCCCGCTGCCGGCACGCCGGTCAGCTTCGACCTCGCCGTGACGGGACCGGGCGGCCGGTTCGATTACGCGGGTCCGAGCACCGTGCAAATCACGGATCAGACACCGCTGCCCTACGCCATCAACGTGCGCTCGATCGGCAACCGTACCGACGAACCGGATGCGGTGGTCAGCATCAGCCTCAGCAACTTCGTGGGCACCGACGGCACCCAGGCCACTCCGCTGAGCAAGTCGGGCACCATCCTTGACGATGACCTGCCGATCAGCGAAGTGTTTACGATCCAAGGCAGCGGAGCGTGCTCGCCCTTCATCACCGCCTGCAATGCGGCGGCCAACGTCACCGGCGATGCGGTACGCAGCCGCAGCAATATCGTCACCGCGGTGGGCACGAGCGGCTTCACCATGCAGACGCCGAACGCCCGTGACGACAACAACTCGCTCACTTCGAATGGCGTGTACGTGTTCACGGCAGGTGCTCCGCGCAACGACGCCGGCGAACTGATCGCGGTCGGCGACCAGGTCGAGGTGATCGGCCGGGTGGCTGAGTTCTTCAGCCTCACCCAGATCGTCGTCAACGCGACCCGCGACACCGGCAACAGCATCCTCACCGAAGCCAGCGCCCAGCCGCTGCCGAGCGCGGTCGCGTTTGGCAACGTCCCTGCCGGCGGCAGCATTCCGATCCCGTCCAAGGATCCCGCCAACCTCAGCTGCGGCGCGGTGGGCAATTTCGAGTGCTTCGAAGGCATGCGCATCCAGATCGCGACGGGCGCCGTGACCGTCTCCAACCAGCGCTTCGCCAGCCCGGCCGGCCAGCTGTTCGCCGAAGTCTGGATTTCGCCCTACGGCGAACGCGGGCTGCGCGAGAAAGGTGCGCGCTTCGGCAATACGCTGGTGCCCTCCAATTCCGCTGCGGGCGTGTGGGATGGCAACCCGGAAATCTTCGAGATGGATGCCGATTTCCTGCTCACCGGGCTGGTCGACACCGAGCTGGCGGGCGGCACGCGCTTCTCCGCCGAGGGCGTGATCGGCTTCGATTTCGGCGACTACGAGTTCTGGCCGAGCAGCCTCACGATCGTCGCCGGCAGCAACCAGGTGGTGAGTCCTGTCCCCGCGCCCTCCACCCGCGAGCTGACCATCGGCAGCTTCAACGCCTTCCGATTCTGCGACGCGGTCGCCGGCAACTCACCCAGCCTGTGCGCAGCCACGGCAGCGCTCGAAACCAACGCCGCACGCGTCACCCACCAGCTGGGCCAGGTCAGCGCCTACCTCCGCGACGTGCTGCGCAGCCCGGACGTGGTCGGCCTGCAGGAGGTCGAGAACCTCGCCATCCTGCAGCAGCTCGCGACCCAGATCAGTGCCGACGGTGGCCCCGCCTATGTCGCCTACCTGGTGGAAGGCAGCGACGTGGGCGGCATCGACGTGGGCTATCTCGTGAATCCGGCGCGGGTCACCGTGGACACGGTCACCCAGCTGGCCGCCACCGAGACCTGGAACGACCCCAGCGGCACCCCGACTTCAATCCTGCACGACCGTCCGCCGCTGCTGCTGCGCGCCACCTTCATCGGCAACGGCCGCCCCTTCGCCTTCAACGTGATCAACAACCACACCCGCTCGCGCGGCGGTGTGGATGTGAGCGATGCGGAAGGCGAGCGCGTGCGCGCCAAACGTTTCCTGCAGGCGCGCTCGATCGCCACGCTAGTGCAGGGCCTGCAGTCCGACCCCGCAACTGCGCAGGTGCCGCTGTTCGTGATCGGCGATCACAACGCCTATCAGTTCACCGATGGCTACGCGGATGTCGTGGGCCTGATCGCGGGCACCTACCGCAACGACGAGAACACCTGCGCTCCGGCCAATAGCGTCACCGACTGCGAGCTGCCCGGTGGGGCCAACATCGTGTCGCCGGCCATGATCAACGCCGTGGACCTGCTGCCCGCCGAGCAGCGCTACTCCTACAAGTTCACCGAGAACTTCGGAGCCGTCCAGGGCAGCACCGGTCGCGATGTAGCGACCAATCAGGTGCTCGACCACGGCCTGTTCAACAGCGTCGCGTCGAACTTCGTGACGGGCATGGCCTACGGTCGCGCCAACGTGGACGCATCGACCCAGCGATTCCGCGTCTGCAACTTCACCAACCGCGATCTGGCCCTGTGCCCGCAGGGCACGGCGGTCACGCCAGCCCAGCCCTGGGTGCCGACCGGCAGTTCGGATCACGATGGCTTCGTGATTTTCGTCAGCCCGCCGCTGCCTGCTGCGATCTTTGCGAACGGCTTCGAAGCGATCAACTGATCGAGCCTCCCGGTTGCACAACGCAGACGCCCGCCTTCATGGCGGGCGTCTGCGTTGGGGCGCAGCACGATGAGGCGAGCACAGCTGCGTACCGCCCGCTCCGAGCGCCGCCAGCTCGTCATGACGCGCAGGACTATAGGCGAGGGCAACACTGGCCCAGCCACTGCTGCACCGCGTGGAATCCCCCGACTGCACTCCAAGGCCCCACCATGATCTACAACAGCATCCTCGACACCATTGGCCGCACGCCGATCGTCCGCATCCACCGCTACAAGCCCGAGCACGTCGATCTGTTCGTCAAGATCGAAGCCTTCAACCCGATGGCCTCGGTGAAGGACCGCCTGGCGCTGGCGATCATCCTGGACGCCGAGCAGAAGGGCCTGCTGAAGCCCGGCCAGACCGTGGTGGAAGCGACTTCCGGCAACACCGGCATCGCGTTGGCCATGGTCTGCGCCGCGCGCGGCTATCCCTTCGTCGCCTTCATGGTCGAGACCTTCTCGATCGAGCGCCGCAAGCTGATGCGAGCACTCGGCGCCAAGGTGGTGCTGACACCTGCACCCGAACGCGCCACCGGCATGGTGCGCGCAGCCAAGGAGTACGCCGAGCGGACCGGCGGATTCCTCGCAAGGCAGTTCGAGAACCCCGCCAACCCGGCCTTCCACCGCAACACCACCGGGCCGGAAATCCTCTCCGACTTCGCCGGCAAGCGGCTCGACTGGTACGTCACCGGCTACGGCACGGGCGGCACCATGACCGGCGCCGGCGAGATCCTCAAGCTGGCTCGGCCGGACATCAAGATCTGCACCACCGAGCCGGCAGGCGCGCAGCTTCTGGCCGGCGGCGAATGGAAGCCGCACAAGATCCAGGGCTGGACGCCGGACTTCATCCCACCGGTGCTGAACCGCGAGATCTTCGACCGCAACATCCCGGTCGAGGACGTGGTCGCCCGCGACACCTCGCTGGAGCTGGCACGCAAGGAAGGCATCTTCGTCGGCATCTCGGCCGGCGCCACCTATGCCGCCGCGCTGGAGCTGGCCAAGGACCTGGAGCCCGGCAGCCAGGTGCTGGTGATGCTGCCCGACACCGGCGAACGCTACCTCTCGACCTTCCTCTTTGAAGGCATCAACGAGGGCTCGGACGAGGTGTGAGCCTAGCCGCGCCCACGGCGCGGCGGGATTGGGGATTGGGGATTGGGGATTTGGTTGCCTCGAAGCCGGGTACCGTCTTGATGTTGATGGGGCGGATGATGCTTCGCTGCCATAGGGCGAGCGAAGCTACACGGGAGAGTTGTGAGTTTCGTAGCCCCGATGCGCTCTCGCATTAGGGCGACACTGATCAAGTCCCTCCTGGCCTTGATCAGTGGTCGCGAGTCCGGCACATGTCCGGACTCGTTCGGCCGCTATGCGGCGACGCCTTCGCTTCGCTCGGTCACGCTGGATCAAGCACTTACGTGCTCGATCCGCGGGCGCGCCCTCCATGGCGCGCGGCAACCCTCAATTCTTCAGCGTTGCCTCAGGCCCGCATCGAGGGTCGTATCAGCTTCCGACCTGCGAACAACCGCTGCGTCATCGACCTTCGGCAATCCCCAATCCCCAATCCCGCCGCGAACCGTCAGGTCCGCGGCAGCGTCACCCCGGTCTGGCCCTGGTACTTGCCGCCGCGGTCCTTGTAGCTGGTCTCGCAGACTTCATCCGACTGGTAGAACAGCATCTGCGCCACGCCTTCGCCGGCGTAGATGCGGGCGGGCAGCGGCGTGGTGTTGCTGAACTCCAGGGTCACGTGGCCTTCCCACTCGGGCTCCAGCGGGGTCACGTTGACGATGATGCCGCAGCGCGCATAGGTGCTCTTGCCGAGACACACCACCAGCACATCGCGCGGGATACGGAAGTACTCCACCGTGCGCGCCAGCGCGAACGAGTTGGGCGGAATGATGCAGGTGTCGCCCACCACGTCGACAAAGCTGCTGGGATCGAAGTGCTTGGGATCGACGATGGTGCTGTTGATGTTGGTGAATATCTTGAACTCGCGCGCGCAGCGCACGTCATAGCCGTAGCTCGATGTGCCGTAGCTGACGATGCGCTCGCCGCCCGCATTCTGCTTGACCTGGCCGGGCTCGAAGGGCTCGATCATGCCCTGCTCGGCCATGCGACGGATCCAGCGGTCGGACTTGATGCTCATGCGTGGCTCCAGGCCTTGTGAGGTGTCGCGCGGAAAGCCGCGCGAAGGCCGCAAAGTGTAGCGGCCCGGCGTACATGAGGCACGCCGGGCCGCGGAGGGTGCACGAGGGCGGCTCGGCAGCCTCAAGGCCCAGAAGGCGTGGTCTCAGCGGGTTCCCAGCCGCTACCGATGTGCTGATCGAAGAAGGCAAGCAGCTCGCTGTAAAACTTGAGCTTGTTTTCGGTCGAGTAGTAGCCGTGGCCCTCGCCGCGGAAGTACAGGGACTGCACCGGCACCTCGGCGCGCTCCAGGGCCTCTTCCATCCGCTCGGTCTGCTGCACGGGCGCGCGGCGATCGTTCTCGCCCGCCGCAAGAAAGACCGGCACCTTGATGCTCGCGGCGAGGTGGACCGGCGACACCTGCTCCAGGCCCTCGGTACCGATCGCATCACGCAGGTAGTTCCGACCCCAGCGAAGCTGTTGGAAATCGACGCGCTGCGACCAGGCCTCGAGGTCGTACACGCCTACATCACCCGCAGCGCAGGCATAGAGATCGGGCTCACGGGCAGCGCCCATCAGGCTGGCATACGCGCCATAGCTGGCGCCATAGATGCAGATTCGGCGGACATCGGCGATGCCCTCTTCGATCGCCCATCGCGTCGCGTCGGTCAAATCGTCCTGCATCGCCCGACCCCACTGCTTGTAGCCGGCCAGGACGAAATCCTTTCCATAGCCGCCAGAACCACGGAAATTCACCTGCAGAACGGCGTAGCCGCGGGTGGCGAGAATCTGCAGGCCCGGGTTGAAGCCCCAGATGTCCTGGACGCCGAAAGGCCCGCCATGCGGGTGCACCACCAGGGGCAAATCCTTCGCGGCAGCGCCCGGAGGAAGGGTGAGCCATCCGTCCATCGCGAGTCCATCACGCGTGCGGAATTGCACGGCGCGGGTGCTCGCCATGTGCTCCGGGTCGAGCTTTGCGCCGCGACTACCGAAATGGCGAGCGTGCTTGGACTCGCGATCGAAGAGGAAGTACTCCCCGGGGTTGCGATCACTGCGCACGAATACAACGGCGACGCTGCCGTCGGCAGTCGCCGAGGTGACCGCGACCTCATGCCCCTCGAAGGCCGTGAGCAAGCTGCGCCAGAGCAGTGCCTCGGGGTGCTCCGGGTCGAAGAAGTGCACGCCCGGCAGGGGGTTTCGCTCGCGCACGCCGATCACCGAATCGCCATCCAGACTGCGAATCGGGCCTACCGGATCGTGGCGTTCATGCCGATACACCTCGGTGCGCTCGCCGGTGGCCAAGTCCATCAGTTCAACCGCATCGGGACCGTCTTCGCGCGAGGCCTGCAGATACACGCCCCGGCCATCGGGAGTGAAACCCCAGGCAAACAACTCTTGGCCGGTCTGTCCTTCGTGATTGATCAGAGTCCATTCGTCCTCACCCGGCCCGCGATGATGGAGTTCGAGTTCGTTGTTGACGTTGCGCCCCTGGGCGAATCGGAGGTTGCCCTCGGCATCCGTCAGAAAGTCAGCGCGAATGACAGGCGATGTCGCCAGCTTGACCCGACGTCCGTGCTCAATGTCGAGACGCTCAATAGTCGCTGGCAAGGTGGCTCGGGACAGCATCGGCTCGACCTGCACCAGCGCCACGCCCTCAGACTCCGGGAGGATCGCGATGGGCGATGCCCAGACACGCTCGCTCTCACGAACCTTGAGGTGGGTGCCCGTGCTGCGCTGGCCCGCGCGGTAGCCGATCAGCGGGGTGGAACGCCCGCCGTCCACATCCGTTGCGAAGATCTCGCCGGTCGGGGTCGGGGCCTCGTCCCCCAGGAAGCGCTGCGCGGCCGAAATGAGCAACCGGTCGTTGCTTGCCCACCAGAAATCATCGATCTCCAGCTCCTTGCCAGCGTAGAAGTGGCCCTGCTTCTCGCCTGTCTCGGTGTTGAGCATCACCAGCGCGCTTCCGCGTTCTACCGGCACGCTGGCCGCAAGGTGGCGGCCATCGGGCGAGATCTTCACGTCGACGAAGGCATCGCGCTCGAGGAAGTGCTCCAGCGGGGGCGGAGTGGCCGCAGCGGCGATTGCGCGGTCGCAGGTGAGCCCAAGCATCGCTACAAGCAACAGAGCCGTGGGCGATAGGGATACAGGCGAGAAACAGAATCTCATCGAAGAACCTCGTCTATGGAAAGGCTTTGGAAAGCAGTGCAAATGCTGCGGACAGCCGGCAGGCGGGGGGCATCCGGGAGCGGGTCGGCGTCAAGATCCGCGCGATCGACCCGCGATCTAACCCGTATCCCACAACGTTGGGCGCAGATGCAGCGCTGCGGCCGCGAATTGCGGCGACGCAGGATGCCAGCGCAGACCGCATCTGCACAGACGATTTCTTAGGACGAGCAGTCCGTTTGGGCCGCTCGTAGCCGCGGATGGCGGAGACTCGACCGGATCGCTGACGAGTCGTCGGCATCCGCTCTGGGGGCTTGCGTCGGGCGCCTTTGCGGAGCCGTCGCCGACCCGTCTCGAACCTCCAAGCTGGCGCGGGAGCCGCGTGTCGCATCGGGGGCTGCACGGAACTCGCACCGAGGCGGTCGCGCCTTGCCGCGACTGTCCTTAAGCCCGATGGCGGCCAACGCGATCCACTGCCAGACTCAGCAGCCCTCCCCCGAACAAAAGCAGCGCCATGGATCAGCCCCGCATCGCCCTCGTTACCGGCTCCACCAGCGGCATCGGCCTCGCCGTGGCCGAAGCCCTGGCCCAGGCCGGCTGTCGGATCATGCTGAACGGGCTGGGCACGCCGGAGCAGATCGAGGCGGCACGCGCCAGGGTCGCCGCACACGGCGTCGAGGTCGACTTCCACGGCGCCGACCTGTCCAAGGCCGAAGGCGTGGAAGCCTTGGTGCGGGCTACCGAAGCGCGCTTCGGGCGCCTCGACATCCTGGTCAACAACGCCGGCATCCAGCACACCGCGCGCATCGAGGACTTCCCTGCCGAACGCTGGGACGCGATCCTCGCGATCAATCTCTCGGCCACCTTCCACGCTCTGCGCTGTGCCCTGCCGGGCATGCAGGCGCGCGGCTACGGCCGCATCATCAACATCGCTTCGGTGCACGGCCTGGTGGCCTCGGTGGAGAAGTCGGCCTATGTCGCCGCGAAGCACGGCATCGTCGGTCTGACCAAGGTGACGGCGCTGGAAAATGCCGAGGCCAACATCACCTGCAATGCGATCTGTCCGGGCTGGGTGCTGACGCCCTTGGTGCAGAAGCAGATCGATGCCCGCGCCGAACGCGAAGGCCTCGATGCCGCCGCCGCGGAACGCGCGCTGCTGGCCGAGAAGCAGCCCAGCCTGCGCTTCACCCGCCCCGAGGACATCGGCGGTGCGGCGGTGTTCCTGTGCAGCCCGGCGGCGGACAACATCACCGGCACGACGCTAACGCTGGATGGGGGCTGGACGGCGCGCTGAGCTCGGGATTGGGGATTGGGGATTGGGATTCAACGCTCGCAGGCCTCGGCCTGACGGGGCAGCCCTAGGTTGGGCCAAGCGCAGCGGCTATAGTCCGAGGCCCGCAGGTCAGACGCGCACGCCAGCGCGACGACCACGTTTGCCCAATCCCCAATCCCCAATCCCGGCTCTCCAATGCGCATCGCCAGCTGGAACGTCAACTCGCTCAACGTGCGCCTGCCGCATCTGTCGGACTGGCTGAAGTCGGCCCAGCCCGACATCGTTGGTCTGCAGGAAACCAAGCTGGAGGATCCGAAGTTTCCGGACTCAGAGCTCGCAGCGCTGGGCTACCGCAGCGTGTTCGCCGGGCAGAAGACCTACAACGGTGTGGCGCTGCTGTCGAAAACGCCGTCGAGCGAGGTGCAGATCGGCATTCCCGGCTTCGAAGACGAGCAGAAGCGCGTCATCGCCGCGAGCTTCGGCGAGCTGCGGGTGATCGACCTCTACGTGGTCAACGGCAAGGCCGTCGGCGACGAGAAGTACGAGTACAAGCTGCGCTGGCTGGCCGCGGTGCACGACTGGGTGGCGCAGGAGATCGCGCGGCATCCGAACCTGGTTGTGCTGGGTGACTTCAACATCGCGCCCGACGATCGTGACGTACACGACCCGGCCGCCTGGCACGAGCAGATCCTCTGCTCCACGCCGGAGCGCGATGCCTTGAAGCGGCTGTGCGGGCTGGGCCTGCACGACAGCTTCCGCCTGCACTCCGATGAAGCCGGGCAGTTCAGCTGGTGGGACTACCGCGCCGCCGGCTTCCGCCGCAACCTCGGCCTGCGCATCGATCTGGTGCTGGTCTCCGACGCGCTGAAGTCGCGCTGCAGGGCCTCGATCATCGACCGCGAGCCGCGCAGCTGGGAGCGGCCCTCCGACCATGCGCCGGTGATCATCGACCTCGACTGATCGCGCCTGTGTTCCGTCTCTTCGCACGCAGCGCTCTGTTCTGGTCAGCGCTACCGCTGATGCTGCCGCAGGCGCTGTGGCTGAAGCGCTCGGCGCCGCGCGCTGCGGCCGCGGAAGGCGCGCGCGAAGGCCGTGCCGGCGCTGAGAATGCAGCGCGACTGCGTCTGCTCGCGCTGGGCGATTCGCCTTTCGAGGGCGTGGGTATCGCGCGCATGGCGGACACCCTGCCGGTGCGCCTGGCCGGGCTGATTGCCGACGCGGAACAGATGCGCGTGGAGTGGCGCATCCTGGCGAAGAACGGCGCCACCGCGCGCAGCCTGCGCGAGCGCCTGCTGCCGGGCATCGAGCGCGACCCGTTCGATCTGATTCTGGTCTCGGTGGGCGTCAACGACGTCACCGGACTGACGCGCGGGCACGGCTTTGCAGAGTCGATCGACGCCCTGCTGTCGGATCTGCGCGCGCACTCGCCGCAGGCGCAGATCGTGCTGCTCGGCATCCCGCCGATGCAGGCGTTTCCGCTGCTGCCGGAGCCGCTGCGCGCTTGGCTGGGTGGACGCAGTCGTCGGCTGGAGGCGCTGGGCATCGCCGCGGCGCAGAGGCGCGACGCCCTGCATTCACCGATCCACATCGAGCCCACGCCCGCGCTGTTCGCCAGCGATGGCTTCCATCCCTCCGAACTCGGTCATGCGCGCTGGGCCGAGGAAGTGCATTCGCAGCTGCAGGCCTTGCCGTGGCGACCACTTCGCCGCGGCTAGTCTCGGCCGCCGCCCTCACTCCGCGAAGACCTCTGTGCTGATCGCCCTGCCCCTGCTGCTGGCCGCGCAAGACCCGGCGGCGCTCGATGCCATCCACGTCAGCGCGCGCGCGCCGCGCTCGGCCGCCGCCGAAACCGTGTCGGCCTCGCGCCTTGATGCCGATACGCTCGACCGCATCGCGCCCCAGCATGCGCAGGAGGCCTTCGCCCGCGTGCCCGGCGCCTGGGCCAGCCGCGGCAGCGGTCAGGAACAGCTGCTGGCGATCCGCTCGCCGGTGTTGACAGGCACCGGCGCCTGCGGCGCCTTCCTCGTCCTCGAACAGGGCCTCCCGATCCGCCCGGCTGGCTTCTGCAACGTCAACCAGCTGTTCGAGCTGCCGATCGAATTGGCTGGCGCGATCGAGGTGCTGCGCGGCCCCGGCACAGCGGTGCACGGCAGCAATGCCCTGCACGGTGTCATCGAGCTGCGCGCGCCGCGCCTCGATGCACCGGCGCGCCTGGCCCTGCGCGCAGGCAGCTTCGACTACACACAGCTGATCGCCGGCCTGCCCGGCGGCAGCGCGGCGCGCCCCTTTCGCATCGACCTCGCGGCCACCGATAGCGGCAGCTTCCGCGCGGACGAGGGCTACAGCCAGCAGCGCATCCTGGCGCAGTTCGCGCTGCCGCAGGCGCCGGGCGCGCCGGAGTTCCTGCTCTCTGCGCAAGCCCTGGACCAGGACACCGCCGGCTTCGTCACCGGTGACCGCGCATTCGCCGACGCGCGCCGACGCTTGAATCCCAACCCGGAGGCCTACCGCCGGGCGCAGTCGGCGCGGCTGTCCGGACGCTGGCGGTTCGCTCTCGACCCGGTGGTTCTCACGCTGACGCCCTACGCGCGCGGCGATCGCGGCGAGTTCATCCAGCACTTTCTGCTCGGCAAGCCGATCGAGGACAACGGCAGCGACAGCCTCGGCCTGCAGTTGGGCGTGGCCGCGCTGGGCGGTGCGCTGCGCAGCGGCATCGACCTTGAGTTCGCACAGGGCGACCTGCTGCAGCGGCAGGCGCAGCCGCTCACCACCGGCACGGCCGCGCAGAACGCCATTCGCCCCGCGGGCCGTCACTACGACTACCGCGTGCGCTCCGACAGTGCAGCGGCCTTCCTGCAGTGGGACGCAGCGCTCGGCGCGCTGTGGAGCCTGCAGAGCGGCGCGCGTGTCGAGTCGATCGGCTACCGCTACGACAACCGCATGGACAGCGGCAACCTCGCCGAGAACGGCAGTGCCTGCGGCTTCGGCGGCTGCCTCTATGAGCGCCCCGCGGACCGCAGCGACCGCTTCACCCGCCCCACCGCCAACCTCGGCCTGCTGCGTGTCGACGAGGCCGGGCGCCGGCTGTTCCTGCGCGCGGCCAGCGCCTTCCGCGCGCCGCAGGTGGGCGAGCTGTATCGCCTGCAGCGCGGGCAGTCGGTGGCGGATCTCGGGCCCGAGCGTGCGGAGTCGCTCGAAATCGGCGGTGGCCTTCCCCTGCCCGGCGGCCGCATCGAGGGCGTCGTGTACGCGATGGACAAGCGCGGCAGCATTTTCCGCGATGCCGCCGGCTTCAACCTCGGCGACGGCCGCAGTCGGCACGTCGGCATCGAACTGGAGCTGTCGCTGACGCTGCCGCTGGATGTTCAGCTGGATTCCAACCTCGCCTGGTCGGAACAGACCTATCGCTTCGAACGCGCGCTGGGCGGCGGCGAGACGATCCGCCGCGGCAACCGCGTCGACACCGCGCCCGAATGGCTGGGCGGCCTGCGCCTGCGCCGCGCCTTCGATGGCTTCGGCGAAGTCGAGCTGGAGTGGCAGCACCAGGGCGGCTACTTCGCCGACGCCGGCAACACGTTCTGGCACCCAGGCCACGACCTCGCCCACCTGCGCTGGTCGCGGTCGCTCAGCCAGAGCTGGCGGCTGAGTGCTTCGATCCGCAATCTCGGCGACATCGGCTACGCCGAACGCGCCGACTTCGGTTTCGGCGAGCGCCGCTACTTCCCGGGTGCGCCGCGCAGCTACGTGGTGGGGCTGGAGTGGCGGGGCTGAGGATCGGTCTGCCGCGCGCTCGCGCAAGAATGGCTCGCCAAGCCACCTGGTCAAGTCGTCCAACGAAGGCCCGCCGTTTGGAGCGAGCTTGCTCGCGACCCGGAGCGTGTTTGCAGGGCGCAGGCTGCAGTCGCCTGCAAGCAGGCTCCTACAGAGAACGCGAACGGACGAATTCAGAATTCTTCAAGAGCAGCGGGTGCGCGAAACGGGGCTTTGGCGAACGTGATCCCAGGCTCAAGCCACGAAGGCCTCACAGGCTTCGTAAGCGGCGGCCTGTTCGGCAATACGCAGCGACTGCAGCAAGTCGAGCTCCAGCACCAGGCCCGGCACCGACTGCACCGCGAGACGGCCCTGTCCCACGCGGATGTCGGCGGCGGTGAACTGCTCGCCCTCGCGCCGATACACAGTCAAAACGCTGGAGACCGGATCGATCAGCCACAGCTCGCCGACACCGGCCCGCTCGTAGCGCTGGCGTTTGTCCACCAGATCAAACGCTGCCGTGCTCGGAGACAGCACCTCGATGATGAAGTCCGGTGCGCCGCGCACGCCGCGAGCATCAATCCTGGACGCATCGCAGACGACGAGCAGGTCGGGTTCAAAGACAGTGCGGATGTCCTCGTCCGCCTCATCACCGCCGGGAAGGCGCACGCCCATAGGCGCAGAGAATCCCTGGCAGGGCTTGCCCTGCGGCTGGTTGCCAATCTGCCGACCGAGCTCGAACACCACGCGCTGATGTGCCGTGCTGGGTGGTGCCACGGCGTAAGCGTGTCCATCCAGCAGCTGCCAGCGCTCACCCTCCGGCCAGGCGAGGTAGTCGGCGTAGCAGAATTCTCCGCTTCGAGGCTGGCCATGGGCCATGGCAGGCTCCCGCTGTTGGCGTCTTGGGCGATGGTAGCAGCGCGGACCTGACCCACGCTCAGCGGCTAGAATCCCCGGCATGACCTCCCCCTGCAATATCGCCGCGAGCCTGCCGCGGCTGGCGCTTGAGCGCCCCGACCAGATCGCCATCCGCTGTCCCTCAGGCCGGCGCGCCGACGGCAGCGCCGAGTACGGACTCACCCTGAACTATGCCGAGCTTGACCGGCGCAGCGATGCCATCGCTGCGGGTCTTGCGAAGATCGGCATCGGCCGCGGCGTGCGCACTGCGCTGATGGTGCGGCCCTCGCCCGACCTCTTTCTGCTGATGTTCGCCCTGTTCAAGTCGGGTGCGGTGCCGGTGCTGATCGATCCGGGCATCGACAAACGTGCGCTCAAGCAGTGCCTCGGTGAATCCGCGCCCGCGGGCTTCATCGGCATTCCGCTGGCGCAGCTGGCGCGCGTGCTGCTCGGCTGGGGGCGCGGCCACGTGCGGCACATCGTCACCGTCGGCCGGCGCTTTCCTTTCGGCGGCCACAGCCTGGCCGAGGTCGAGGCACTGGGTGCAGGCGCCGGCCCGCAGCTGGCGGACACCGCACCCGATGAGATCGCGGCCATCCTGTTCACCTCCGGATCGACCGGCGTGCCCAAGGGCGTGGTGTACCGGCACCGCCACTTCGTCGCCCAGATCGATCTGCTCGGCAGCGCCTTCGGCATCCAGCCCGGTGGCGTCGACCTGCCGACCTTCCCGCCTTTCGCACTGTTCGATCCCGCGCTCGGGCTGACCAGCGTGATCCCGGACATGGACCCGACCCGCCCGGCCAAGGCCGATCCGAAGAAGCTGATCGCCGCGATCCATGAATTCGGCGTCGGCCAGATGTTCGGCTCACCCGCCCTGCTGGACACGCTGTCGCGCTACGGCGAGCAGCACGGCATCACCCTGCCAACCTTGAAGCGCGTGACTTCCGCCGGCGCACCGGTGCCCTTCGCTGTGGTCAAACGCATGCAGGCCATGCTGCCGGCCGACGCGCAGATCTGGACGCCCTATGGCGCCACCGAATGCCTGCCGGTGGCGGTGATCGAGGGCCGCGAGCTGGCCGAGACCCGCGCCGCCACCGAGGCTGGCGCCGGCACCTGCGTGGGGCGACCCGTCGCCGCCAACACGGTGCGCATCATCGCGATCACCGATGAGGCCATCGCCGACTGGCGCGAAGTGCAGGAGCTCGCGCCGGGCGCGATCGGCGAGATCACGGTGGCAGGCCCCAGCGCCACGGATGCGTATTTCCAGCGCGATGCCGCCACCCGACTCGCCAAGATCCGCGAGCACCTGCCCGACGGCAGCGAGCGCATCGTCCACCGGATGGGCGACCTCGGCTGGTTCGACGAGCACGGCCGGCTGTGGTTCTGCGGCCGCAAGAGCCAGCGCGTCGAAACCTCTGGCGGCGCGCTGTATACAGAGCAGGTCGAACCCGTGTTCAACACCCACGCGGATGTGCGGCGCACCGCGCTGGTCGGCGTCGGCGCGACGGGCGCACAGACGCCAGTGCTTTGCGTGGAGCTGAAGCCCGGCGTCTTGCGGGACCGCTCGGCCATCGAGGCCGAGCTGCTGAACCTGGGCGGGCATCACCCGCACACCCTAAGCATCCAGCGCGTACTCTTCCATCCGGGCTTTCCGGTCGACATCCGGCACAATGCCAAAATCGGCCGCGAAGCGCTTTCGCGCTGGGCTGCGGACATCCTCGGCAGGGGCAAGGCATGAAGATTCTGGTCACTGGCGGCGGCGGCTTTCTGGGGCAGGCGATCTGCACGCGTCTGGTCAATCGCGGGCTCACCGTCGTCAGCTTCAACCGCGGTCTCTATCCCGGCCTGGCGGCGCTTGGCGTCAAGCAGGTCCAGGCCGACCTCGCCAACTTCGATGCTCTCGCCGAGGCGACTGCCGGCGTGGATGCGATCTTCCACGTGGGTGCCAAGGCCGGCGCCTGGGGCAGCTTCCGCGACTATTTCGACGCCAACGTGCGCGGCACACGCAACGTGCTCGCAGCGTGTCGCCTGAACGACGTGCGCACGCTCGTCTACACCAGCACGCCCAGCGTCACCCATCACGCCTCGACGCCGGTAGTCGGCCTGTCCGAAGCCAAGGTGCCGCTGGCCACGGGCTTCAAGGCCTGGTACCCGGCCACCAAGCGCATCGCCGAAGAAGCCGTGCTGGAAGCGAACACTCAGGACCTCGCCACCGTCGCCCTGCGCCCGCGCCTGATCTGGGGCCCCGGCGACAACCACCTGCTGCCGCGCATGGTCGAGCGCGCCAAGGCGGGGCGCCTGCGCTTCGTCGGTGACGGCCAGAACAAGATCGACACCACCTACATCGACAACGCCGCCCAGGCGCATCTGGACGCCTTCGACGCGCTGCACGGCCACGCCGGCGCCCGCTGCGCGGGCAAGGCCTACTTCATTTCGAACGGCGAGCCGAAACCGATCTCGGAAATCGTCAACGGCCTGCTGCGCGCCGCCGGCGCGCCGATCGTCAAGGACCTGATGCCCTTCCGCGCGGCCTACTGGATCGGCGCCGCCATGGAAGCCGCCTGGACGGTCCTGCCGCTCAAAGGCGAGCCGCTGATGACGCGCTTTCTGGCCGAGCAGCTGTCGACCACGCACTTCTACGACATCAGCGCCGCGCGCCGGGACTTCGGCTACCAGCCGCGGGTCAGCGTGATCGAAGGCCTGCGTCAGCTCGGACACTGGTGGCAGGCGCAGGCCGCCGCCGACGCGTTCGAAAGCGCCTGAAGCCGTTGCGGCGATGAGCAAATCGCCCGCGCGCTTCTACTACAAGGGCAGTCGCCTCAAGCAGCTGCGGGCCTTCTGCCACGCTGCGCGCCTGGGCTCGGTGACGCGCGCGGCCGAGGCCCTGTTCCTCAGCCAGCCGGCCGTGTCGCTGCAGCTGGGCGCGCTCGAGGGCGAGCTGGGCCTCAGTCTGTTCGAACGCCACGGCCGCCGCCTGAACCTCACCCGCGAAGGCCAAGTGCTCTACGAGCTGGCGCGTCCGCTGGTCGACGGACTGGATGGGCTCGAAACCGAGTTCAAGAGCCGCCTCAAGGGCCTTGAGGGCGGCGAGCTCAATATCGCGGCGGGTGCTTCGACCATTCTCTACCTGCTGCCGGAGCTGATCGCCCAGTTCCGCCGCACCCATCCGGACGTGCAGCTGCGCCTGCACAACGTCACCGGCAAGGACGGTCTGGCCCTGATCCGCTCGGACGAAGTCGACCTTGCCGTGGGCTCGATGCTCGATGTGCCCAACGATATCGACTACGCGCCGCTGTACTCCTTTGACCCGGTCCTGATCACGCCGCCCGACCATCCGCTGGCGCGCGCGCGGCATCCGACGCTTGAAGACCTTTCGCCCTACGGCCTGATCCTGCCGCCCAAGCGTCTGACCACCTATCGGCTGGTCGATCTGATCTTCCAGCAGCGCAAGGTGCCCTACACCGTCGCGCTGGAAGTGGGCGGCTGGGAAGTCATCAAGCAATACGTGGCCATGGGGCTCGGCATCAGCATCGTCACCAGCATCTGCATCAACGAGACGGACCGCCAGCGCCTGTTCGTACACAACATGCGCGAGTACTTCCCACCGCGCAGCTACGGCGTGGTGATCCGCAAGGGCAAGTACCTGAGCCCGCAGGCCCGCGCCTTCGTCGACCAGATCAAGCCCCAGGCCTTCGCCCGCGGCGGCTATGACGAGGCGGGGCATTCGGAGCGATGATGTGGGGCCCCTCACCCCTGCGCGGAGCGCCCCTATGCGCCTGATCCTGCCGACCTTCCTGCTGCTTTTCGCCGGCATCGCCCAAGCCGCCCCGATCGAGAACAAGTGGCGCCTGCAGTTCAGCGGCAACGCCGAGTCAAGCGGCTCGCTGGTGCTGGCATTCACGCCCAAGGATGGTGCTGCCACCGAAGTGGAGGTCACGATCGAGGACGGCACCAGCGAGAACGGTGTGGCGCGCCGCGTGCGAGAAGCCCTGCGCGAAGCGATCGGCGAGGACTACCGCGTCGAGGTCGACGACGGCGAAGACGTGCTGGTCAAGCGCCGCCTGGGCCGGCCGCGCTTCAATGTGTCCCTGGTGAACAACAGCGTCGAAGGCGTGCGCCTGAATCTCGACCAGGAGTAGCGCCGCGGGCGGGCAGCTTGCGTTTCGATCCGGTTTTGGCAGCTCACGGCGCGCGGCTAGGCGTGGCGCTGGCGGCGGCATCGCGCTGGGGGCCAACCCACCGCAGCGCCAAGTTCAGCCAAAGGTCGTGCGCAGGCTGTCGCGAACTTCGATACCGGTCGCCGGGAAATCACAGAACACGCCGTCCACGCCGAGGCGCAAGGCCGCGCGCAGCTCCTCGCGCACGTCGGCGTAGCCCTCGCCCACCCGATCATCGCGGTAGGTCCACGGGTGCACGCGAAGTCCAGCGGCGTGGGCCGCTTCGACCAGACCGCTGCCGCGGCCTTGCGCGCTCCACAGCAGGCGCTTGTCGACGCCGAGGCCCCACAGCCACTGACCGTGCTCGGCGATGACGCGGCGCCAGTCGGCGCCCTGCTCCAGCAGCAGGGTGCAGGGCAGGCCCGTACTCGCCCGCACTCGCTGCAAGGCTCCCACCTCGAAACACTGCACGCGGACTTCCACCCCTGCGGGCAGCGCGAGCAGCGCTTGTGCGAACAGCGGGACAGGATCCAAGCCCAGCGCGGCGAAATGCGCCGGATGCTTGAGTTCGGGATAGACGCTCACTGCCTGGCCACGCTCCAGTGCGGCTTGCGCAGCCCAGTCCAGCACGTCCTGCCAACTGGGCACGCCGTGGTGATCGTCATGCCGGTCGCTGCGCCCCTCGAAGGGCTGGCGCGCGCGCAGGCGGCGGATGTCCTCCAGCGCGAAATCGGTGCTCCACCAGTCGTCCCCACGCTTCAGGTGCGAGAACTCGCCGCGAACAAAGACATCGGTGCTGCGCGCGAGATTGGGCTCATGGCGGGCGATCAGCACGCCGTCGCGAGTCGGCACAAGGTCCGGCTCGATCACGTCGGCGCCTTGGCCCAGGCCTAGCGCGTAGGCGGCCAGGGTGTGCTCAGGCAGCAGTCCGCTGGCGCCGCGATGGGCGATCACCTGCGGCGGCAGTCCGTCCAGCGTTCTCCAGCTCATGCCTCTCTCCGTGTCGCGCGCAGCGTCGACTGGATCCATGAAGGCCCGATGGCGGAGCGGCCGCGCCGAAGCTCAGGCCGCTCCGGCCGAGCGCGCCAGATAGGCGCCGATGCCGTCGAGGAACATCTGCACCGACAATGCCACCAGCAGCATGCCCATGAGGCGCTCGATCGCCGCCAGCACCCGGTGGCCAAGCAGGCGGTAGAGATACGTCGAGGAGAACAGGATCACCGCAGTCGCCAGCCAGGCCAGGAAGAGGGCCAGGCTGAAGTCCCCCATGCGCTCGGGCTCGTTGCTGGACATCAGCATCACTGCTGCCATACCCGAGGGCCCGGCGATCAGCGGAATCGCCATCGGCACGATGAAGGGCTCGCCCTCGGGCGTGTCGCCAAACAGGCCTTCGGGCGTGGGAAAGATCATCTTGATGCCGATCAGGAACAGCACGATGCCGCCGGCGATCGCCACGGACTCCTGACGCAGATGCATGGCCGACAGGATGTGCTGGCCGCCCCAGAGGAAGGCGAACAGCACCACCAGGGCGATCAGCAGCTCGCGGGCCAGCACCCAGCGCCGCCGCGCAGGCGGCAGGGTCTTGAGCAGGTTCAGGAAGATCGGAACATTGCCCAAGGGGTCCAGGATCATGAACAGCAGGATCGCCGCCGACAGGGTGCTCACGGTGCGATGACCTCGCCATGGGGGGATGCAGCGGACGTGTCGAACAGGCGAACAATCGCCGGCGCGCGCTGCGCGGCCGGCGGCAGCAGGCCCGGGTCTTCGCCGAAGTAAGCACGCGAACGCAGATTGGTGCGGGTCGGCGCGGGCCGCACGGCGTTCACCCGCAGCGTCGAGCCTTCCAGTTCCTCGGCAAGAATGCGGAAGGCACCTTCGAGCCCGTGCTTGCCGATGCCGTAGCCGCCCCAGTAGGCGCGACTGACGCGGTCGAGATCGTCGAGCATGAACACCAGCGAGGACGGCCGCTCAGTGCTGCCGCTCTCGCGCAGCAAAGGCAGCAGGGCGCGACTCAGCATCAGCGGCGCGGTCAGGTTGACGTGAATGGCGCGGGCGATGTCGAGCGGCTCGCTGTTTTCGATCGAGGCCAGGTGCTTGAAGTCGGCCGCGGCGTGCAGCACACCGTGCAGGCCGCACAGCTCGGCCCGCAGAGTGTCGGCGAGCTGCTCATAGTCGGCGGGTGTGGCGCCTTCGAGATCCAGCGGATAGATCGCGGGTTCGGGCGAACCATCGGCGACGAGCTGATCGTAGACCTGGCCCAGCTTGGGCACGCGCCGCCCGAGCAGCACGACCTGCGCACCGGCCCGAGCCGCCGCGCGCGCGACTTCCGAGCCGAAGGCGCCGTGCGCACCGACGACCAGCAGCGAGCGTCCCGCCAGCGGCTTCGCAGCGTCACTCATGCCGGCTTCTGCGCTTCGCTGACGATGCGCGCCAGCTCGCCCGCCTGGTGCAACTCCAGGGTGATGTCGCAGCCGCCGATCAGCTCACCGTTGATGAACAGCTGCGGGAAGGTGGGCCAGTTCGAGAAGCGCGGCAGGTTGGCGCGCACGTCCGGATCCTGCAGCACGTTGATCGAGTGGAACTGGGCGTTGCAGGCCTTCAGCGCCTCGACGGTGCGCGAGGAAAAGCCGCACATGGGAAACTGCGGGGTGCCCTTCATGAACAGCACGATGGGGTGTTCGGCCAGCACGGCCTTGATGCGATCGACGGTGGCGTTCATGCGGTCTCCATCACGGCCCGGCTAAAGCGTGGGCGCGGTTGCGGGGAAAGTCGGGAGCGGCGCTGCGCGAACCTCACGAACGGGTCACGCGGCCTGCTTGCTACAATTTTCCCACACCAGCCGGCCTTGCAGCGATTCCATCCTGCTCGGCACCACGCCTCGCCGGCTGCGTGGCCCGCCGGCACCGCCGCCGGGCGCGACGCAAGCACTCTTCCCTTTCCACGCTCGCCTGAAGGAACCGTCATGGCCATCGAACTGCCAGCCCTGCCCTACGCCCGCGACGCTCTTGCCCCGCACATCTCGGCCGAGACCATCGATTACCACTACGGCAAGCATCACCAGACCTATGTCACCAACTTGAACAACCAGATCGCTGGCACCGCGTTCGAGGGCAAAGATCTGGAAACCATCATCAAGACCAGCAGCGGCGGCATGTTCAACAACGCCGCCCAGGTCTGGAACCACACCTTCTACTGGCACTGCCTGAAGCCAAACGGCGGCGGCGCGCCGAGCGGCAAGCTGGCCGAGGCCATCAACGCGGCCTTCGGCAGCTTCGAGGCCTTCAAGGAGAAGTTCACCCAGACCGCGCTGACCACCTTCGGCTCCGGCTGGGCCTGGCTGGTGCAGCGTCCGGACGGCAGCCTGGCGCTGGTCTCGACTTCGAATGCCGCCACCCCGCTGACCGGCGAAGACCGCGCGCTGCTGACCTGCGACGTGTGGGAGCACGCGTACTACGTTGACTACCGCAACGCCCGCGCCAAGTACGTCGAGGCGTTCTGGAGCCTGGTCAACTGGGACTTCGTCGAGAGCCAGATGGCCTGATCGCTGCGCGATCACAGGCCCGGAGCGGAGAGTTTCGCGTCGGGCGTTGTGATCGGCGAAAGCGCTGTGTTAGAGTGCGCGCCCCGCATCGACGGGCAGTTAGCTCAGCGGTAGAGCACTACCTTGACATGGTAGGGGTCACAGGTTCGATCCCTGTACTGCCCACCAGTTTCAGACAAAAGCCTCGGCGCAAGCCGGGGCTTTTTGTTTGGTTCGCCGCACAGCCGCGGTGAGCCGGAGGCCGGTAGGAGCGCTCTGATTTGTCGGAGCTTCCCGCGCCAGGGACGGCGCGCTCGCGGACCGGGCGCCCGATGCTCGATCCAGCGCGCGCGTCCGGCGACGCCGGACTTGCGGCCCTGGACCCCGTGGATGCCGCGCCAGGCGCGCTCTGCGCCGCGGCCACAAACTTTCAGAAGATTTCAGGATTGCTGGCTTGCGAGTCGCGATGCCCGTTTCTACTTTACGGCGGACGGCGCGGGCGACTTGAAGGTCACGCCGAGCGATCCGGTCAGCCGGACGATTCCGTCGCGGCCCAGCATCCTTCCGGAGCACACCATGAACTTCCACCTTGCCGTGGCGGCGCTCTGCCTCGGTCTTGCCAGTCTGTCGGCCCACGCCGCGCCGATCGATATCACGACATCGGCCAGCACCATCGATCAGCTGCTTCGCTACAGCGATGAAGAGCCCGCACCGGGCGCGAAGAACGATCTGGTGGTGTCGGTCACCGACCCCCTCAATGCCGGCGTCTGTCGGGGCGGCTGGATCAGCAAGTCCGATGCGCAGTACCAGGAGTTCTTCCAGATTCTGACCGCGGCCAAGCTCAGTCGGGCGCGCGTGCGCCTGATCGGCGACCCCAGCCGACGCTGGACGCATTCGTCCGACAACTTCTGCTACCTGCACGTCGTGGCCCTGCTTTGAATGGGGCGCAACCGTGCTTCAACTCTCTGAACCCCGAACCGCTGACGCGGTCTCGCCGCTGGCGACACCCGGTCGGCGCGCGCTGCTGACGGCCACGATCGCGCTGCTGCTCGGGGCCGCTCAGAGTCCGGCGCAGGCGCAGCTGGACGCCAGCGCGGAGGAGCGCCTGCGCTACATCGATCTGAGTCTGCCGCCAGCGGCGCGTCAGGCTCTGCGGCAGGGGCGGCGCGCCCAGCCTGCCCAGCTGAAGGCCGAACTGCTGCCGCGCAAACAGCAGTTGGTCGCCGCGCTGGGCCTCAAGGTGGTGCGGGACTTCGATCATCTGCCGCTGCTGCTGGTCGAGCTAGCGACGGACGCGCAGGAGCGCTCGATTCTGGATCAGCAGGGTGTCGAAGGCATCTGGCCAATACCACAGCTGCGCACGCAGGCCCTGACGGCCACCCAGTCGGCCAATCAGATGCAGGCCGGGCTGGCGGCCGCCGCCGGCTTCATTGGCGCGGGCACCTCCGTTCTGGTCACCGATACCGCGCTGGGTTCCGGGCCGCCCGCCAGCATCCATCCTGACTTCGGCCCCTGTACCGCTGTCGGCACGCCCGCCAGCTGTCAGCTGCGGACATGGATGACGCTGGAGTCGGCCGGCAGCGACAGCCATGGCACCAATGTCGCCGCCATCGTCGCGCGTACCGCACGTGGGGCCGGCATCCACTTCGCCGATATCGGGATCGCTTGCCCGGATCAGGACGGCTGCGTCAGCAGTGTATCGGCGTTCACCGCCTTGAATTGGGCGGTGCAGAACCAGGCGCAGTACAACATCGTCGCCCACAACATGAGCTGGGGCAGCGTACCCACATCGCAACAGCCCTGTTCACGGGCAAGCGGCACCTTTCAGGCGGCCAAGAGCGCTGGCATCGCGCAGATTGCAGCCGCAGGCAACGACAGCACGCTTGGCACCGTCGCCATCATGAGATGGCCTGCCTGCAATGCCCATGTTGTCGGCGTGGGTTCACTGGACACGGACCGGACCCAGTGGACCGTTTCGACGTTCTCGAACTCGGAGTCGGTCCTGAGCTTTCTCGCACCGGGCGAAGACATCGACGCCGGCGGCTACATCAAGACCGGCACCTCGATGGCCGCGCCGCACGTCGCCGGCGCGGTTGCGGTGCTGCGCGCAGGCAACGCCTGGTCGAGCCTCAGCGTCGACACCCTGATCGGGCACATGCGCTCGCAGGGGCGCTGGATTGTCGACGTCCGTACCGGGCAATCGTTCCCGGTGCCGATGCTGCACGATGCGCGGCCGATCCGGCTGGCGCTCGACAACCGCTTCGATGCCGCCTACAGCCTCAGCCCTTCTCCCCTGCAGGGCTGCGGCGATGACTGCTACCACTTCGCGCGAAACGCCACCACCAACGTGACCGTCGGCGATCCCGACATGCGGGTCTTGAACTGTGATGCGGGCAGCGGGGGATGTGGGGTGAGCATGGCGGCCAACCGCGTGATCACCCTGATGCCTGGCGGCGTTCTGGCCGCCATCACCCAGGTGCTGCAGTCGGGCGAGCAGGTGCCGGTGGCGGCGGCAGTTTTCGCCAACGGTTTCGAGTAGCCGAGGCGCGGCAGACAGCTGGCAGGCCTAGGCCCTCTCGCCGAGGCATGCGCTTCGGGATTTGCCGCGCAGCGGCGGAGGACGCGAAACCACACGAAGCGAATGCGCGCCCGGCGAGGCTGGACTCGCAAACACTGTGCTCACGGCGCCGCAGCGGGCACTCGGTGATGCGGCGGGCGCAGGGTTGCCGCGCGTTGGCGAGCGATCAGCCAGAGGGTATGGCCAGCGCTGCCGGGCTCGAAACCGCAGACTGCGCTGTCCACCGCCAGCGCGGCGGGCAGAAGCGGGCGGACCAGAGCATCGACGGCGGGCCGTGGCAGGAGGGGCTGTGGAGAATCGCGCATGCACGGCAACCTTTGGCAAAACAGGACGCGGTCGGCGATGACGGCCGCCCGCGTCGAGCGGCAAAGAGTGCCCACGGACTGCCGGGATCCGCATCGGCACCGGGTCGCGACGATGGGTAGGAGATTTCGTACCCGGACGCCGTCACCCGAAAAGTGTGCGGCAGCGCACAGCACCCCCGACAGCGGGGATCGCATTTTGCCCGGCTTATGCCATCGCACTTTGTCTCCAGCCGTTCCGCCCCAGGTCGCGTCCGTCAACCGGACGCGTTCCCACGGCTTGCCGCTGTCGCCCTTTTTCTCGCCCTGATCGCGGCCAGCCTGCTGCTCGATCACGCCGTCGCGCGCGCAAAGCCCCAGCAGTTCGACGCTACCGATGGGCTGCCGCAGCAGCAGGTGATCGCCCTGCATCAGGACCGCGACGGCTACCTCTGGGTGGGCACCTACAGCGGTTTGGGCCGGTTCAACGGCCGCGAGTTCCGCGTGTTCAGCACCGCCGACGGACTCGCCAGCAACTCGGTGCAGGCGATCGCCAGCAGCGCCGACGGGCAGGTCTGGGTGGGCAGCACGCGCGGACTGTGCAGTCTCGCGCCGGGCGCCAGCCGCTTCCGCTGCCGCGAAATGCCCGGCATCAGCGATGTCTCGGTGCAGGCGCTGGCGGCGCGAGGCGCGAACCTTCTGGTGGGCACGGTGCGCGGGCTCTACCAGCTTGAACCGATCGAAGGCTCCGACGGCCTTGATCCGCCCACGGTCACCACGCTCATCGCCGACGTGCACACCACCAGCCTCGCGCGCGCCGACGACGGCAGCATCTGGGTCGGCACCCCGAATGGTCTGCTGCGCTGGTTCGCGGTCACCGGCCAGTACGCCTCGGTGCATCTGCCCCTGGACAGCGCGCCGATGGTTTCGGCGCTGCTGGCCGAAGAGGATCGCGTGTGGATCGGCACCAGCGCCGGCCTGCTGCTGCTGAAGGGCGAGGAGCTTGCCTTGCCGCCGGGGCTGCCCGCAGAGGCGCGAGGCATGGCGATCAGCGGCATCGCGCGAGACGCCACCGGAGAGCTTTGGGTCACCGGCAACCGCGGACTGCTGCGGGGCCCGGAGCATGCGCTGCGTTTGCAGACCCCCGAGGATGGGCTTGCCAGCCTCGTCAACCACAGCGTGCTTCGGGATAGCGAGGGCGCGATCTGGGTGGGCAGCGACGGCGGACTCAGCCGGTACCGGATCGGCAGGTTTGAGGGCTACACGCGCCGTGAGGGGCTGCTTGCCGACTTCGTGCGCAGCCTGGATGAGGACACCGCGGGCCGGCTCTGGCTTGGCACCCGCCAGGGCGTGCAGGTGCTGCCCTCTCGCGAGGAGCGCCTGGATGCGAGCGCCGGCTTCACTCTCACGGCCGCAGATGGCCTGATCGACGAGCGGGTGTACGACATCGAACTGCCCTCGCCGGGCCATGCGTGGATCGGCACCGAGTTCGGGCTCGCCGAGTGGCGTGCCGACCGCGGCATCCTGCGCCTGCTGACCGAGCAGGACGGGCTACCGGCAAACGCGGTCCGCTCACTGTGCAGCGATAGCGATGGCCGCCTTTGGATCGGCACGATGACGGGCGTTGCGCTGATGGAAGATGCGCGCATCCAAGCGGTGGCCGATCCACTGCTGTCGGTGGCGCGGGTGCTTGCGATCGAAGCCGCGCCGGACGGCAGCCTATGGTTCGCCTCCATGCATGACGGCCTGCTGCGAATGGCGGAAGACGGTTCGGTGCAGCGCCTGGGACGCGAGGAAGGTTTCAGCAACGAGATCCTGTGGGATCTCGCAGTCGACGCCAAGGGCGGACTGTGGGTGGGTAGCAACGGCGACGGCCTGTTCCATCGCGCGCCTGATGGCGAGGTGCGGCGCTATACGCGCGAGCAGGGCATGCCCGACAACTTCGTCTGGAGCGTGCTGGTCGACGGCGAGGATCGAGTCTGGGCCTACACCAGTCGCGGCTTGGCGAGGATCGAGAACGGCCAGGTGCAGAGCTTCACTGTGGCCGATGGGCTGCTGCACCCGGAAGGCAGCGCCACCGCGGCACTGCGCACGCGCGACGGCACGCTGTGGTTCGGCAGCGGCTTCGGCCTTGTGCGATACGTCGAGCGCGCGCGCCCGGCGGAAGCCCCGCCGCGGGTCGTGATAGAGCGCGTCAGCAGCGCCGATGAGCCGGTTCCGGAGGGCAGTCAACTGGCTGCTGGCACTCGCGACCTCAGCTTCAGCTTCGCCGCTCTGCGTCTCGGCTATGGCAGTCAACTGCGCTATCGCTATCGGCTTCGCGGCGACGGTGGCGACTGGTCGGCGCCGCAGCCCTATCAGCCGATCACTTTTGCCGCACTGCCGCCGGGCAGCTACGTCTTCGAGGTCCAGGCGCGCGACGGACTGCGCGAGTGGGGACCTTCGACGGAATTCAGCTTCGCCATCGAGCCCGCACCGTGGCAACGTACGTCGACACGGCTGCTGGTGGCGATCAGCCTGGTCCTGCTGGCCGCGCTGGCAGTGCGCTTCCGGCTGCACCAGCTGGCGGCGCGCAGGCGCGAGCTGGAGCAGCTGGTGGAGTTCCGCACCCAGGCGCTGGCCGAGGCCAATAGTCAGCTGGAGCAAGCCTCGCTGACCGATCCGCTCACCGGCCTGCCGAACCGCCGATACCTGCTCCGTCAGGTGCTGGCCGACCTCGCCCAGTGCCGCCGCGCCTACCGCGTTGCGGCCTCACCTGGCGTGCAGCGCGACATGCTTTTTCTGCTGGTGGACATCGACCACTTCAAGGCGATCAACGATCGGCACGGCCATGCGGCGGGCGATACCGTGCTGCGCCAGTTCGCCCGCTTGCTGACCCATGCGGTGCGCGAGTCCGACTACGCCGTGCGCTGGGGCGGCGAAGAATTCCTTGTGGTGGCCCGCCAGGCCGACGCCGCGCAGGCTGGGGTGCTTGCCGAGCGGATCGTCAGCGCCGTGCGCAACGAAGTTTTCCGGCTCGACAGCGGCGAGCTGCTGCGCTGCTCATGTTCGGTTGGCGCCGCCGCCCTGCCTTTCCTGCCGGGCGACCCCGATGCGCTCGAATGGGAGCAGGTCGTCGATCTGGCGGACGCGGCCGTCTACGGCGCGAAACGTCGCGGTCGCAATCGCTGGATCGTTCTCGCGCCAGCGCAAGGGCTGCGACCCTCGGACCTGCCCGACCTGCTCGACGCAGCGCGCAACCGGCTGGACGCGCCTGAGACCGCGCGACTGCTCTCGCTGCAGACAGGCAAGGACTAGGGCAACGCTGAAGAATTCAGCGTTGCCGCGCGCCATGGGGGGCGCGCCCGCGGATCGAGCACGCGATGCTTGATCCAGCGTGACCGAGCGAAGCGAAGGCGTCGCCGCGTAGCCGCCGAACGAGTCCGGACATGTGCCGGACTCGCGACCACTCAAGGCCGGGAGGGACTTGCAAGGCCAGGAGGGACTTGATCCGTGTTGCCCTGGAAGCGGCACGGTACCGGCTGCGGAAGAGAACGCCCGATGCGCGCGCGGACGCAGTCCCCGCTGCGCCAGCGATCAAGCGCGCTGGCGCAGCCAAAGCATCAACGTGAGGAGTGCCGACCGCTCAGCGCCGCCCGGTCGTGAGCGGCCTTCGGTCTCTCATCCGTCGAGTTCAGTCCATCTCGCATAGTCGGCTTCCAGCTCGGCCTGCAGCTGGGACAGCTCAGCGCCGGCAGCGGCAACCTCGGCCGCGGGGCGCTGGTAGAAGCCGGGGTCCGCCATGCGCTGGCCCAGTTCGGCGATGCGGGTCTCCAGCACTTCGATGCGCGCGGGCAGCAGCTCAAGCTCGCGTTGATCCTTGTAGCTGAGCTTCTTCTTCGGCGCGACGGGCGCCGCCATCGCGCTGGCGCTTGGCGTCGCCAAAGACGGCGCCACCGTCGCCGCGTGCGCCGCTTGGGCGGTCTTCTGCGCATCGCGGGTTGCCAGCCAATCGCTGTAGCCGCCGACGTAGTCGCGCACCGAGCCTTCGCCTTCGAACACCAGACAGCTGGTCACCACGTTGTCGAGGAACTCGCGATCGTGCGAGACCAGGATCAGCGTGCCGGGGTACTCGCCGAGCTTCTCTTCGAGGAGCTCCAAGGTTTCAACGTCGAGGTCATTGGTCGGCTCGTCCATCACCAGCAGGTTGCTGGGCTGGGCGAACAGCTTGGCCAACAGCAGGCGGTTTCGCTCGCCGCCGGAGAGCATGGTGATCGGCGCGCGCGCGCGCTCCGGCGTGAACAGGAAATCCTGCAGATAGCCCAGCGCATGCTTGCGGCGGCCGTCGAGCTCGATGTACTCGCGGCCTTCGGCGACGTTCTCCAGCGCGTTCCAGTCCTCGCGCAGGCTCAGGCGGTGCTGGTCGAAGTAAGCGATCTCGAGCTGGGTGCCGAGCTCGATCTCGCCGGTGTCCGGCTTGGCTTCACCGAGCAACAGACGGATCAGGGTCGTCTTGCCGACGCCGTTGGGGCCGACCAGGCCAATGCGGTCGCCGCGCTGGATGTTGACCGAGAAATCTTCAAGCAAGCTGCGGCCGCCGTAGCCGTGGCTGACGCGCTTGGCTTCGGCGACGCGCTTGCCCGAGGGCGCGGCGGCTGCCATCTGGATATTGACCTGGCCCTGCTGCTCGCGGCGCTGCATGCGTTCGTTGCGCATCGCCTTCAGCGCGCGCACGCGCCCTTCGTTGCGCGTGCGCCGCGCCTTGATGCCCTGGCGGATCCACACCTCTTCCTCGGCCAGCTTGCGGTCGAAATGCGCAGCAGCCTGGGCCTCGGCATGCAGGCGCTCCTCGCGCCGGCGCAGGTAGTTGTCGAAGTCGCCGGGCCAGCTGGTGAGCTGGCCTCGGTCGATTTCGAGAATCCTTGTGGCCAGCGCGCGCAGGAAGCGACGGTCATGGGTGATGAACACCAGCGCCGTCTGCAGCGATTTCAGCGTCTCTTCCAGCCAGTCGATGGAGTCGATGTCGAGGTGGTTGGTGGGCTCGTCCAGCAGCAGGATGTCCGGCGCCGACACCAGCGCCTGGCCCAGCAGCACGCGCCGCTTCATGCCGCCCGACAACGCCGCGAACTGCGCTTCACCATCAAGGCCGAGGCGGGTCAGAACCGCTTCGACGCGCTGGTCGAGATCCCAGCCCTGGGCCGCTTCGATGCGCTCCTGCAGGTCGGCGACTTCATTGGCGATCGCCGGCTCTTCGAATCGAGGCAGAAGTGCGTGATAGCGCGCCAGCCAGTGGCCGAGATCGCCGAGCCCGGCGGTGATCACCTCGAAGATGCTGCCTGAAGTCGCCTGCGGCACCTCCTGCGCCAGCCGGGCCACGCGCACACCGGAAGACACCCTTCGCTCGCCCTCGTCCGGGGTGATCTCTCCAGCGATGATGCGCAGCAGTGTCGACTTGCCAGCGCCGTTGCGCCCGACGATGCAGACGCGCTCGCCGGCTTCGATGGTGAGTTCGATGTGGTCCAGCAGCGGGGGGCCGCCGACGCTGTGGCTTAGGTTGAGCAGTTGCAGTAAGGGCATTGGGGAGCCGGGATTGGGGATTCGGGACTGGGGATTCAGAGCCGGTGGGTCACGCGGATCGCGCGCCCGGCCCCTCACCCCTCCCCTCTCCAGTGGGGAGAGGGGTTCAGAGCGAAGCCGCGTATTGTGCGGCACGAAGGCGTGGAGGCGGGCAGTGGCGAGATTCGGCGCCTGGGTTGGCGTGGCGCCAGCCTCATCCGGCTCCGCGGTTCCGCTCTGAGCTTCGGCTCCGTGCTTCGGCTATGCGCTTCGGCTCTCCGCTTCGGCTCTGCGCTTCGGCGGTTGCTCTTGCGGGCAGGAGCCCGCGCTCTGACCGGGGCCCCTGGGGAGCGGCGGGAGGCGGTCGATTCGCCCGCAGGGTTGGCCGCAGGGATGCGGCCAAGGTTTTCGACAGGCCAGGGATGGCCTGTCCGAAAACCCCGACCGACTCACGCGTACCCGGAGCGCAGGGATGCGCGTAGGGCGCGGACGAGCAGGCCTTTCACTTGCCTACTTCTCTTTGGCCACGCAAAGAGAAGCAGGTCGGGCAGCCCGCAGGGCTGACCGAAAGCTCTTGATCTTGATCTTCGCTTCGAACGACGAAGCGACGAAGCGACGAAGCGAGACCGAGGCGAGCGTGGGGCTCATGGTGGGTCAAGACCCACCCTATGGGTTCGGAACACCGGGGCCGAAGCGAAGCGCATGGTGGATCAAGACCCACCCTATGGGTTCGAAACACCGAGGCGGAAGCAAAGCTTATGGTGGGTCAAGACCCACCCTATGGGTTCGGAACACCGAGGCCGAAGCGAAGCTCATGGTGGGTCAAGACCCACCCTATGGGTTCGGAACACCGGGGTCGAAGCGAAGCATCGGTGGGTCAAGACCCACGGGACACCGGGGCCAACGCGAAGCTCATGCTGGGTCGAGACCCACCCCATGGGCTCGCAGCGGGGCGTCAGCCCAGCAGTTCGACGATATCGCGCTCGATCGACTCCGGCGTATCGGTGGGCGCATAGCGCCGCACCACCCGGCCCTCGCGATCGATCAGGAACTTGGTGAAGTTCCATTTGATCGCCTCGCTGCCAAGAATGCCCTTGGCTTCCTTCTTCAGGTACTGGAAGAGCGGGTGCGCGCCCTTGCCGTTGACCTCGACCTTGGCGAACAGCGGGAAACGCACGTCGTAGTTCAGGCTGCAGAAGTTCTTGATCTCGGCCTCGTCGCCGGGCTCCTGGTGGCCGAACTGGTCGCAGGGGAAACCCATAACCGTCAGGCCTTTGGCCTCGTACTTGCGGTGCAGAGCCTCAAGCCCCTTGTACTGCGGGGTGAAGCCGCACTTGCTGGCGGTGTTGACGATGAGCAGCACGCGGCCGGCGTAGTCGCGCAGGGACTGCGGCTGGGCGTCGATGTCCTGCACGCTGAAGTCGTAGAGGGAACTCATGGGGCGCGGCCTCGCTGTGGGTGCGTTGATGTCGGGCGATGGGTTGCTGGGGATTGGGGATTGGGGATTGGGGATCGGGGATCGGGGATCGGGGATCGGGGATCGGGGATCGGGGATCGGGGATCGGGGATCGAATGCGGGCGTGGCGCCGCTTGCGTGCAGTTGTATCCCGCCCTCGAGACCCCGCTCGACGCTATCCGGGGCGCACTGATCCAAGCGCGCGAAGCCGCTCAAGCGAAGGCCAAGCGCAAATCCCGAATCCCCAATCCCGAATCCCCACTCCGGAGGGCACCGTCAGGTGCTCTCCGGAGCTTCGAGCTGATCCAGGAAATCCACGCCGCGGCGCAGATGCGGGATCACGATCGAGCCGCCCACCACTAGCGCCACCGAGAAGGTCTCGAAGAACTCCTCGCGGTTGACGCCGGCTTCCTTGCACTGGGCGATGTGGTAGCTGATGCAGTCGTCGCAGCGCAGCACCATCGAGGCGACCAGACCCAGCAGCTCCTTGGTCTTGTGGTCGAGCGCGCCGTCCTTGTAGGTCTGGGTGTCGAGCGCGAAGAAGCGGCGCACCACCTGGTTGTCCTCGGACAGGATGCGCTCGTTCATGCGCTTGCGGAAATCGGTGAACTCCTGCACGCGGCTGCTCATGCGCCTGCCTCCAGCAGCGGCGCGAGGCCGCCAGCGCGGTCCAGCGCCACCATGTCGTCGAAGCCACCGATGTGCTGGCCGTTGATGAAGATCTGCGGCACCGAGGTGCGGCCGGTCTTTTCGACGATCTCCTTGCGAACGGCGGGGTCGAGATCGACGCGGATCTCCTCCCAGCTCTGGCCGCGCTGCTTCAGGAAATTCTTGGCCGCCACGCAGTAGGGGCAGATGGCCGTGCTGTAGATCTTGATGTCGGGCATTCCAGTTCCTTGGGGCAGGCCGCGGGCAGGCGCTGCGCCGCGGCGGTGTTTCGAGCCTGCATAGGGTGGGTCTTGACCCACCGAAACTCAACGCCGCAGCACGGGATTCGGGATTCGGGATTCGGGATTCGCAGAGCATGCCGCGGCGAGAGCCCATGTCGCGCGCATTGCGTGGGCCATGGCTCACCAAAGCTCCAAACCTCGCCACGATGCTCGGACGCCGAGGCGATAAGCACGGCAGTCCGAGGCGAGCGTGAAGCTCATGGTGGGTCAAGACCCACCCTATGCTTCGGTTGAGGTTTACGCAGTCATCCCTGCAGGGCTCGCAGGGTGATGGCCGGTGGCGTGCTGACTACGCGGCGGGTGGCGGCGAGGCCGGTCACGACCACCGCCAACACGCCTGCGCCGAAGCCGATACCTACATGCCCCCAATCGGGCGCGAACGGCAGCTCGAACACGAGGTCCGCTACCAGCGCGGTCAGCCCGGTTGCCGCCAGCGCGGCGATGCCGCCTGCGATGATGCCAATCGCCAGGAATTCGCTGGCCTGGGCCAGGCGCAGCTGCAGGCCGCGCGCGCCGAGCACGCGCATGACGCCGCCTTCGAGCAGGCGCTCGTCCTGGCTGCTGGTGACCGCTGCGACCAGCACCAGCAGGCCCGCGCCCAGGGTGAAAAAGAACACATACTCGACCGCCAACGTGGCCTGGCGCGCGGTGCGCTGGACCTGCTCGATGATGGCGTCGACATCGATCACCGACACATTGGGGAAGCGCCCGACCAGCGCACGGGTGAATTCGACGTCGCCCCTGGGCACGTTGACCGCGGTGATGTAGCTGGCCGCCGAGTCCTGCAGCGCCGGCGCGTTCGTGATCACGAAGAAGTTGGGCCGGAAGCCCTCCCAGGTGACCTCGCGCAGGCTGGTGATCTCGGCCTCGAAGACGCGGCCGGCGACATCGAAGGCGATGCGGTCGCCAAGCGACCAGCCCAGGGTCTCGGCGATGCCCTGCTCCACCGAGACTTCGGGCGCTGTGCCCGCCGGGTCCCAGGCGCGACCGGCGACGACAGGGTTGCCGTCCACGGCCAGGTCCTGCGCCCAGCTCAGATTGAACTCGCGCTCGGCCAGCCGGCGCGCGCGCTGGCCGCGTTCGGCATAGGTTTCGCCCGTCACGGCATCGCCGTTGTGCTGCACCAGACGCCCGCGCACCATCGGCAGCAGGCCGGGCGCCTCGATGCCGCGCGCCTGCATCACCTCGAGCGCGCCCTCGACCTGATCGGCCTGCACGCCGACCACGAAGCGGTTCGGCGCGTCCTCGGGAATCGCCTGCTGCCAGCGGTCGAGCAGCTGGCCGCGCACCTGGCCCAGCATCAGCAGCACCATCAGGCCCAAGCCCAGCGCACTGATCTGCGCCACGCTCACCGCCGCGCGCCGCGACACGTTGGCGAGCCCGTAGCGCCAGACCCCACGCAGGCGTCCGCGCACGCGCTTCAGCACGGCCACCAGCGCCAGCGCCAGCAGCGCCAGCACGATGAAGGTGCCGAGCATGCCGCCCAGCATCGCCGCACCCAGCTTGACCGAGCCGGCCTTCCACCACAGCAGCGCCGCGAGCGCGCCCAGACCCAGCAGTGACACCGCGACTGCGCTGGCTTCGACGCCGCCCAGATCGCGCCGCAGCACGCGCAGCGCCGGCACCCGCCGCAGCGCCAGCACGGGCGGCGCAGCGAACGCGAACAGCACGATCAAGCCCACGGCCAGGCCCTGCGCCAGCGGCAGCAGGCCGGGTGCGGGCACCGACAGGCCCAGCACCTGCGCCAGCCAGGCGGTCACCGCGGCCTGCAGGCCGTAGCCGATCAGGGCACCGACGAGGCTGCCCATCAGCCCGAGGAACAGCAGCTCGCCGAGCTGGATCACCACGATCGCGCGCTGATCCGCGCCGAGGCAGCGCAGCACCGCGCAGGCATCCAGATGGCGCGCGCTGTGCCGGCGCGCAGCCATCGCCACCGCGATCGCTGACAGCACGACGGCGACCAGTGCGGCGAGGCCGAGGAAGCGGTCGGCGCGCTCCAGCGCGTTGCGCAGTTCGGGGCGGCCGTCCTGGACCGTTTCCAGGCGCTGGCCGCGGCCCAGGTCCTCGCGCTGGTCGCTGATCCAGCGCGACACCGCCGACGCTTCGCCGGCAACGGCCAGGCGGTAGCTGATGCGGCTGCCGACCTGCACGAGGCCGGTGGCTTCAAGGTCGGCGAGGTTGATTGAGACTTTCGGCGCGACGTTGAAGTAGTCGAGCGCCGCGTCGGGCTCCTGTGCGACCAGCGCTGAGAGTCGCAGCTCGCTGCTGCCGATCTTGAGGGTGTCGCCGATGCCCACCTGCAGGGCTTCGGCGCCGGCGCGGGTGATCCAGACCTCGCCGCGGGCGGGAATGCCCTCGGCCTTGAACTCGCGGCCCTGCGCGTCGATCAGGAGAAACTCGCCGCGCAGCGGATAGCCCTCGGACAGCGCGCGGATATCCGACAGGCGCAGCGCCTCGCCGGCGCGGACCATGCTCGGAAAGCCCAGCGTCTCGGCCACCTGCAGGCCGAGCTCGGCGGCCAGCGCGCGCGGGCCCTCGCCGATCGGCTGGTCGGCGCGCAGCACGGCGTCACCGCCGAGCAGACGGTTGGCCTCCATGGCGAGTGCGCGCTCGGCGCGGTCGGTAAGCGCGGCGACCGCAGTGACGCCAGCCACCGCCAGCATCAACGCCGCCAGCAAGACGCGCACTTCGCCGGAGGCGAGGTCGCGACGGGTGAAGCGCCAGGCGAGCTTGAGCAGCCTCATGCCAGCAGCCGACCGGAGTCGATGCGCAGCACGCGGCCGCAGCGCGCCGCCAGCTTCGGGTCATGCGTGACCAGCACCAGGGTGGTGCCGCTGCTGGCGTTCATCTCGAACAGCAGCTCGACCACCGACTCGCCGGTCTTGGTATCGAGGTTGCCGGTGGGCTCGTCGGCGAACAGCACCGCCGGCCGCGTGACAAAGGCGCGGGCCAGGGCCACACGCTGCTGCTCGCCGCCCGAGAGTTGCCGCGGGTAGTGGCTGAGGCGCTCGGAAAGACCGACCTGGGCAAGGATGCCGCGTGCCTGCGTCTCGGCGTCTCTCGCCCCGGACAACTCCAGCGGCAGCATCACGTTCTCAAGCGCGGTGAGTGAGGGCAGCAGCTGGAAACTCTGGAACACGAAGCCGACATGGCGCCCACGCACTGCGGCGCGCCCGTCCTCGTCCAGGCTCGACAGCGCTTCGCCCGCCAATTCGACCGAGCCCGAGGACGGCGTGTCCAAGCCGGCCAGCAGCGACAGCAGGGTCGACTTGCCTGAACCGGAGGCGCCGACAATCGCGACGGTTTCACCCGCCTTGATCGAAAAGCTGACGTCCTCAAGTATGGTCAGCGGCCCGGTCGGCAGCTGCACCCGCTTGCCCAGCGCCTGCGCACGCAGCGCCTCGCGCGCCGAAACCGTCCCACTGCCAGCGCCCTCGCGGCGCGGCTCGCTCGATCCATCCATCACGGGAACTCCATGTCTTTGATCCTGCACACCCACGCAGCCTCGCCCAGCCGATCTGAACGTGGCGTCATCACATTCGTGGTGATTCTGCTGGGCCTGCTGCTTTCTGTGGTCTCGATCGCCGAAACCCCAGTGCCCGCGCGCACGGTGCTGGTGGTCGGCGACTCGCTCTCGGCCGCCTACAACCTGTCGAAGGAGCAGGGCTGGGTGCATCTGATGGGAGAAAAGCTTGCGCGTGAGCGCCCCGGCTGGACCGTGGTCAACGCCAGCATCAGCGGCGAAACCACCGCCGGCGGCGCCGCCCGCATCGACGCCGACCTGAAGGCGCACAGCCCGTCCATCGTGATCATCGAGCTCGGCGCCAACGACGGCCTGCGCGGCCTTGACCTGGGCCAGGCCCGCGCCAACCTGACGCGCATGATCACCGCCAGCCAGGCGGCCGGCGCGAAGGTGCTGCTGATCGGCATGCACATCCCGCCGAACTACGGCCCGGAGTACACCGCGGACTTCCACGGGATGTTCGCCGAACTGGCCGAGGCCCATGGCACCGCCCTGCTGCCCTTCCTGCTGGAGCCCATCGCCAGCGACCGCGAGGCCTTCCTGCCGGACAACCTGCACCCGACGGCCGAGGCGCAGCCAAGGCTGCTGGAGCATGTGTGGCCGCAGGTGGAGGCACTCGTCGCTGGCCACAGCGGCGCGGGTTAGCCCGACGCGCAAGCCAAATGCCGATCTCCCCTCTCCCCCGTGGGAGAGGGGCCGGGGGAGAGGGGGTAAACGCAAGGCGAGGCGCACATCCCGCTCTGCCCACCCCCTCTCCGGTCCATACAACAAGAGGGGGCGCGGGGCTCATCGCATAGTCTTCAACTAGGGCACGACCGAGAACGTCAGCACCTTGAGCTCGTCGGTGCCGTTGCGGTAAGCGATGAGCCGGTCGCCTGCTGTCATCGCCTGGTTGACGTTGGGGTAGGTCTCGCCGTCGAGCAGGGTGAGGGTGCCGTTGCCTGCCACGGACCAGCGCTTGACCGTCATGCCCCCGGTCTCGCGACGCTGGGTGGTGATCCGCCCCATCGCGTCGACCGAGGTCGCGCTGGTGCCGGCGACGGTCGCCAGCTCGGTGATCGCACCGTTGGCGGCCACCTCCCAGCTGCGGTGCTCGGCCTCCGACTCGGGGGTGACGTGAACGGTGACGAAGCCGCTGTTGAAAAACGGAGTGCGGTCGCCGACCTGATCGATCGCGACGCGTTTGGCGCTCTGGCCGCTGATGACTGCGGCGCGGGCGAGCGTCCCCAGCTGGGTCAAGGCGCCGTCGCTTGCGACCTCCCAGGTCTGAAGTTCGAGCTGCCCCGCAGCGTTGCGGAAGCCGAGCACCACTCGGCCGCTGGGCGCGCCGGTGCTCGCCCAGCGCAGTGTCTGAACGGCCGCGCCCGTGCCCGCGGCGACCACCTCGGTGTCGCGACGAGTGGCAACGTTGCCGGGCGCGTGATCGACGGTCTGCAGCGTGAGCTGCCCGTCACCGCGCCGGCTCACCACCACCGCGCGCGTCACTCCATCGACAGGAGTGCCCACCCGGGTCACGTCGATTTCAGAGACCGTGTCGCCCAGCCAGCTGCCCAACCGGCTGAGGGCGCCGTTGTGGTGGTTCCATCACGTCAACTGCAGGCGTCCGAGCGCGTCGCGAACGGCGGTGACGAACTGCAGGCCATCGGTCACCGCGACCGAGAGAATCGCATCGGCGCTCTCGCTGTCAGTGAGGGTGAGTCCCTGGCCGGGGTCGACCCGGAAGGCGTCGAGCTGCAGTCTGCCGTTGGCCGCATTCCGGCTGGCGGTGACGTAGCGGGAGGGGAACAGGTGGTTCTCGGGCGGAGCGTTGAGCGCGAGCCGGTCGTAAGTGCCTTCGACCTGCAGCAGGTCTTCGATCACATAGGGGCTGGGTTCGTTGAGGGTCGAGATGCCGTAGCGGTAGCCCTCGGCGAGCAAGTCGCCCGAGTCGATCCCGGCCGTGTTCACCAGCAGCACCGCGTCGATGTTGTTCGGCAAGCGCAGGATGTGCGCGTTGAACGCAGCGGTCGAGTCCCGGTCTCCATTCGCGCCGCCCTTGCCGAGCGTGGCCACGCCGTTGAACGTGGTCGGCGCGTCCCACCCGAAAGCAGTGGCGGAGTTGCCGCTGGTCAGCGTGACGTTGGTCAGAAGCCCCTGTTCGGGGGCAGCCCCGAACATCAGCTTCCGGTAGCGCACAGCAGTGAGGAACTCGGAGAGCTGACGCGAAGAGGCCGCCCACCCTCCCGCCGAGCAATTGTTCGACCAGTCCTCGATGATCCTCGACTGCTGGTACACGCCGCTCAGGTGCTCCTGGCAGCCGCCGGCGCCGCGGCACTGACCGAAGTAGTAGACGTCAGGACGGTGCTGGCAGCTGAGCTGCTCGCGATCGGCGCCCATGTGGCTCGCCCACAGTTTGAAGACCTCGTCGACCACGTGCGGTGAGGTGGCGGCCGAGAGCTTCCAGGTAAACACGTCGCGCGCGAGTGCGATGTTGGAGTTCACGTACTCGCGCCGGTAGTCGTCGGTCACGTCTGCGCTGGGCGTGGGCGACTCCAGTTCCCCGGATTGCTCGGCCGCGTAGAAGGGCAGGCAGTCCATGGTGAGGAACGTGCTTTCTCCGGAACACCCTGGCGAGTCTTTCGGCATGCCCGTGGTGTGCGTCATCGCGTTCTTCAGCGTGAACGTGTCGACCCAGCCGGCAGCGGCCGCAGGGTTGATCGCGCTGCGCAGCGGAGCGTCGAGATCGACCGTGCCACGCCGGGAGAGCTCGAGCATGCTGGTCGCCATGATCATCTTGCTCACGCTGCCGACGTCCATGCGCAGACGGTTGGTCATTGATTTCTCCTCGCTGCCGAGACCGACGTATCCCCACGCGCGGCGGCCGATCAGCCGACCCGACTGCATCAGCACGTACTGGTAGCCAACCGCTCGGGTCTTCAGGCGATCGTGAATCGACAGCGCCATTCGCTCCGCTTGGTCGTAGTGAAAGGGCTCGACGCTGTCGTCGGCGAGAAACGCGATCCGCGAGACGCCGCCGGCGACGAAGGGCTCGACCTCTGCCCACTTTGGCGTCGCATCGACGTGCCCCGTGAAGGGGCCGGTGATGGTGCCTGTATTCGGGTCGAACGGAGCGTGCTTCGAATACCCGGTCTTCCGGTCGTAGGCGAGCACCCGGTACACGGGCGCGGTGCCGAGTCTGACGAAGCGCACGTGCGAGTATCCGGCATCGATGTTGATGACCTGGGTGTTGCCCTCGTTCATGCCGGTGTTCGCAACCCGCTGCACCACCAGCATGCCTTCGTTGTCGCCCGCCTCGCCGCGGAGCAGCGTCGGATCGCCGGCGGCCTTGTAGAGGATGCGGTGCGTGCCGGCGCCGGCGGTCAGGTGGTCGACGCTCGACCATCCGAGCGACCAGGTCTCGGTCTTGAGCTCGAAGCCGGTGTCGGTGTACGAGGCCGCATCTCCCGAGAACGTGTCGAGCGCGAAGAAGTGCCAGCGACCCGCGCGCTGGTAGATGTCAAAAAGGTTCTTGTCCTTGAGCGACTCGTACCGGTGCTCAACGCCGGTTCCCACCAGGGTGCCCGCGGGAGTGATGTTCACCAGCCGCAGCGTTCCGGCGAATGCGTCGTGCAGGGCAAGCGTGGCGCCGCCCGCCAGTGAGAGCACGGCCGCGTTGGTGCTGCGGAACTCCAGGCGGGTGGTGTCCGACGTCACAGCGCCGAGAGTGGCGCCGGAGCCGATAGCGCGCAGCTGCACACGCCCGGTGTGCCCGTTGATCAACGCGGTGAAGGCTTGCGCCCCCGCGTTGAAGGGCCTGTTCATGTTGAAGTGGGTGTTCGCCGGCATGACCACGTCATGGGTGGGCGCTTGAATGCCGGCGCCGGTGAAGGTGTTGATGCGATGCTGCGTGACGTCAGCCGCCGCCGCGGGCAGCGCAACGCAGACCAGCAGGAGTCCTCGAAATGCACTGCTGGCGTGCGTCACCTGCGCGCGGCAAGCCGCCCGCAGTGCGGCGTACCCGGACAGCCTGGGATGTTTGTTGAAAGCCCTCATGATCGTTGCTCCCTCGTCGGACCCGGGGCGGGTCGTCTGCAAAGGGACTCGCAAGACAGCGGGCAAAACGACAGTCGGTGGCGCGCCAATCGACCGAAGTCAGATCACTCCGCGTCTGCAGGACGTCACGCAAGCCCTCCGCGGCCCGTTCAGCGCGCTCGCCGAACCTCTGGCGAAACGCGCGGCCGCAGGTTCTGCGCGCCCCATCGCCAGCGACCGCGAGACCTTCGCGCCGGGCAAGCCGCACTCGAGGGCGCAGGCGCAGCCCAAGCGGTTGGCGCACGTATGGCCGCAGGTGGAGGCGCTGATGGCGGGGATTGGGGCTTCAGCCACCCTCGCAATGCGATCTGCCGGGGCGGAGATCAACGCAACCCGGCACGGCGCTCTCGCAGCAGCGCTACCGTCGGCCCATCCGGAATCACCCATGCCGCTTCACCCGCAGCTACTATCGCCCGTCCTCCAGCGCAGCCCTCGCAATGACCAAACCCCACGCAGAACTCCGCCGCGCGCTCGGCAGCTTTGCCACCGGCGTCACCATCGTCACCGCGCGCGATCCCGGCGATGCGAGCCTGCCGGCCCGCGATGTCGGGCTGACCGTGAACAGCTTTTCGTCGGTCTCGCTGGAGCCACCGCTGGTGCAGTGGTGCCTCGCGCGACGCGCGGCAACGTTCGCGGCCTTCGAGCGCGCCAGCCACTACGCGGTGCACATCCTGGGTGCGCAGCAGCGCGAGCTGTCGCAGCGCTTCGCCACCCACGATATCGACCGCTTCGCCGGGCTTGATCTGGAACGTGGGCCGACCGGGCTGCCCCTGCTGACCGGCTGCGTGACCCGCTTCGTCTGCCGCATCGTCGAGCGCTATGCGGGCGGCGATCACGTGATCCTGCTGGGCGAGGTCGAAGGCTTCGAAACCAGTGAAGCCGAGCCACTGCTTTACCTGCGCGGCGCCTACCGGCGCTTCGCCCAGGACTGACATGCCGGCGAGCGCGAAGCGCGGCGCCTACCTGGCGATCGCGCTGGGCCTGGCCTCGGCCCTGTTCTTCAGCGCCACCTACGTGCTGAACCGCGCCGCCGCCGATGGCGAGGGCGACTGGCTGTGGACGGCCTGCCTGCGCTATCTGATTACCCTGCCGCTGATGCTGCCGCTGATGCTTTGGCAAGGCGGCGTGGCGCCGGTGTGGGCCAGCATCCGCCGCCACCCGGGCCCGTGGCTGCTGTGGAGCGGCATCGGCTTCGGCCTGTTCTACGTCTGCCTTGCGTGGGCGGCCTCGACCGGGCCGTCCTGGCTGATTGCCGGCAGCTTCCAGCTGACCGTGGTGGCGGGAATGCTGTGTGCGCCGCTGCTGTATCGCGATGCGCGGGCGCGCGTGCCCAAGGCCGTCTTCGCGATGGCGCTGGCGATGATCGGCGGCGTGCTGCTGATGCAGTTCGATGCGGCCGGCGGCGCGCTGCGCTTGGCTGACTGGATCGCGCTGGCCGTGGTGGGCGTGTCGGCCTTCGCGTACCCGCTGGGCAATCGTGGCCTGCTGCTGCATCTCGAAAGCACCGGCGAGCGCTTGAACGCCACCCAGCGCGTGTTCGGCATGACCCTGGCCAGCCAGCCGCTGTGGTTCGCGATCGCCGCGCTGGCCTTCGCCCGCAGCGGCGCGCCGCCGGTGGAGCAGCTCTGGCTGGCCGGCGGCGTCGCCCTGTTCGCCGGCATCATCGCCACGGTGCTGTTCTTCGAGGCCACGGGGCGCGTGCAAAACCAGCCCGGCGCGCTGGGTGCGGTGGAAGCGATGCAGGCGGCGGAAATCGTGTTCGCGTCGGTGCTGGGTGCGCTGCTGTTTGCCGAAGCACTGCCGGGCGCGACCGCGTGGACTGGCGCTGCGATCGTCATGGCCGGCATCGTTGCGCTGGGCCTGCTGGCTGGCCGCGAGGCCGCGGGGCGCGAGGCGGCGCTGCAGGCTCTGCGTTCGGAGCGCGGAGGCTGAGCCAGCGGCGTCGCGGCGAAAGGGAAGCCCTGATTCATCGGAGCTTGCGGCGCGCTACAAGCGCCGCGCCTGCGGATCGCGCAGGGCAATGCTTGAGCTGGAGTGAGCGAGCGCAGCGAAGACGTCGCCGCGCCGCGGCCGAACCCGTCCGGACCTGCGCCGGACCCGCGACGTCTGAACATCTCCCCGACGGAGTGGTTCAGACCTTCCAACGCAGCGCCTTCAGTCGATGCGCGAGACCACCACGCGATCACGGCCGCCGCGCTTGGCGGCGTACAGCGCCGCGTCGGCCCGCACCAGCAGCTGCTCGTGCCCGCTCAGGCCCTGCTGCGAGGCAAGGCCGATGCTGATGGTCAGCCGCAGCGCCGGATCGATCTCGTCGAAGCGTTCGGCGGCAAAGGCCGCGCGCAGGCGCTCGCAGACGCGCTCGGCGTCCTCCAGTTTCGCCTGCGGCAGGAGCAAGGCGAACTCCTCGCCGCCCCAGCGCGCCACCACGTCCATGCCGCGACTCTGTCGCTTCATGAGCTGCGCCAGGCGCACGATCACCTCATCGCCGGCTGCATGGCTGTAGCTGTCGTTGATGCGCTTGAAATGGTCGATGTCGATCAGCGCAAGACACAGCGGCGTGTCCATGCGACGGGCGCGGCTGAACTCGCGGGCGGCGGTCTCATCGAAGGCCCGGCGATTGGCGAGGCCGGTGAGCGCGTCCTCGCGGGCCTGACGCTCGAAGGCCTCCGCCTGTTCGCGCAGCTGGTCCATCAGCTGGGTCTTCTCCGCATCGGCGGCCAGCAGGCGTTCGGTGGATGCGCGCAGCTCGGCGGTTTTGCGATCGACCGCCTGCTGCAGGCTCACCGCCTGCGCACGCAGCGCGCGCACCCGCAGCCGGTAGATCAGGAAGGCAAGCCCCAGCAGCAACAGCCCGACCAGCGCCTGCACCCAGGGCCGCTCCCAGGGCGCCGGCAGAATCTGGAACTCGAAGCTGGCTTCGGGCGAGTCCCAAGGGCTGCCTGCATAAGCCGCCTGCGCGCGCAGCCGATAGCGACCGGGCGGCAGGTTGGTGTACTCCACCGCGTGCAGACGACCGCGCTCGACCCAGTCGGTGTCAAAGCCCTCCAGTCGATAGCGGTAGTGAATCCGCTCCGGCATTACGAAGCCGAGGCCCGCCACGCTGAAGGCCACGCGGCTGGTGTCCGCGGGCAGCACCGCAGGCCGATCGATCCGCAGGGCCCGACCTTCGGCGGCCACGTGCTCCAGCACCGTGGGCAGAGGACGTGCGGTGTCATCACCGAGGCGCTCGCGGCGGATGCGCGCAGCACCGAAAGCGGTGGCGATCCAGACATTGCCCTCGGCGTCCAACGCGCCGGCCGGGCTGCCGGTGTTGCACTGGCTGCTCTCCATGCCGTGCGACTCGTCGAACACATCCGCGCTGATCCGCGGCAGCTCGCCGCGCAGCACCGCAACCGCGTCGTCGCGCTTCAGCCGGATCGCGCCGCGGTTCGAAGAGAGCCACAGCTGACCCGTGCCATCGGCCAAGGCGTTGAAGACCTTTTCGACCGGCAGGCCCTGCTCGGGGCCGAGCAAGGTGATCTCGCGGGTCTCCGGCTCGAGCCGCATCAATCCGCGATCGGTGGACACCCAGAAGGCCGCGCTGTCGCCATCGCGAGCGAGGGCGAACACCGCGCGCGCATCGGCGGGCAGGCGCGGCCCGGCGACGATGCTGCGCCGGTCTTCGATGAGGTCCAGGCCCCGCGTCGACCCCACCCAGATCCGGCCCTGATCGTCTTCGTTCAGCGTGTTGATGAACACGCCAGCGGGACCGGGCGGCAGCTGGCGGGCGCGCTCTTCCCCGGGCTCCAGCACGGCCAAGCCTTCGATGGTGCCGATCCAGAGCGCGCCGTCGCGCGTTTCCCGCAGCGTCCGGATCTGGTCCGAGGGCAGGCCGCGGCTGCGATCGATGACCTCGACGATTCGACCGTCGCGAACGCGCGCGACGCCGCGGTCGAAGCTGCCCACCAGCAGGCTACCATCGGCGCTCTGCGTCAGGCTCAGCACCGACATTTCGCGCAGCCGTGGATCCTCGATCGGCACCAGCTGGCCGTCGACGACGCGATTGAGCCCACGCCCGGTGCCAAGCCACAGGCTGCCGTCGCGAGCGCGAAACACCGCGCGCACGAAGTTCTCGGACAGACCCTGGGCCGCGGTCAGGCTGGAGAACGGCGCTGCACCCAGACGCATCAGACCGCCGTTGGTGGCGACCCAGAGGGCGTCCTCCTGATCGAGAAGCAGCGACAGCACCCGCCCGCTGGGCAACCCCTGCGTGGTCCCCAAGGTTTCAAGCGTGTCGCCGTACAGCCGCGCCAGACCGCCAATGGCGGTGCCGATCCACAGCGAGCCGTCCGGGCCCTCGACCATGCGGAACACGCTGCGACCCGCGAGATCGGGGTGCAGGGAATCGAAGCCCTCGGCGTAGTCGGACGTGCGCGAGCGGTAGGCACCGCGCGCGGTCGACAGCAGCAACCGGCCCTCGCGGTCCAGATTGAGACCCAGCACCGCCGGGCTGTCCGCGGATTCGGCATAGCGGACCTCGACGGCGTACTCGCCCTCGACGCGCACCAGCCCCCCCGAGGTGCCGGCGAAGACGCGGCCCTGGCGGTCCATCACCAGCTCGAAGACGCTGTCGCCTAGCATGCCCTGGGCGCGTCCGTAGACCTGGCGGTGGCCATCGGGGTCGATACGCAGCAGGCCGCGGGCCTCCTGGCCCACCCAGAGTCGACCGGCGCGATCGAGCAGCAGCGCGTTGACGAAGGCCTCGGCCGGCTCGAGGCGCGACCATTCTCCGTGGTGGTAACGGAGAAGATCGCCGCGCACACCGCCCACCCAGAGCCCGCCTTCGTGATCGAGGTGCAGGCTGCGCATGGCGAGATCCTGCAGTGGCGGCAGCTGGTCGCGGCCGAACAGCTCGAACTCGCGGCCGTTGTAGCGGGTCAGGCCCTCCCAGGTGGCCAGCCATAGATAGCCATCCCGAGTCTGCGCCAGGGCATTGATCGAGTTGTGCGGCAGGCCCTCGCGCGTGGTCCAGTTGCGCCTCGAAAGCTCGTTGAGCGGGGTCTGAGCCGGGGGCGCCGCGGCCACGCTCGTCGCCTGCGCGCGCGCACGCTCCGCTGCCGCCCCCAGGGACAGCAGCAGTGCAAGCGCAAGAACAGCGGCAGTGACGGCTCTGGGCATGGTCGGTCTGTGCGGCTGCAAAGCCCGGGCCAGGGCCTGCGTCGGGATGACGACAGCGCCAATGGCAGGCGGCTGACTCACCGCCGCGCTGGCCGCCCCGTCAGCAGCATCGCAGGCATCCAACGCCGGTGAGTCGACACCTGTACCGCTGCCGGCAAAGCCCGTGTCTCGGGCCGCCGCAGCGGAGCCGTTCAGGCCTCACGGCTCAGCACGTACACCGTCGCAGGCGGGACGTTCCACAGCGCGACGCCGGCGCGCCTCACCTGCAGACCCAGCGCACGCTGCACGTCCTTGCCCACCGGACAGGTCGGCCCATAGGTGAACTGGATGAAGCGCCCGTCCGGGCGCATGCAGTCAAAAGCAGAAGCAACGATCGCCTGCTGGGTGGCGCGACTCATTGACAGCAGGCCCAGCCCCGACACCACCGCATCGGCCGGACCGCCCTCGGCGAAACCGCTGCGCTCGGCCAGGCTGGGCAGCTCGCGGGCATCCCCGCAGGCGACGTGCGCCCCCGGGAAGCGCTGACTCAAATGCTGATGCAGCTCTTCATTCAGCTCGACCACCATCAGATCCGCGTCGCGGATGCCGTGGTTCAGCAGGGCGGCGGTGAACACGCCAGTGCCGCCTCCGAGCTCGATCACGCGCTTGGCGCCGGCGGGCAGCTCGGCCAGCATCAGCCGCGCCAGCTGCGCGCCCGAGGGCGAAATCGCCGCGGTGGCCAATGGATTGCGCAGCCACTGCCGGAAGAACGTCCAGTGGTCGGTGCGCGCGGGCCCGCGCAGGGGTGAATGGCGCTGGTTTGACATCGATCTCCTCCCCGATCGCTTGAGGCTGCCCTGTCCATGGGCAGACCGGGCGCCGAGTATGACCGAAGCGTGAACACCGCCGCCACGGTGACGCGGCCGGCGGTGACCGCGGGCCGGATCAGCGGATCCAGAAGGCCCGGTGGATCTTCGGGTCGCGGGCGAAGTCCGGCGGCACGGAGGCCGCGCCGATCTCCTCGACCTGGAAGTCGGCCTCGATGCCTTCATCCATGCGGAAGCGCCGGAAGTTGTTGGAGAACAGCAGCTGGCCGCCGGGCGCCAATCGATCCATGCACAGGCGGATCAGGCGGGCGTGGTCGCGCTGCATGTCGAAATCCGCCGCGCGCGCCGAGTTCGAGAAGGTGGGCGGGTCGCAGAAGATCAGCTCGAAGCGCTCGCGGTTCTGCGCAAGCCAGGCCAGCACGTCGGCCTGGATCAGCCGGTGACGCTCGCCGGTGAACCCATTCATGCCGAGGTTGCGCGCGGCCCACTCCAGATAGGTCGCCGAGAGATCGACGCTGGTGGTCGAGGCCGCGCCGCCCGCCGCGGCATGCACGCTGGCCACGCCGGTGTAGCAGAACAGATTGAGCACCCGCTTGCCGCGCGCCTGCTGGCGGATCAGCCGGCGCGCCGGGCGGTGGTCGAGGAACAGGCCGGTGTCGAGGTAGTCGAACAGGTTGACCTGCAGCTTCAGGCCGTCCTCTTCGACGGGCAGCCAGTGGCCGCGCAGATCCTGCTTCTGGTAGCGCGACGTGCGGGTCTGCGGGGCGCGGGTTTTGAGCGCGATGCGCGCGCGCGGCAGCTCGAACACGGCCATCGCCGCCTGCAGCAGCTCGGACAGGCGTCGACGCGTGGTTTCCTCGGGGATGTCGCGCGGGGCCTGGTATTCCTGCACGTGCAGCCAAAGGCCACGGTCCTCGGTTGGTGCGCTGTCGGCCGCGGCGTAGACGTCGATCGCGGCCGAGTATTCCGGCAGGTCAGCATCGTAGGCGCGGTAGCAACTCACGCCCTCACGCTTCAGCCAGGGCGCGAGCTTCTTCAGATTCTTGCGCAGGCGGTTGGCGACCATCTCGGCGCCGGCCGTGAGCTCCTTCGGCTGCGCCGGCGCGCGCTCGGGCTGCTCGGCCACTGGCGCGAAGCGCAGCAAGGCGCAAGCGATGGCGCCGTTGTAGAGCGCATAGCGCTTCTCCGCGCGAAGGCCGATCGCCTGGCCCGGCGCTTCGTCAGCGACGATGAAGCCCGCGGCCCAGTCGCGGCAGGGTCCGCGCAGCAGGGCACCGAGCGCGCGGTACAGCCCGGGGTCGGCGGCCAGTCGCGCGTCGTAGGGCGGGTTGCTCACCACCAGACCCTTCGGCGCCGGCGCTTCGGCAATGTCCTCCAGCGCGCGCACCTCGAAGCGGACGAAGGCTGACACCCCGGCCACTGAGGCATTGGCGCGCGCGGCTTCAATCACCCGGCGATCCGCATCGGAGCCGAAGAAGCGCAGCGACAGCGACTCGCGGCCGATCCGCGCGCGCTCGCGGGCCTCGTCCAGCAAGGCCTGCCAGAGCGGTGCATCGAAGCCCAGCCAACCCAGGAAACCGTAGTAGTCGCGCTCCAGTCCCGGCGCGATATCGGCGGCCATGCGCGCGCCTTCGATCAGCAGCGTGCCGCTGCCGCAGAGCGGATCGAACAGGGCCAGGTCCTGCATGCGCTGCGGCCAACCGGCGCGGATCAGCACCGCGCAGGCGAGGTTCTCCTTGATCGGTGCGGCCCCCTGCTCCAGTCGCCAGCCGCGACGGTGCAGTGCATCGCCTGACAGATCGATGGACACGGTGGCGCGGTCGCGCTTCACGAACAGGTTGATGCGCAGATCGGGCTGCTCGGTGTCGACCGACGGCCGCTGCCCGCTGGCCTGGCGGAACTGGTCGACGACGGCGTCCTTGGTCTTCTGCTCGGCGTAGCGCGCGTGCTTCAGCTGCGACTGCACCAGGCTGGCATCGACCGCGAGCGTGCCGTCGGCGCGCAGGTGAGTACTCCAGTCGATCGACTGCACACCCGAGTACAGGGCCTCTTCATCGGCGCAGGCGAAGTCGGCGATCGGCAGCAGGATGCGGCTGGCGAGACGCGACCACAGGCAGGCGCGGTAGGCGATGCCGATCGGGCCCTCGAAATAGACGCCGGCCAGCGCCTCGCGCACGCCGTCGGCGCCGAGCGCCTTCAGCTCGTCGACCAGCAGGTATTCAAGCCCTTTCGGGCACGTCGCGAAGTAGCGGCGGCTTTCGGTCTCACTCACGACAGTCGCTCCAGGAAGCGCGCGAAGGTGCGCGCGCCGTAGTCGACGTGCTCGGCCAGGCGATGACCGTCATCGACCAGGGTGAGCTCATCGCAGCGCGGCGCCGCCCAGGCGACCACGTCCACCGCAGGAATCAGCTCGTCGCGCCAGCCGTGCAGGATCGAGGTCGGCACGGGTGCGGCGTCAAGTTCGCGATAGCCGGCGATGCGCACCGGCGGCGCCAGCAGGAACAGGCCGCGCACTTCGACCTCCAGCGAGGCGAGCGCCGAGATGAAGGCCCCCATGCTGGAGCCCGCCAGCACCAGCGGGCCGCGGCCCTCGGCGATGGCCGCACGACAGCGCTCGACCAGGCGCAGCAGACGATCCGGCACGCGGGCCACATCGCGGGTGGCGTCGAGATCGAGGTAGTCGGGGCGCTCCGTGCTCCAGCCCATGGCCTCGGCTGCGGCGGCGAGTGCGGTGACCTTGGTGGCCTGCGGGCCGCTCTCGAGACCGTGCGAGAGGATGACGTGGCCGCGAGGGCTCATGGGCGAGTTCGGCTGCAGTGCGGCGCCGCAGTCTACCAGCCCGCTGCGGCCGGATAAGCAGAGCGTGCCCAGCGCCGGCAGGCGACCCGCCGCGCTCCGGCGCATCGCCAGCGCCAGGCGTTCCCGTCAGCCCGAGTGCCCCAGCAGCGCAGCGACGAAGGGATTCAGAAACACACCGTTCGGGTCACGCGATTTTCGATAGGCCTCGAACGCCGCCGTGCGCTCTGCGCGGCGCTGGGCCAGATCGTTGACAAAGGCGGGGTTGAAGGGCGCGGAGTAGGTTCCTGACGACTGCGCGGGGTCGTAGAAGCCGTACATCTTGCCGCTGTGGGGCACCCCGCCGAGGGCACGCCAAGCGCGCTCGATGTCGGCAAAGAACTGCAGGAGAGCGGACGGATAGTCGGCACCGGGGACTGCGGGCACGTACGCGATCAGATCCAGATTGACGAAGACGGCCGCCGGATCGCTGCTGTAGGTGCCCGCCAGGGCCGTGTCGCCGCCGCGGATGAATCTGAACTCCATCGGCGCCACCAGCAGGAAGTCCTGGCTCTTCTGCAGCCGGTCCACCACCGCCTGCAGTCCCGCCCAGGTCTTGGTCAAGCCGGCGGCGTCCAACCCCGGCAGCTCGATGAAGTAGGACATGAAGATGACGCGCGAGGCCTTGGTCAGCCACAGGTCGGAATAGACCTCGGCGGCGGCATCGAACAGCGTCTCAATGGTGAGAAAACCGGCATCGATGACTGCGCTTGCCGCCGACGCGATGCGCGCGTACTGGGCCGCGATCAGCGGCGGCTCGATGATCGGCTCGACAGGAATCAGGTACGGCGCCCCAAACACCTCTTCACCCGCCAGCTGACAGGCGTTCGGTACCTGCGGGTTCAGGTTCGGCGTGCGCACCGCGGGCGAATCCACGATGTCCCACCACAGGGCCAGAAAGCGATGGGTGTAGGGATTGAAGAAGCTCTCGATGCGGTCGTGCGTGGCCAGCAAGGGCTGGAACTGCGCGATGAAGTCCTGCAGTTGGCTGCAGACGATGTTGTTGTCGCGCCCAGAGCTCAGCGTCGTGGCCCAGGGGCGTGGCATCACTTCGATGGTCACCGCAGTGACAACCCCGAGCGCGCCCAGCGACACCCGGGCGAACTGCAGCGGCGACCAGCCCTGCGTGCTGGGACTGTCGCGATCAATCACGCTGACCGCGCCATCGGGCCCCATGATGCTGAACGCAGTCACCGTCTCGGCAAAAATGGGGGCATCGACGGTGGCGCCATGCACGTCTACGGCGGTCATCCCACCCAGGCTGAAGAATCCGCCCGCGGTCACCGTCTTCAGCATCCAGTTGCGTGCGGTGAGAAAGGCATCCAACTCGTCTTCACGCACGCCGGTATTGACGGTGACTGTCGCAGCAGCGGCGTTGAGCACGATGGAATCGTCCCCCGAGGGGCCGAGATCACGGTAGCAGGCGAGATCTATCAACCAGGACCGAGGATCCGGATCGCCGCGACTGTCTTCCGAAACCAGCGGCGGCTGCGCATGGCGTTGGCCCGAAACCCGCACCGTGGTTCCCATCTGGGCTGCCGCAAGAATCACCTGACGGAGTTCATCGCGACATCGCGGCGAGTAATAGTGCTCGCCATCGATGCTCATCACGCGCTCGATGTTCTGCGCCCAGTTGCGCCAAGGCAGCGGATTCACCGCCACGTCCAAGGTCGTGCCCGTGACCTCGTAGGCCGCCAAGCGGCCATTGCAGGCGGCCTGCACGAGTGGCGTTCCGCTGGCCGTTTCGCCAAGCACCACGGACACCAAAGGCGTCACCGCAAGCGCCGTTGAGGGAACGCCGATGCTGTCGAGCGGCGGGCTGACCCGGTACAGGCCGTTCTCAAAGTTCCCGCTGCTCCAATCGGTGTCGTGCCAAGCACCGTCAGCATCGAGCCAACGGATGGCAAAGCTCATCACGAACAGTCCGCTGTTCAGGCAGCCAATGCGCTCGATCTTCTTCATATCAGGGTTCCCGGGCTTGAGAGTGAGGCGAGGATCTGGGTGGCGGGAGGGGCTTCGTGCACAGCCGTGCGCCTTGGCAGACCGCAGCGAAGCGAGGCCACGCCTGTGGTTGTTGAAGGGGATCGCGCCGGAGGCTCTGGACCGTTTCCGTGCACGGCAGGGTAGGTTTGCATCGCCGCGCCAGAGGCGATGCGGCGAGGGCAGCAGGCGGCACGTCAGCGCGGCGGGCGTCCCAAGACCCGCGCCTCCCATCACCACCAGGCCGCCAAAAGCCTGCAGCCGGATCGATCGGGAGACTGCAGCGCAAAGAGCGCTTGGGAATCCTCCTCCGACGGCTGCGGGTGCCACGGGATCCCCTCGCTACGGCGCCTACATGGTGTGCGCCGGTCGAGGCGAAGTGCCGCCGATGCGGCAAGGCGGTCGCTTTCGCGACCACCTTGCCGGGTAGGCCCAAGCCGAGGCCTGGAGCCCGATCTCCCGAACGCCAGCGGGCGCGAGTGGCGTCAGCTGATCAGCTTGATTTCAAAGCCGATGATGGTTGTTCCCACCGCCTCGTACGTGGCCACTTGGCCGTTGGGAGCGAAGCCGACGAACGGCGTGCCCTGGCCAGAGCGACCGAGCACGGCATGGCCATACGGCGTCACGACCACGGCGTCTGCCGGCACCCCAATCTGATCAAGGGGGGGAGTTGTAACCACCTGCCCCACGGGATAGTTGCCGCTGTTCCAGTTCGTGGTGTGCCACACGCCGTCGCTTCCGAGCCACTGCACGGAGAAGTTGAAAACGTAGGCACCCCTGTTGATGACGCTGATCTTCTGGACCTGTCGCATGTGAATCTCCCGGTTGTGTGGTTGTCTGGTGGGTTGTCATGTGCATATCGGCAGCGCCGGGGCGGACGGATCCACCTTCCACGCCAACGCCGCTTGCGGTGGCCCAGACACTCGCGACTCCGGCCCTTGCATCCGTGCTCGAGCTGGTTCGCGTGCGTCGACAGCCCTCTCATGAGCTGCTGGACCTCCTCCATTCGCTTCACGTGCCGCATCGCAGGTGATGGTCTCGGACTGGGTCGAAGCAGCCGTAGTCGCCCTTGAAGTGAGACTTGCATCACACCGCGGTAGAGATATTGAGATATGCGTCACGCTTTTTATAGCTGTCGAATCTGACAGGGTCGACCCTGCGCATCCCGGTCCGGCGGCGCTGAACCTGCGCAGCTCTTGGGACGCGAGACGATTGGCAGCGCGGCTCAACGCACCTCGGCCGAACCCGTCTTCCGGGGGATAAGCTGCACGCCTGGGTGGGCCCAACCGGGCGGGTTGAAGCGCACGAAAGCCATGCCCCAGCCTCATCAACAGGAGCGATCTCGCATGGATCTGCACATCAACGACTGGCCCCTGTCCTACGTTGAACAACTGCAGTTGCGAAGTGCGGCGCAGATCGAACTGGTCGTTATCCACTGCACCGAGCTGCCGGACCTGGCCGAAGCGCGGGTCGCTGGCGAGCGCGTGCTCTATCCCAGCGGCACCGGCAACAGCGGGCACTTCTATATCGATCGCGATGGCCAGGTGCATGCGTGGGTGCCGGTCGAGCGCATCGCCCACCACGTGCGCGGACACAACGCGCGCTCCATCGGCATCGAACTGGTCAACATCGGACGCTACCCGGACTGGCTGTCCAGCCGCAGCCAGCGGATGCCGCAGCCGTATTCCGATGAACAGATCGCCGCTCTGCGCCAGCTGCTGCGCGAGCTGCAGGCGCAGCTACCCAACCTGCGTGAGATTGCCGGTCATGAGGATCTGGACCGGGAGCAAGTGCCCGCCAGCGACGACCCGACCCAGCGCGTGTACCGCAAACGTGATCCCGGCCCGCATTTTCCATGGGCCGAAGTGCTCAGCGATTCGACGTTGAGGCGGGTGACTGGAGCCGACGCCGACGCTTGAACCGGGGCTCGACGACCGCCGCCGTATACTCCGCGGCCTCTCTCTCAGCAGCACGCTCCATGCATCCCCTGGTTTCGGAACTGATCGACCTGCTCCGCCTGGAGCGTCTTGAAGTCAACCTCTTCCGCGGCGAGAGCCGCGACATCGGCACGCGCCGTGTGTTCGGCGGACAGGTCCTGGGGCAGGCCATGTCGGCTGCCCAGCAGACGGTGACCGCCGAGCGCGCCCTGCACTCGCTGCACGCCTACTTTCTGCGTGCCGGCGACATCGAGCACCCGATCGTCTACCAGGTCGAGAATTCGCGCGATGGCGGCAGTTTCTCGGTGCGGCGCGTGACCGCCATCCAGCATGGCCAGCCCATCTTCGTCGCCTCGGCGAGCTTCCATCGCCCCGAAGCGGGCGTGAACCATCAGATTTCTGCACCGGACGTGCCCAAGCCCGAAGACATCGAGCCTCCGGCCCCGATCTCGGCCGAGGCTCTGGCCCAGCTGCCGGCGATTACCCAGCGCTGGCTCACCCGCAGTGGCCCCTTCGAGTTCCGCTCGGTGTATCCGCGCGACGAGCTGCATCCGGCCAAGCGGCCGCCTTACAACCAGGTGTGGGTGCGGCTGATCGACGAGATTCCCGAGGACCCGATCCTGCATCGGAGCCTGCTGGCCTACGTGTCCGACTTCCATCTGATCGGCACCAGCACCTTTCCGCACGGGATGTCCTATCTGTCGCGCGACATGCACATGGCCAGCCTCGACCATGCCATGTGGTTCCACCGTCCGTTCCGCGTCGACCAGTGGCTGCTCTACGCCTGCGACAGCCCCAGCGCTCATGGCGCCCGGGGACTCGCCCGCGGCAGCTTCTACACGCGCGAGGGCGTGCTGGTCGCATCTACCGCCCAGGAAGGCCTGATCCGGCTGGTCGGAAAGGAGGGTTGAGGGATGCGCCAGATCTTCCGCTCGCGTCGACTCGAGAACGTCGAAGGCGTCGCCCGCCTTCTGGCGGAACACGGCATCGAAACGCATCTCAGCCAACCGCGCTCCTACAAGGGCAACCGCCGCCGCCAGTTCAGCTTCACCGACCACAATGCGAGCGAATCCTCACTTTGGATCGTGCATGGGGATGACATCACCAAGGCGCGACAGGTCATGGCCGAGGCCGGCCTGCTGGAGATCGAACGTGCCGAGTCAAGCTTTGCCCTTCAGGGTCACGTCAGATCTTTGACTCCTGAAACAAAACGTGTCTCAACCGCCAGCAAGATCCGCCGGGCGCTGTTGCTCCTCGTGGTGGTGCTGGCCTCGCTGCATTTCGCCCGCTGGATGTTCAGCGCGGGCTGACGCCTACCCAGGACAGAAACGAACAGGCGGCCATTTCGGCCGCCTGTTCGTTGACGCTGACAACTGTCTACGCCACTTACTGTGCCGGCAGCGGCGCCAGCTTGGACAGCAGCTTGAGCAGGGTCTGACGGTCACGCGGCCCCAGCACTTCGAAAACCTTGTCGTCAGACGCCTTGGCGACATCGACCAGCTTTTCGAGAGCTTTCAAGCCACGCGGCGTGGCCACCAGACTGTGCGCGCGGCGATCGCCCGGCATCGGACGACGCTTGACCTGACCGCGATTCTCCAGCTCGTCGACCAGCACCACCGCGCCGGAGCGCGCTATGCCGAGCGCACGCGCCAGATCGACGAGCTTGAGGCCTGGGCGCTCGGCCACGATCATCAGGGCCATCATGCGGGTGGGGGTGCTGTCGTGTGCGTTGAGCTGCGCCGCGAGCGTCTCGGAGGCGGCAGACTCGGCGCGGCGCAAGGCCAAACCGAGCAGTTCGTCGAGACGGGAGCTTCCCGCCGGCATCTCGCCGGCCTGGAGTTCAACGGCTTCGTTGGCCGCTGCTTCTGCTTTTTTCTTGCTCATTATGTTCACCGATGGTTTTAGGCACGTAGGCGGGTCTGGGCGCCTTTCGCAGGATGCGCTGAATCAACGTCAAGCAATTGGCCCGGACGACACCTTGGGCTGCCTCTATGCATGAATCGTTCCATCGCCGCCACGATCGAAGGCGGACCGCACCACTCGGCGCCGACCACACCGCGGGCGCACTGTTCAAAACGCGAAAAGCCGCGTTCAGACGTCATTCGACACTCTGCCCATCGGCGCCTGACGTACGAACAGAACCCGTGACTTCCGGCAGGCATTCGCCAGGAATCCTCGGCGGCGTCCCGTCGAGACCCTCGTGGCCAGGGCTTGCCAGCAGCCCTGGCGGGACGGAGCATGTCAACGGTCACACGGACCGGACCCTGACGTCCGGCGCTGCGGCTTCCACGATCCCCGGCTGCGCATGAACACCGAAACCCTGGACCTCGTCATCTCAGAACAGCTCCCGCGCGCGCAGAACGGAGATCGCGCCGCCTTTGGCCGAATCGTCGCCGCGTGCCAGAACTCGATCTCGGCGATTGCCCTGGCGATCGTGCGCGACGTGCCGACCAGCCAGGACATTGCCCAGGATGCGTTCATCAATGCCTGGAACAACCTGCCCCAGCTGCGCAGTTCGGGAAGCTTCCTGCCCTGGCTGCGGCAGATCACCCGCAACCTGGCCCGCGACCACCTGCGCCGGCGCGCCAGCGAGAAGCGCTACAACGGCGACATGGACGACATCCTCGCCGTTGTGGCCGACCCCACACCCGACGCGCCCGAGCTGCTGTCGCGCCAGCACGAGGAGCAGATCGTTGCCGAGTTGATCGACGAGCTGCCCGAGGACACCCGCGAGATCCTGCTGATCTACTACCGCGAAGGCCAAAGCTCGAAGCAGGTCGCACAGCTGCTGGGCATGCAGGACGCGGCGGTACGCAAGCGCCTGCAGCGCGCCCGTGACTCGCTGCGCACCGACATGCTGAAGCGCATCGGCGAGTTCGCGCGCAGCACGGCGCCCGGGGTGGCGTTCACTGCCCTGGTGGTCGGAGGGCTGTCGATGGCGCCGGGCGCAGCGATCGCGGCAACGGCGGCCGCAGGCGGCTTCCTGGCCAGCAAGAAGGCAGGTCTCGCCGCCGGGGGCGGCAGCAAGGGGCTGTCCAATCTTCTGTTCGGCGGCGCCAGCGCTGGCAAAGGCGCGGGCAAGATCCTGCTTGGCGCGGCCGGCAGCGCACTGTTCGCACTGGTCGCCGGCATCGCTGGCGTTGTCTTCGGCGTGCGCCGCTACTGGGTCACCGCGATCGACGAGGAGGAGAAGCGCTCGCTGACCCGCTACTCGGCCGTGGCGATCGCCGTGGTCGTGATGTTCGCTGCCGGCATGTTCTTCGCGGGCCTTGAAGGCGACCCAGTGGTGCCGGGGCTTGTCTTCGTCGTGATGATGGGCGCTGTCGGCGCCATGAACCTGCTCTGGCTGCCGCGTCTCTTGGAGCGGCGTCATGAGATTGAGCGCCGTCGCGATCCGGGCCGCGCTGAACTGGAACGCATGGCGGAGCGCCGTTACGCGATCTGGAGCATGCTGGCGGGCATGCTGCTAGGCCTGGTCGCACTCGGCATCGGTCTCCTCACTGCCGCGCCGCCGGGCTGAGCTGGGCCCCTCGGAGCACTCCGCCGCATGACCGCTGCCGGCTCGATCCGCATTTATCAGACCGCCGAGCACGCTTGCGGCTATTGGCCCGAGCGACGCGCGCGCGACATCGTCCTGGACCCCGACAGCCGTGCTCTGCCGGCGATCTACCCGGCGGCGCTCGCGCAGGGTTTCCGGCGATCCGGCGGCCACGTCTATCGACCGCAGTGCGCGCACTGCATGGCCTGCGTGCCGGTGCGAATCGACGTCGCTGCCTTCCTGCCGAATCGCAGCCAGCGACGCTGCCTGCAGCGCAATGCCGACCTCCGCCTGATCGACTCGGCACCGGCGCGCTGCGGCGTGGTGTTCGAGCTGTACCGGCGCTATCTGCGCAGCCGGCACCCCAAGGGCGGCATGGACGAGCCGCGTCCGGAGGACTTCGACGGCTTTCTGTCGGCCGTCTGGAGCCCCACCCGCTTTCTTCGATTCGAGCAGCCGGACGGCCGGCTGCTGGGCGTTGCAGTCAGCGACCTGCTGTCGAACGGACTGTCGGCGGTCTACACCTTCTTCGAGCCGGACGCTGCCTCGCGCAGCCTGGGCACGTGGGCCATCCTCAAGCAGATTGAGTGGGCTCGCGAGCTCGGCCTGCCGCATGTCTACCTCGGGTTCTGGCTGCAGGGCCACCCGAAGATGGACTACAAGCGACGGTTCTCCGGGCTGGAGCAACTGCGACACGGAGAGTGGGAGCCACTGCCGGCTGAGCGGTGAAGTCGCTTGGCACTTCACGCCGGATTCCGGCGAAGGCCGCGACCGACCGCTGGCGCGGCGTCACACTCAGGACTGCATCCGATCGCGCAGAAAGGCGCGGGCGAAACGCAGATCGCGATTGACCGTTGCCAGCGAGACCTCGAGCACCTTGGCGACTTCCTCGTGCTCCAGGCCGACCAGGTAGGTGAGCTCGACCACGTCGGCCTTGCGCGGGTCGTTCGCGCGCAGCTCGATCAGCGCGTCGTGCAGGGCCTCGGCCTCTGCGAAGTCTGGCGCGGGCTCGCTTTCGGCCGCGCGAAACGTCACCCGCAGCTGGCCGCCGCCATGCTTGGCGGCCAGCTGCTTGCGCCCCATGTCGAAGAGCAGATTGCGCATCGCCACGGCGACCGTCCGAAAGAAGTGCACGCGGTCGATCCAGTCGACATGCGCTTCCAGCAGATTGATCACCAGCTCATGCGCCAGCTCGGTGGGCTCGATGCCATTGGCCGGGTTCGCCCGCAGCTTGTTGGCCGCGAGCTGGCGTACCCGCTCGTAGACGATCGCAAGCACGGCCTCGGCGGCCGGCGACTCACCGGCACTCCACGCGTGCAGAAGCCGGGTCAGCTGCTGGCGATCGGTCTGGCTGCCCATGGCGGGCTCCGGGAAAGAAGTCCCGGAAAGTGTAGGGCAACCGGGATCAAGTCCCTCCGCAACGTGATCCGCGGGAGCGCGTCCGGCGGCGCGGCACTCGCTTACGCGGGATCAAGCACTTACGTGTCCGATCCGCGAGCGCGCACGCCCTGGCGCGCGGCAACGCTGAACTCCTATGCGTTGCCGCGCACCGGGTCTGCACACTTCGCGCCGGGCACGCGGGTCTAGAATCGCGGGTTTTACCGAGCGCAGCGCCCCTCTGGGCCCTGCCTCCGCCCGGACATCGCATTGAACGCACCGAACATCGCACCCGCTCTGCTCTCTCCGCCCCTGCCTGCCGCCGGCCAACAGCGCGCCTACTGGCGCGCCCCCTCCAGCCCCAGCGCCCTTGCCCTGGTCGTCGCCGAAGCCGCCGCGCGCCACAGCGGCCTGCTGATCGCGATCACCCGCGACAGCTTCCATGCCCAAGCTCTGGAAGCCGAACTTGCGGTGTTTGCCCGCAGCCTGCCGGTGCTGCATTTCCCGGACTGGGAAACCCTGCCCTACGACCCCTTCAGCCCGCACGCCGAAATCGTCAGCCAGCGCATCGCCACGCTGTACCGACTCCCCGGCGTGCAGCGCGGCTTGCTGGTCGTGCCGATCGCCACGCTGATGCAGCGATTGGCGCCGGTCAGCTTCATCAGCGGCAGCTCGCTGGTGGTCAAGAACGGCCAGCGCCTCGACCTCGACGCCGAGAAACTCAGGCTGCAGTCCGCCGGCTATCGCAACGTGCCGCAGGTGCTCGATCCGGGCGACTTCGCCGTGCGCGGCGCCCTGCTCGACATCTTCCCGATGGGCAGCCCGGAGCCGTATCGCATCGAGCTGCTCGACGACGAGATCGACTCGATCCGCACCTTCGACCCCGAGAGCCAGCGCAGCCTGCAGAAGGTCACCGAAGTGCGGCTGCTGCCGGCACGCGAGTTCCCGCTGGACGAGGCGGCTTCGAAGCGCTTCCGCGCGACCTTGCGCGAACGCTTCCCGATCGATCCGCGCCGCTGCCCGCTCTACCAGGACATGAAGGAAGGCGGTGCGCCGGCCGGCATCGAGTACTACCTGCCGCTGTTCTTCGACCAGACCTCAAGCCTGTTCGACTACCTTGGCGCCGACACCCTATGCCTGCTCTGTGAGGGTGCACTGGAGTCAGCGGACGCGTTCTGGAAGCAGGCCAGCGAGCGCTACGAGCAGCGTCGCCACGACATCGAACGCCCCCTGCTGCCCCCGGAGGAACTCTTTCTGGCGCCCGAGGCGCTGCGCCAGAAGCTCAACGGCGTGCGCCGCATCGAGGTCTGCGGCAGCGCGCATGCGCGCTTCGAAGAAGCCCAGGCGCTCGGCGATGCCCCCGCACCGGCGACGCCGATCACCCGCCAGAACGAAGCCAGCGGCACCGCCCTGCGCGGTCTTTTGTCGAGCTACCCGGGGCGGGTGCTGATCGCCGCCGACTCCGCCGGTCGCCGCGAAGCCTTGATCGAACAGCTCGGCGCGCTCGATCTCAGGCCCGTCACCGTGGCCGACTGGTCGGCCTTTGCAGCATCCGACGGGCCGCGCTATGCGATCACCGTGGCTGCGCTGGAAGACGGCTTCAGCGTCAAGGCGCCCGCCCTGTGCGTGCTCACCGAGCGCCAGCTCTATCCCGAGCGCGCCTCGCAGCCGCGCCGCCGCAAGCGCGCCGGCCGCGAGCCCGAGGCGATCATCCGCGACCTCGGCGAGCTGGAGATCGGCGCGCCGATCGTTCATGAGGATCACGGCGTCGGCCGCTACCGCGGGCTTGAGGTGCTGGACGTCGGCGGCAGCAAGACCGAGTTTCTCGCCATCGAATACGCCAAGGGCGACAAGCTCTATGTCCCGGTGGCGCAGCTGCACCTGGTCAGCCGCTATGCCGGCGCCTCCCCCGAAATGGCGCCGCTGCACTCGCTGGGCGGAGAGGCCTGGGAAAAGGCCCGCCGCAAGGCCGCCGAAAAGGTCCGCGACGTCGCCGCCGAGCTGCTGGAGATCCAGGCCAAGCGCCAGGCGCGGCAGGGACTTGCGATCGACATCGATCGCCCGCAATACGAGCAGTTCGCCGCCGGCTTTCCCTTCGAGGAAACCCCCGACCAGCTGCAGGCCATCGAGGCCGTATTGACCGACCTGCAGTCCAGCCTGCCGATGGACCGCGTGGTCTGCGGCGACGTCGGCTTTGGCAAGACCGAGGTCGCTGTACGCGCGGCGTTTGCCACCGCCATGAGCGGTCGTCAGGTCGCAGTGCTGGTGCCCACCACCCTGCTGGCGGAGCAGCACTACCGGAACTTCCGCGACCGCTTCGCCGACTGGCCGATCCGCGTCGAGGTGCTGTCGCGCTTCAAGACCGCGAAGGAGATCAAGGTCGAGCTGGAGAAGCTGGCCGAGGGCAAGATCGACGTCATCGTCGGCACCCATCGCCTGCTGCAGGCCGACGTCAAGTTCAAGGATCTGGGCTGCGTCATCGTCGACGAGGAGCAGCGCTTCGGCGTTCGCCAGAAGGAGGCGCTGAAGGCCATGCGCGCCGAGGTGCATCTGCTGACGCTTACCGCCACACCAATTCCGCGCACCCTGAACATGGCCATGAGCGGCCTGCGCGATCTCAGCATCATCGCCACCCCGCCAGCGCATCGTCTGGCGGTGCAGACCTTCATCGCGCAGTGGGATGCCAACCAGCTGCGCGAAGCCTTCCAGCGCGAATTCGCGCGCGGCGGCCAGGTTTACTTCCTGCACAACGAGGTCGACAACATCGAGCGCATGCAGCGCGACCTGCTGGAGCTGGTGCCCGAGGCGCGTATCCGCATCGCCCACGGGCAAATGCCCGAGCGCGAGCTGGAGCAGGTGATGCTCGACTTCCACCGCCAGCGCTTCAACGTGCTGCTGTGCACGACGATCGTTGAAAGCGGCATCGACATTCCCAGCGCCAACACCATCATCATCAACCGCGCGGACCGCTTCGGCCTGGCCCAGCTGCACCAGCTGCGTGGCCGCGTCGGTCGCAGCCACCACCGCGCCTACGCCTATCTGGTCATCCCTGACCGCAAGTCGATCACCAAGGACGCCGAGAAGCGACTCGAAGCCCTGGCCTCGCTGGAGGAGCTGGGCGCCGGTTTCACGCTGGCCACCCACGACCTGGAGATCCGCGGCGCCGGCGAGCTGCTGGGCGAAGGCCAGAGCGGCCAGATCGCGGAAGTCGGCTTCAGCCTCTACACCGAGCTGCTCGAGCGTGCGGTGCGCAGCATCAAGCAGGGCAAGATCCCCGACTTGGACGGCAACAGCGAGCACGGCGCCGAAGTGAGCCTGCACATTCCGGCGCTGATCCCCGACGACTACCTGCCCGACGTGCACACGCGGCTCACCCTGTACAAGCGCATCGCCAGCGCCCCGCACCGCGACGCCCTGCACGAACTGCAGGTCGAAATGGTCGACCGCTTCGGCCTGCTGCCCGACCCCGCCAAGCACCTGTTCGCGGTCACCGAGCTCAAGCTCGTCGCCACGGCGCTTGGGATCAAGAAAGTCGAGATGGGCGAACGCGGCGGCCGCGTACAGTTCGAGAAGCAGCCGAAGCTCGATCCGATGAACATGATCAAGCTCATCCAGAGCCAGCCACGCGTGTTCGCGATGGAGGGGCCGGACAAGCTCAAGCTCAAGCTGGAGCTGCCGGACGCGTCCTCGCGGCTGCGCACGGCGCGGGATCTGTTGCAGTCACTGGGGGGCAGAGCTGCATGAGCGCCATCCTTGGTCTGCACGCGAGTTCATGGCGCTGCCTTGATCGCGCCTACCCGCAAGAGCTAATCGAGCAAGTACAGGCCGGATGCTCGATGGTCGTACCGCAGACAAGCGCCCTCCGCGCGGTGCGAATGGCCTTCAACGGCCGGTACCGTCAGGTCCGATGCACGCAGGGCTGGCTGGATGACGTCGAACTTGAGTTCACCGCAGCCGCTGCGGTGCGCCTCGCACTTTGGCTTGAGCGACTCGCCAACCTGCAGAGCAACCAGTCAGGCTTCCTAATCAATGACAACCCAGCGGCCGCGATCCAAGCCATCGAGGTCAATCTCCATCCGGGTGCAGGCTGGATGGGCGAAGACCCACCCGAATCAAGCGATGCACTCGACGGCAGAATCGTCGTTTTCCTGCAGGTGCTCGCACCGAAGCATCGAGAAGATGCGCTGTTCCTCTGCGGCAGCGCACCGACGCTTTTGCGTCTGTCAACCGCGCTGCTTGACGCAGCCTCACGCGCGCGATCAGAGGGAACGACACAGTGGCTGCTGCCGAAGCAGGAGCAGGCTTGCCCCGACACGACCCCCAACTCCTGCGTGTTCGCGATCTGCGTTTCGCGCTGAACTTGCAGATCTCCTCCGCTCAGCCACATTGGGCTTGAGCGCCCGCACGAACAGCCCCAGGACCATCCACCAGAATATCCGCGGGGCGCGGCTGATCTCGTAGGTCTCACCCTGGCAGTTGTGGGCAAAGCAGATCACCGTGCCGACGAACAGCCCTGCGAGCAGGCGATACACCGCAAAGAGAGCGAAGGCACTGGACACAAGCGCTACCACGCCCGGCGGAACCCCGCCCCGGGTGAACTCGTAGTTGCGCAGCCTTGGGGCGATCACGCGGACCAGCCACGGCCCCATGACCAGCATCGACAGCAAGACCAGGGCTCGAGTCGTTTCGTATGTCCTGTCGGTGTGCAAGGCCGAAAACCGGCGGCAATGGTCTTCGACGCGGAGACCTGTCGTTCGTGCCACTCATCGCGCCGTAGACCGCACATCGGCTTGCTGGGCGAGCTCTCTCCCCGCCCAGCACGCTTGGCACAGCGAAGCCTCACCAGCGGTAGAGCAGCCCTCGATCGGGCGCCACGCGCCCGGCCAGCAGCGCACTCCAGCCCTCGACCATGGCCGCGGCGCCCACCGCCTCGTGCAGCTGGATCCAGGGCCGCGCGAAGTCTAGGATCGCCTGCCAAGCGGCAGCGAAGCGCTGATCGTACTCGGCCACACCCCAAGTCTCGATCCAGCGAAGCGCTTCGCTCGGTGCGAAGAAGACCTCCGCGGGCATACCGTGCGAAGCGCTCGCGGCGCGCCAGTCGGTCATGCCGATCTGCAGCAGTCGCGCCGAGCTTCCCAGCTGGGTCGCCAGCGAAGCGACATGCCCTGCGTTGCCGGCGAAGTCGATCACGATGGCGCCGGCTCCCACGCCCGCGAGCGCGGCGCCGTAGGCGTCCGCCGTATCGAACAGCGCGCGCGCCGCCACGAAGGCGGTGTTCTGCGGCGAGGACAGGCCGATCAACCTGCGCTGCTGACCCCTGGCTGCGCGCCGGCACAGCAACGCAGTGGCCAGCGCCGTCTTGGACGAGGCCGACGTGAACACCACCGGGCGCTGCCCGGTCGGATCCAGCTCATCAATTCTGAGCGCCAGGAGAAACGCCGTCAGCGCCAGCGGGTGCAGCAGCGGACGCAGGCAGGGCTCGGCATCGATCTCGCTGCACGGCACGCGGGCATAGCTCTGATACACCGCCGGCAGATCCGCCCGATGCACAGCGGCATCGACGAGCCGCTTCGCGCCTACGCGATCCGGCCGCAGCCGGACCGACTGCGCCATCGGCAGAAAGCCGTAGAGCGCATCGCCCCGCGAGAGCGCGGGATGCGCCGAGGACTCGACTTCGGCATAGCCCCAGACCGGCACCCGGCCCCACTCGGGATCACCGCTGGGAAAGAAATCCCAGTAGCGGTAGCTGTGCCCGAACATGGCCAGGGTCACGTTGTTGGCGGTCAGCGCGAAGCGGCGCACGACCAGCTGCACCTCACCCTCAGCCAGCGCGGTCTGCGCCTCTTCGATCACGCGCGTCTGCGCGAGCTGCCGCCGGTGGATCTCGACGATCCGGGTCATGCGTGTCTCCTCAGGGGCCAAGGCAAGGCTGAAGATTTCAGCGTTGCCGCACGCTACGGAGGGCGCTCTTCCACATCAAGCGCTTGAGTGCTTGCAGATGTAGGGATACCGACCGTGATCCTGGAGCAGGTCAGTGGGCCCGCGGCTCCTGAGGTCGAGTGCGTGGTCTTGACCGCGCCGAGCGGATGCAGCGCGAACTTCTAGCGCTGGCGCTCGCAGTGCGCATGCGCATCGCGCCCGCTGAAGATCTCCGAGCACGCGCTTAGCGCGAGACTCGCGTGAGCTTCTGTCTGCAAGCCGTGCCGAGGGCCTGGAGCGATGCAGTCCTATGCCGAAAACCGCGACGCCACACACAGTTATCACGCACGTCACACGCTGTAACATCCCCGGCTTTACTGACACCGGGAGACACCCCCATGCAGCGACGCAGCACCTGCGAGTCCATTGTTTTTGCAAGCCTGTTGACGATGCCCCTGGTCGCCTCTGCGTCGAGCCCGTTCTTCACCGAGGGCAAGCTGCTGCTGGATGTGCGCCTGCGCTCCGAGCACGTTGACGATGCGGCCTTCGCACGCGACGCGAACGCTCTGACCCTGCGCACCCGTCTCGGCTGGCGCAGCGGCAACGTCGCGGGCTTCCATCTGCTGGCGGATGTGGACGATGTGCGCGCGCTGGACGAAAGCTACAACTCCACGGCCAACGGACGCACGAGCTACCCGTCGGTTTCGGACCCTGAGGGCAGCGAGTGGAACCAGGCCTTTCTGGGCTGGGATTCCGGCAGCGGCACCCTGGTGCAGGCGGGCCGTCAGCGCATCATCTATGACAACCACCGCTTCATCGGCAACGTCATCTGGCGCCAGAACGAGCAGACCTACGACGCCTTGAGCGTGCGTCACCAATACGGCGACCTGACCTTCAACTACGCCTGGCTCGACAAGGTGCATCGCGTGTTCGGCAACAACCACCCGATCCGTCTGCAGGCCGAGCAGGATCTCAACGCGCATCTGCTCAACGCGACCTGGAAAGGCGTGCCGGGCAGCTTCACCGGCTATGCCTACCTGATCGAGAACGAGGACCTGCCCCTCAACTCGATCGAGACCTTCGGCCTGCGCCACACGCGCACGCTGCCAATCAGCGAAGGCCTCGAGTGGTGGTACGTCGGTGAATTCGCGCGACAGGAAGGCTGGCGCGACGCGCTGTCCAACGGCACCGTGGACTATCTCAACCTGGAGGCCGGCCTGAGGCTGTCCGGGCACGGCCTGCGCCTGGGCTACGAGCTGCTCGACGGCAACGGCCAGCGCGCCTTCCAGACGCCGCTCGCGACCCTGCACGCCTTCAACGGTTGGGCGGATCGCTTCCTGGTGACGCCGGTCAACGGCCTGGAAGACACCCACGTCAAGTTCGACGGCCCGCTCGGCCCGATGCGCTACCTCGTTGCGCTGCACCGCTTCGAAGCCGCGCAGGGCGGTCAGGCGTTCGGCGACGAACTGGACCTGCAGCTGGTGTGGCCGTTCGCTACGCGCTGGACGGCAATGGCCAAGTTCGCCGACTACCGCAGCGACGGCTTCGGCACGGACATCAAGAAGTTCTGGCTGAGCCTGGAATACAAGCACTGATCCGACCTGTCCGGGCGCCGAGAGGCGCCCGGACCTTTGCGGCTGGGCGCCATGCGCCGGGAACGGGTCTGACCGTCCCTTTCCTGCCCCGCCGCAGCTGCCGCTACGCCCTCACGGCATGCATTCGAGACAGGCCGTTCGCGGCGGCAAGCAGTCGCAGGGCACGCGCGGCCTGCCAGCACACCCCCGCGCGCAGATCCGTAGCCAGTTCGCCCGGCAGCTCAGGGCCGGAGGAAAGCGCCCAGCGCCCGCCCCTCGCGCAGCTCGATCACCAGCGTCTGACCGGCGCCTGCGGGATACAGCCACTGCTCGTGACGCAGATCCTGGGCCTCCTCGATGCGCTCGCGTCGGTCGACCACCGCCGCCCCCAGGTCGATGCGCTGGGCAGGCAGGCCACAGCGATGCACCACCTCGCCGATCGGCTGCGCGCGCTTCAGTGCGGCCAGCGAGCAGTCGCCCGCCTGCGCACGCCCACCGCGACGGTTGAGGCTGTCGATGGCGACAATCTGGCCCTGTCGCGAGCGCACGCGAAAAAGCAGCTGCCCCTCGCCGGGATCAAAGTAGGCCTCGCTCCAATCGATCCGCTGGCGCAGGCTGCGGCGCGCATCCAGATCCACGTACTGCAGCTCGTCCCAACGCTCGACGAAGTAGGGCGGGCCGCAAAGCGCCTCGGCCTGCGTTGACCAGTCGCCGACCTTGAGCACGCGTCCGTTGCAGCGCTGCATGTCGAGCGCCGCCGCGCCTTCGGCGGCCAGCAGGAGGGATACGAAAACCAGCAGTGGGGTCCATGGCGGGGTCATGCGAAAGCTCCAGCGTCGGGAATCGGAGAAGGCAGCCCGGAAATCTACAGCGCAGGCAGCACGACGCGCAGAGTAGTGAGCGCAGCGCCCCTGCCGATGGCCGGGCTGATCGGGAGTTTCGCCAGACTTCAGGATTGGTCCCGGCCGCGCCGGGCTGATCGCGATTTGGCGCTCCGGCGGCGGCGCATTCGCGCTATAAGGCGACCCCTCGATTCGTCTGCAGCGGCCAACGCATGTCCATCGTCCTTACCGACTTCGCGCGTGCGCGCTTGTTCCCGCGCGACCGCCGCATCACCGCCATCCAGGACTGCACGCCGGAGCAGTTCGTCGAGCACCTCAACACGCACGCGCCGGACAGGGTGATCGAGGGCTATGCGCCTTTCTGCCAGCTGCACGTGCATCGCAACTGGACCTCCACGCGCGGCTCCGTGGTGCCGATCACCGACGACAACCGCCACCGCTTGCGCAGCGCCTACGAAGCGCGCACCAAGGACGAACTGCCGGTGCTGGTGCGCTGGTTCGAGGGCATCGAGCCACCGGTGGCGAGCTATCTGGTGCCGATCCTCTACAGCCGCGAACAGCTGGCCAAGGAAGGCACGCCCATCAAGGCCGACTGGGGCATCGTCGGCTGCCTGTACACGATGGAGCCCGAAGAGATCCCGATGGTGCCGATCACCATGATGCGCAACGCGCTGGGTGTGGAGGAAGGCGGCTCCGGCGTGCCGCTGGACCGCGAGGCCTATCGGCGCAGCGTGGCGTTCTGGGAGCGGCATGCGAACTGGCGGCCTTGAGGCATGCCGCGCATGAGTCTTGAGCTCTCGACCGAGAGCGCAGGCGCCATGCGCGGCCTGAGCCCCTCGCGTTCCGCGCTGCTCGTCCTGGGGCTTGGCCTCCTGTTGGGCTTCGGCGACTGGGTTTGCGGGGCACTCGGCATCGTCGTTCCGGTACTCGTGGTGAGGCCGCTGCTCGTCATCGGTGCCGTGATCCTCGTGGGGACCGTGCTTGCCGCCTGGCTTGGACTTGCGGCGAGGCGGAAGCGCAGCGTGCGGGTACTGGGTGTCGACCTGCTCGTGGTCGCCCTGTCGATGGCAATCGCCCTGTTCGGGCCCAGCCTTACGCAAGGATTTGCATGGCGCATACGCGCAACGCCCGAAGCCGATTGGCTGCGGCTGGCTGACGATGCGCGCGAGCTCGCCCGGGCAGCTGCGCCGGATGGGGTGCTGCCCAAGCGCAGCGACTTCTATCGCAACCGCAGATTCCTGCCTGAGCTTGCGCAGCGCCACGCGTTTCTCGACCTGCGTTTCGGGGGGCCCCACCAAGCTCTTCATTACCCAAGACATCGTCGCCCTGGACTGGGGGAGTGGTCTGGTGGGCTTCTTTTCGGTGGCCGTCCATGCCGAGCCAGTCGCAGAGGAGATCCAGAACGACGCGCTCTACACCACTCGCCGCATCCATCCTCGCGTCACCCTGACCTGGGAGTAGTGCACGCGCACCGGCACAAGGTCAGCGGGGCTCTGAGCTGCCTGCGGCCAGCGCGGTGCCGTAGTCGGGATGCTGGCCGATCGTGTTGTGATCGACGCCCGCCAGCACGCGCAGCTCGGCCAGGCCGGGCGCGAAAGCCTGTGAGAGCACCTGGCTGCGCTCGGGTCGTACCAGCCGGTCGTGCTCGGCAACCAGCAGCAAGGTGGGCGCGCGAACGCGCTGCGCGTGCAGCTGGCTGTCGAAGCGGTCCTGAAGCAACCAATTCACTGGCAGCCATGGGAACTGTTCAGCCGCCACCGCTGCCAGACTGTCGAAGGGCGTAACCAGGACAAGGCGCGAAACATCGCGACGGCTGGCCAAGTACACGGCGACACCGCTGCCCAGGCTGCGTCCAATCACATCGATACGCGCATGCGACTGCGCGACGCGCTGATGCAAGGTGAGCGCATCGGCGAACAGCGCAGCCTCGCTCGGCTCGCCCTCGCTGCCGCCGTAGCCGCGGTAGTGCGGCAGGTACAGCGCATGCCCGGGAAACAACTCGCGCAGCTCGGCCAAGGTGCGCGAGACGTCTTCGGCGTTGCCGCCGAAATAGATGAGGGCAGGCGCGCCGGGCTGTTCAAAGACGCTGACCTGGATGCGCAGGCCGTCACTCTGCAGCCAGATCTCCGCGGCGCCGGCAGGCAGAGCGCGCGGCTGCGGGAAGTAGATCAAGGCGCGCTGACTGGCAAACACCGCCGCACAGGCCCCGACGTAGGCCAACACCAGCAGCAGTAGAAGTTTGAGCGGTCTACGCATGGCGCACCGCGCTGTACGAGGATCCACAACTCTAAGGCAATACGGATCAAGCCCATCGCGGAGCTGACCGATCGCTGCGAGTTGAGCGCGAGCCCGGGCCCGCTTGCGCTGGATCAAGCATCGGGGGCTCGATCCGCGCGCGCGGTCAAAGAGCCATGAAAGGTGTCGGCACGGCGCAAAGCCCTGCGGCGTTTGCGCGTGGTCGCGCGGACGTCCACCGACTCGGCTTGTCCGGCCGGCGCGACTTGTCCAAACTTCGCGCCCATCGCCTATCGCGTTGCCGAGAACACCATGCAGCCTGCCGAGCCGAATCCCCTGCGCGCGTACTTCGACACCAATCCCGGCCGGCTGATGACGAAGTGGGACCATTACCTCGACATCTACCACCGCCACTTCGCGCGCTTTCGCGGCAAGCCCATCACCTTGGTCGAGTTCGGCGTGTTCCACGGTGGCTCGCTGCAGATGTGGCGGCACTACTTCGGGCCGCAGTGCCGGGTGGTGGGCGTCGACATCAACCCACGGCTCGTCGAGCTGAATGAGCCGGGCGTCGAGATCCACATCGGCGATCAAGGCGATCGCGGCTTTCTGCGCGCACTCGCGGCCAAAGTCGGGCCGATCGACATCCTGCTCGACGACGGCGGCCACCAGATGCACCAGCAGATCGCCACGGTCGAAGAGCTCTACGCCAGCGTCAAGCCCGAGGGGGTGATCCTGGTTGAAGACACCCACACCAGCTACTGGCGCAGCCACGGTGGCGGCCTGCGCGCCCCTTTCAGCTTCATGGAGTTCGCCAAGCGTCTGGTCGATGATCTCAACGGATGGCACAGTCGCGACCCGCACAGTTTCGGCCCGGGCCCGTTCACCCGCGCGACGCGCTCCATGCACTTCTACGACAGCGTGGTGGTGATCGAAAAAGGCGACCACCCGCAGCCGCAGGAGCGACACAGCGGCACACCGAGCTTCGATCCCTCGCGCCCGGTGAACGAGCCCTTGCCGCAGGTCTAGCAGGCTGCTGTCGAACAGCCTGCCAGCCCGGCCAAGGAAGGCCGAGTCGACAAAGAAATCGCGCAAGCGATGGATGTGTCGGGAGGCAGAACGGGCCTGTAGCGGAGCGTCGACTCGAAACTCGCAGCAAGGGCGTTTTTCGGCAAGCTGCTGGTGCCTCGGTGCGGATCGCTGACTACGAAGGCGCGCGCTGATCTGCGGCGCTACGCGCCCACGGGCTTCTGCGATCCCGGCCCGAGCACGTTTCCTTTGCGCACGTATGCGCAGAGTGCGGCGATGCACACGGTATCCGGCATCCTCTCCAAGGCGCGCAGAATCGCACTCTGGCGCGCTTGCGCGCTGACTTTGATCTCGCTGGGCCTTGCAGGAGCCGTCATGGCGAGCGACGCACCGCTGCTGCTGGATGACTTTTCCGACGACAGCGGCCGCGCTTCGATCGGCACCCGCTGGCAGGGCTTCAGCGACCGCGTCATGGGCGGGCTTTCGGATCTGCAGGCGGGCTACGTTGAAGAGGGCGGATCACGCCACCTGCGCATGTCAGGACGCGTGCGGCTCGAGAACAACGGCGGTTTCATCCAGGTGCGCCTGCCGCTGACCGCCACCGGCGGCGATTTCGATGCCAGCGCTTTCCGGACGCTGCGCGTCGAGGTGAGAGGTGCGCCGGGTGCCTATTGGGTGCATCTGCGCAGCGCCGATACCCGGCTGCCCTGGGCGTACTACCGCGCCCCTGTGCCCGTCACCGACACGTGGCAGGCGGTCGAGCTGCCGCTCGACCGCTTCGAAGCGGTGGCCACTAAGCGCGCACTCGACCTCCGTCGGCTGCGCTCGGTGGCCCTGGTGGCCTACGGTGAGGCCTTCGAAGCTGACCTCGCGCTGAGACGCCTCGAACTGCTGCCCTGAGCCCGCCAGTACCGCCGCCGTCGTCACTGCGGAGCCATCCAATGCGCGGCGGCACATCGACGAATGGGCCTTCCGCGTCCCGTCACGTAGGCACTCACCAGGGGCGGAAATCCTGCAGCAGCTCACGACGCTTCAGGCGCTGCTGGAAGCGCACATGCACACGCGGCTCCGCAAGCCATCGACCGAACCACAGCCAGCTGGTGAGCACGCCGGACAGCGCCAGTACGCCCGGGCCACCGAGTCGGAAGGAGAGGACCGCAGCGAGCCAAAGCGCCAAACCTGTCCCCAGCCAGAGCCAGCAGCGCAGGTCCTCGCGCAGGGTCTCACGCAAGGCTTCGAGACTCTCTTCGCGACTCACCTCGCGGCCGAGCTCGGGGTGGATGGGGCTCAGGAAATCGAAACGGGACATGGCAGGCTCCTTTGCGTTGGCGCGCCTCAGACGCCCCAAGCCTCGGGACGTGACGCCAGCCGCCCACGACGCCTTGGGCTCAACGTCCGCCGCCACCACCACCGCCGCCACCACCACCTGACGACCCGCCGCCACCGCCGCCGGAACTGCTGCCCGGCGGGCTGCTGGCGGACGCGATCGAGCGGTTCAAGCCCGAGCCGACCGCCTTGGCCAGGCTGCCGATGTCGTTGAAGCCGCCGCCTCGATACCAGCGGATCGACTGGGTTGCCGCTGCCGCGGCGGCGGCGCCCACAGCCGCGGTGAACTTGGCGGTCCAGGCTTGTTCGACGTCGAGGGCGATCGCATAGGGCAGCAAGGCTTCGTAGCGCTCGGCGTCCAGCCGCGGCGGCTGGTTGGGCCCGGGCATCGCCGCCAGCTCGTCGCGCTCGGCCACCTTCAAGTAGAGCTTCAGCCCCTCGATTTCATCGAGCAGTTTGCGGCCCTGCGCGGTCGGCGATTTGACCAGCCAGGCGAAGGCGATGACGGCGATCAGCATCAGTACGCAGACGGCAATCATGGCCGGCTGACCCGAGCCGCCGGCCGTGAGGAACGCCATCACCGCGCCGGACACGGCAATCATCACGGCGATGACCGTGTCGGCCGTGTTGCTGTTGAAGTGGGTGCGATGCAGCCGTGCGTGCAGCGCGCGGGTGTGTTCGCGCATCGACGCCTGCATGTGGCGCGCGGTGCTGCTGCTCTTCTTGAGCTCCAGTCGTGAACTCCCCGAGGGCAGCAGCGCGCCGAGCAGGCTGCGCACGGTGAGAGGCAGGCTTACATCCACCGCTGCGGGGCCGCGCGCGAGGCTCCAGGTTTCGCCGAACAGCAGGCCCTCTTCGCGTTCGATTTCGGCCGCGCCGGCCACAGCCCCCGCCAGCAGGTCAGCGGTGAGGCAGCGCGGGTCGTAGCGCATCCGCTTCAGATAGCGCAGCTCGGCCGGCGAACGATCGGCCGGCGGCTGGTAGCGGGCGATGATCACGCCGGCGTCGGGGTCTCGCCCCACCGCGCGCCAGCGCCACACGCACCAGCCAATCAGCACGCCAAAAGCGGCCAGCGCCACCAGCAGCCCGCGGTTGTCCCGCAGCAGCCAGCCGACGCGCTCAGCCCGGGTGGGCGCGACCACCAGCCCTTTCGGAAAGCCGAGCGCGATGGTCAATCCTTCCCGCGGCGCCAGCGGTCGGACCAGGGTCCAGCGGGCGATGCCCGGCGACACCACTTCGCCGCGCGCATCGCCGCCCTGGGCGCCCTGAGCTCCGGTGTAGGCATCCAGGCGCAGCTTGGCAGGATCCACCACAGCCGGCAGCCTCAGCTCGACGCTGGCCTGCTCGATCGCGAACGCCCAGCCGGTGCCGATCGCATTCCAGTACAGCTCGTCATGGGCCTCGAAGAAGCCCAGTTGCCGGGTGGTGCGATAGCGCAGGGTGAACTCGAATTCGCGCGGCAAGCCGGGCAGAAGGTCGTCGCCGCCGGTATTGATGCGCAGGCCGTTGTCCATGCCTTCCGTGAACCAGGGCTCGGGCTGGCCATCGCGCTCGACGCCCAGCACCTGCAGATCGACCACCACGGCATTGCCGTAGCGATCGCGGTAGCGCGTCGGGAAGTCGCGGTAGATGCCGCGGCGGATCTGCTGCGCTTCCGCACGCACACGAATGTGCTCGGCCACATCGAGGCTGCCATCCGGGCGGATATCGACCTCGACGCGGTAATCAAGGATGCGCTCCTGCGCCAACGCTGGCAGCGCACAGGCGAGCAGCAGCAGGGCGATCAGCACTCGAAGCCGGCTCATGACAGCTGCACCTGCGCCGGCGCGCGCTCGCCCTCGCGGGCCTGGAAGAATTCGGCGCCGCCGAAGCCGCCAAGCCGGGCGATGAACACGTCCGGAAGCTTCTGGGTGGCATCGTTGTAGTCGCGCACCGCGCCGTTGTAGAAGCGCCGTGCGTACTGCAGCTGCTCCTCGATAGCGGACAGCGCCTGCTGCAGGGCAAGGAAGTTCTCACTGCTGCGCAGGGCTGGATAGGCCTCGCCCAGCGCGAAGACCTGACCGAGCGCCTGCTGCAGCCGGGTCTCGACCTCGCCCAGCGCGGCCGCGCCCTGCCCCGCCTGCACCTGCAGGCCCAGGGCCTGCGTGCGCAGCTCGCTGACGAGTGCAAACGTGCCGCGCTCGTGCTGGGCCGCGGCCTGCGCCACGCTCACCAGCTGCGGCACCAGATCGTGGCGACGCACCAGCTGCACGTCGATGTCGGCCCAGGCCGTGCGCACCTGATTGCGCAGGCGCACCAGGCCGTTGTAGGCGATCAGTGCCCACAGTGCGGGCAGGACCAGCAAGAGCAGCAGACTCCACAGCATTTCGGCACTCCCCTGGGATTCGCGGCGCACGGACCGCCGAGTATGCAATGCGTGACAGGGCCCCAGCCGCACGCGAATCGCGCAGCACACGCAGCCGCCCTCGGGCGCTCCGAAGGACACCTGCAGAGCGCGGGCTGTGCAGCGGACGCGGTGCCCGCGCAGCGTCCAGGCGTGCGCCGTCAGTAGACGTTCGACTGGAGCCGGCGCCCGCCCGCCAGCGTGAGTTCGCGCGGCAGCCATTCCACGGTGAAGCGGCCGGGTGCGCCCGCCACGAACGCCCGCTCCTGCTCGCTGATCGCGCGCTGCTGCAGGCAGTCGAACTCGCGCACCTCGTGGGCCTTCAGGGGCTGCTGGGCGGTGATCTCGAAGTAGCACAGCGACAGGCTCAGCGGCTGCTCGCGATCGCGGGCGCGCAAGGTGCCGGCCAGCTGCACCACGTCCTCGGCGCTGCGATTGCGTATGCGCAGACTCAAGCGCATGCGCTCCGGGCTGCCGCGGTCAGGCGATGCGACGCGCTTGGCCGCGCTGCCCGGCACAAGGGAGGCGCCGCTGCCGGTATCGATGGCGGCGCGGACGATGTCGGCGCTGACGATCTGGCGCAGCGGCGCCAGCGCACGCTCACGCTCGGCGTCCCTGCCCTGCTGGGCCACCGCCTCCTGCGCCATGCGCGCCTCCCACTGTTTCTCGAGTTCGATCGCCTCGGCAAAGGTGCGTGCGGTGAAGGGCATGTCCGGGTCGCCCATGCCGGCCGGCAGGTAGTCGCCGTTGCTGCGCTTCACGTAGGCCTCGACCCGCGCGCGATCCTCGGCTTCGAGCCTGGCCAGCTGCACGTCCACCGCGGTGAGGTCGGTGCTGCCGAAGGGCAGCTCGGTGCGCAGCGGGTCACGGCTGCAGCGCGCGCCAAACGCGAGCAGGGCGACGAAAGCGCCGCCGATCAGAATCTGCTTGAGGCTCATCGCAACTCCAGCCGCAGGGGCACCTCAAGCATGGCGCCCCGTCGCGGTGTGCTTCAAGCCTCACGCCTTCGCCGCAGGACGCGCGCTGGCCCGAACCAAGGCTCAGCGCTGCATGCGTCGCGACCAGCGCTCGGCCAGGCTGCGGTCGAAGATCTCGCTGGCCAGCAGGCTGCCCAGGGCGACCAGCGGCGCGGTCGCCGCCTGCACAACGTCCTGGCCCGTCCGACCGTAGTGCAAGACGGTATTGATGCGGTCGATGGCCAGATCGGGCTGCAGCGCATCGAGGCCCTTCAGCTCAGCCTGCAGCGCCTCCAGCGCCGCCTGCTCTGCGTGGCCGAACTCAACGCGGGCGCGCTCGATGTGCGCGCAGAGCTCGGCGGCATCGAAGAGATTGAACTCGATCTGGGCGGACACCGTACGCAGTCGCAGCCGACGCATCAGCAGGACGCGCGAGGTTTCGACGGCTTCGACGCTGGGCAGGAACAGGCTGACCGCGCCGTGCAGGCGATTCAATCGATGGCTCTTGAACAGCAGGCGCAGGTTGGTGAGATGCAGGCCTCCTCCGACCACCTCCTTGCCCTTCATGCCCAGCAGAAAGCCAAGGTCGCCGAACACGAAAGGTCGCAAGCCAAAGCGCGCGGGGTCGATCACCAGATTGCCGGGCGTCGACTGCAGCAGGCGCTCGCCGGGCAGCAGATCCTGCGGCTGCAGCTCGATCTGCGCGCGCACCCAACGCGAACGCATGAAGGCCCACATCAGACCACCGAAGCTGAGCCCGCTGCTGAGCCCGGCGACTGCCCCGAACGCGAGCGCCTTCGCCAAGGCCACCTCCTGGCTCCACAGCTGCCAGGCGAAGAAAGGACCCATCGCCAGTCCGAACAGGGCACCAGCCAGCCCCGCCGCGCGCAGACTTGATTTCATCCGGATCGACCTCAGAAAGAGGGGTCGCATTATGCTGTGGCGCCACGCCCGCGCTTTCCCGTCGAACCGACGCGACTCTCCGGAATCTCATGGAACTGCTGATCCTGCTTGGCCTGATCCTGCTGAACGGCGTATTCGCCGCGTCGGAGATGGCCCTGGTGTCTTCGCGCAGCGCGCGTTTGCAGGCGCGCGCCGAGGCCGGCAGTGCCGGTGCGCGCGCGGCGCTCAAGCTCAGCGACGACCCGGCGGTTTTCCTGTCCACCGTACAGGTCGGCATCACCACCATCGGCATCCTGAGCGGCGCGTTCGGCGAGAACGCGATCGCCGAGAGGTTGATCGGCGTGTTCGAGCAGGTGCCGCTGATTGCCGAGCACAGCGAACTGCTCGCGACGATCTGCATGGTCATCGCCGTGACCTACTGTTCGGTCGTGCTCGGCGAGATCGTGCCCAAGCGTTTGGCCCTTCTGGCCCCTGAGCGCTTCGCGAGTTTCGTGGCGCCGCCGATGATCGTGCTGGCGAAGTTCGCACACCCGCTGGTCAGCCTGTTCAGTCTGTCGAGCAACCTGCTGCTGCGACTGCTCGGCGCGAAGCAGCGCAGCGAGCCCGAAGTGAGCGAAGAAGAAGTGCGAACGATGATCGCGCAAGGCGCGGCCAGCGGTGTCTTCAAGGCGGTCGAACACACCATGGTCGGCAATGTGTTCCGCATGGACGACATCGAAGTGCGGGCGATCATGACGCCGCGCGTCGACATCCGCTGGCTCGACGTCGAGGATCCGCACGAGGTCAACCATGCGGTGCTGCGCGAAGGCCGCTACCAGACCCTGCCCGTGGGCCGCGGCAGCCTTGACGAAGTGCTGGGCTTGCTCGATGCGAAGGACTACCTCGCGCGCTGCCTCGAAGGCCAGCCGCCTTCGCTGGAAGTCGCCCTGCATCCGCCGGTCTATGTGCCGGAGTCGATCAGTCCCTTCCAGCTGCTGGAAACCCTGCGCCGCAAGCGCAGCCATCTGGCCCTGGTGGTCGACGAGTACGGCAGCATCGAGGGTCTGGTCAGCCTGACCGATCTGCTCGAAGCCCTGGTCGGCGAGCTGCCGGAGCGCGGCGCCGAGCCCAGCGATTCCGCCGTGCAGCGTGAGGACGGCTCGTGGCTGATCGACGGCATGGTCGCTATCGATCGCGTCGAGGAGCTGCTCGGCGGCGACCTCAAGCTGCAGCAGGATGAGGCCGACGTACACACCTTGGGCGGGCTGGTAATGCACCTGCTGGGCCGGGTGCCGCAGGTCGGCGCGATCGTCGAGCTGCCCGGCCTGCGCATCGAAGTGGTCGACATGGACGGCAATCGCGTCGACCGCCTGCTGCTGTCGCGCAATGCGACGGCCGCCGTAGCCTCCGACTTCGACTGCTGATTGCTCGCCGGCGCGGCGCGTGCAGCCGCGCCTCAGTCGAGGCTGAGGTCGAGCCCCAGCTCCTGCAGCTGCTCGCATTCGGTGGCGAGATCGGCGCGCGACAGCGGATGCTGGACCAGCCAGCTGCTCGGCAGCTTGAGCCGCAGGCCGCGCTCGCTGGCCTCGGCGCTGAACTGGGCCAGACCCGCCGGGTCGTGGCTGCGATGCAGCAGCACGGCGAGCCGCAGCAGCACCACGCAGCGCAGCGTGGTCAAGGGGTCACGCCCACCGGCGCCGGCCAGCACCGACTTGTGCACGCCGCGCCGCTGCGAGCGCACCAGGGCAGCGAGGAACTGCTGCTCCTGATTCGAGAAGCCGGCGATGTCCGAGTGCTCGATCAGGTAGGCGCCGTGCACGTGATGCTGGCTGTGCGCGATGGCCTGTCCGATCTCGTGCACGCGCGCGGCCCACGCAAGGCTGAGGCGCTCGTCCTCGCCCAGCTTCCAGGCGGTGGCCACCTGGTCGAAGAGGGCGAGCACAGTGACCTCGACACGCGCGGCCTGGGCGGCATCGACGCCGTAGCGCTGGGCCATCGCCTGGATGGAGCCATCGCGCGGATCGCGCAGGGCGACGCGGCCCAGCATGTCGTAGAGAACGCCTTCGCGCATCGCGGTCTGGGCGACCTTCATCTGCGCGAGACCCAGCTCGTTGAAGGCGGCCTCCAGCACCAGCACGCCGCCGGCGATCACTGGCCGTCGCTCCTCCGTCAGCTCAGGCAGCTGGATCGCGTCCATATCCTCGAAGCCGAGCAGGGCCTCGCGCACTGCAGCGAGGCCTTCCAGCGTGATCTCGCCGCGGCCGAGCTTCATGCCCTTGATGATCTTGCCGATCGCCTTGACCGTGCCGGACGAGCCGATCACGTCCTTCCAGCCGCGCGCGCGGTAGATCGAGGCGAACTGCTGGAACTCGGCCGAGATCTCGGTCAGGCCCTCCTTCCAGCGCTTGCGCGACAGCCGGCCGGCGCCGAAGAAGCGGCGCGTGGTCGCCACGCAGCCCATCTGCAGGCTCTCGCGCTCGAGCGGCTCGAAGCCCTCGCCAATGATGAACTCGGTGCTGCCGCCGCCGATGTCGATCACCAGGCGCCGACTGCTCTTGGGCGGCAGGCCTTGGGCGACGCCGAGGTAGATCAGACGCGCTTCCTCGCGGCCCGAGACCACTTCGATGCGATGGCCGAGCGCGGTCTGCGCCGGCACCAGGAAGGACTGCGGGTTGCGCAGCTGGCGCACGGTGTTGGTGGCGATCGCGCGCACCCGGTTGTGCGGGATGTTGCGCAGGCGCTGGCCCATGCGCTCCAGGCACTCCAGCGAGCGCCACAGCGCTTCGGGCGTGAGCTCGCCGCGCTCGGTCAGGCCGGACGCCGTGCGCACCGACTCGCGCAGGCGATCGACCACCCGCAGCTGGCCCAGGGTGTGCCGGGCCACGATCATGTGGAAACTGTTCGAGCCGAGATCGACCGCAGCCATCAGTTCGTTCTCGGCCAGGCCGGCCGTGTCGGCCTTCAGCAGGGTCTCGGGCATGCGCGGCTCCCTCAGTGGCACAGCAGGGCGAGCAGGAACTGTTGCGCCGAATGCGGCATCTCGTCCTCGGCGGGTTCGATACGCGCGTAGCTGCCGTCGGACTTCAGCTCCCAGGCCTGGGTGTTGTCGCGCAGGTAGTTGTCGAGCTCTTCAGTGCGCACGCGCTCGGCCAGCGTGGGATCCAGGATGGGGAAACAGGTCTCGATGCGGCGCAGCAGGTTGCGTTCCATCCAGTCGGCGCTGGAGGCATACAGCTCGGGCTCGCCGCCGTTGGCGAACCAGTAGATGCGGCTGTGCTCCAGGAACCGGCCGATGATCGAGCGCACGCGGATGTTCTCGGACACACCCTGGACGCCGGGCCGCAGCCCGCAGGCCCCGCGCACGATCAGCTCGACCTTCACGCCGGCTTGCGAGGCGTGATAAAGCGCGCGGATCACCTTGGGCTCGTTGATCGCGTTGAGCTTGGCGATGATGCCGCTGGGCTTGCCGGCGCGCGCGTTGGCGGCCTCACGCTCGATCTTCTTGAGCAGGCCCGGATGCAGGGTGAAGGGCGACTGCAGGATCCGCTTCAGGCGGATCGCAGGGGCGAGGCCCGACATCTGCTGGAATAGCAGATGCACGTCCTCGCCGATGTCGGCGTTGGCCGTGATCAGGCCGATGTCGGTGTACACCTTGGCGGTGCCGCTGTGGTAGTTGCCGGTGCCGAGATGCACATAGCGCTGCAGCTTCTTGGCCTCGCGGCGCACGATCAGCAGCATCTTGGCGTGGGTCTTGTAGCCGACCACGCCGTAGACGACCTGCACGCCGGCCTCCTGCAGACGATCGGCGAGGCGCAGGTTGGCCTCTTCGTCGAAGCGCGCGCGCAGTTCGATGACGACGGTGACGTCCTTGCCGTTGCGCGCGGCCTCGATCAGCGAGCTCACCAGCGGCGAGTTGTGGCCGGTGCGGTACAGGGTCTGCTTGATCGCCAGCACGTTGGGGTCGTGCGCGGCGGTCTTCACCAGGTCGAGGATCACACCGAAGCTGTCATAGGGGTGGTGCAGCAGCACGTCGCCGCGTCGCACAACCTCGAACAACTCCTCGCCAGTCTCGTGCGGATGAAGACGCGGCTTGAAGGCGGGGAACTTCAGATCCGGCCGCTCGACCATGTCGTACACGGCGGTCACGCGGTTGAGGTTCACCGGGCCGTTGATGCGGTAGATCGCCGACTCTGGCAGCTCGAAATGGCGCAGCAGCTGCTTGACGATGGGCTTGGGACAGGTGTCGGCGATCTCCAGCCGCACCGCGTGCGAATAGCCGCGACCGACCAGCTCATCGCGCAGCGCCGAGGCCAGGTTCTCGACTTCGTCCTCGTCGACGAACAGCTCCGAGTTGCGGGTGACGCGGAACTGGTAGGTGCCCTTCACCGTCATGCCGGGGAAGAGATCCTCGACGAAGGCCGAGAGCACGGCCGAGAGCAGAACGAAATCGTGGCTGCCCCCGGAGACGTTCTCCGGCAGCTGGATGATGCGCGGCAGCGAGCGCGGCGCCCGCACCAGGGCCAGGCCGCCGCTGCGGCCGAAGGCATCCTGGCCCTGCAGCACCACGACCAGATTCAGGCTCTTGTTGAGAATGCGCGGAAAGGGATGCGCCGGGTCGACGGCCAGCGGCGAGAGCACAGGCGTGATCTCGGTGTCGAAGTAGTCCTTGAGCCAGCGCTTCTGCTTGGCGCTCCAGCTGTCGCGGGTGAGGATGCGGATGCCGGCATCGTTCAGCGCTGGACGCAGGGTCTCGTTCCAGTAGCGGTACTGGGCGTCGACCAGCTCGCCGGCGCGGGCGTAGATCTGCGCCAGCGCGGCGGTGGGCGCGATACCGTCGGCCATGCCGCCGCCGCCGAAATCCTGCTGGTGGCGGATCGCCGCCACCCGGATCTCGAAGAACTCGTCCAGGTTGGTGCAGCTGATGCACAGGTAGCGCAGCCGCTCCAGCAGAGGCACGCGCTCGTCCATCGCCTGCGCCAGCACGCGGAAATTGAACTCGAGCTGGGACAGCTCGCGGTTGATGTAGAGCGACGGATCGGTGAGATCGCGGTCCTGGGCCATGGCGTTGGGGTCTGTGCGGAATCAGCGGGGCGCTTGGCGCCGAAGCCTGCCATGATGCCGCAAGTGTCGGCGGGTGATTGAGGCAATCGCAGCAGCGAGGCTTCCGCCTCGCGAGCGCAGTGGGGTCAGGCTGCGTCCGAGCCGACCGCCGCACGCTGCACACGATGGCGGGCGTCGAACACGCAGCAGAAGCGGCTGCCGACGCCGACCTCGCTGTCGATCGTCAGCTGGGCCTGATGCAGCTGCAGGATGTGCTTGACGATGGCGAGCCCGAGCCCGGTGCCGCCGGAATCGCGCGAGCGGCTGGACGAGACGCGATAGAAGCGCTCGGTCAGCCGCGGCAGATGCTGGGGGGCAATGCCGGGGCCGGTGTCGACCACGCACAGGCTGACGCCTCCGGCCGCGGTCGGGTGGAACTCGACGCGCACGCGACCGCCCTCCGGGGTGTAGCGCACGGCGTTGATGACCAGGTTCGAGAACGCACTGTGCAGCTCCTTGGCCGAGCCCAGCAGGTCGCACTCGACGCGGTCGTCGATCTCGATCCGGTGACGGCCGAGGCTCATGCCTTCGGCCTCGCTGCGCAGCGCGGACAGCATCAGGGCCATGTCTACGCGCTCATGCGGCAGCGACTCGCGCGATTCCAGCCGCGACAGGGTCAGCAGGTCCTCGACGATCTGGGTCATGCGCCCGGACTGCCGGCGCATCTCGGTGAGCATGCCCGACCACTCGGGCACATCCTCGGGCTCCAGCATGTCGAGGTAGCCGTGCAGCACGGTCAGCGGGGTGCGCAGCTCGTGCGAGACGTTCGCCACGAAGTCGCGGCGCACCTGCTCCAGGTGCAGCAGCTTGCTGATGTCACGGGCGATCAGCAGCTGCTCCTCGGGCGTGTACTCCAGCAGGCGCATCGACAGCCGCAGGCCTTCCGCACCGGTGCCCTGGACATCGATGAGCGGCTCGGCGGCACCCGCTTCGAGCCAGGCGGTCACCTGCGGCGAGCGCACCAGGTTGCTGAACCGATTGCCGATGTCTTTGGGGTAACACAGCCCCAGCAGATGCTCGCTGGATTCATTGAACCACTCGATGCGCTGCTCGCGGCGGCTCAGCACCACCACGGCATCGGGCAGTGCCGCCGCAGCCTGGCGGAACGCGCGCAGGGTGCCGAGCAGCCGCCGCTTGCGTTCGCGGTTCTCGCGCTGACGCAGGTAGAGCACGCGGGTGAGCTCCGAGAAAACGCCCTGCCCCTGCGCGCGCTCCAGCCACTCGCGACGGTTGAGCTGGCCCAGCAGCGCGTGCAGCTGGGCGTAGTGCCAGACCAGCACGCCGAGCAGGCCTGCACACAGCAGCGGCCACGGATGACCACTGAGCAGGCCCAACAGCAGGCTGCCGAGCACGACCAGCGCGAGGCGCCCGGCGGTGTGCTGCCAGGCGCGCTTCAGGGTCGCGGGCGTGGGGAATCGCGTCTTGCGCACGGAAGGCCGGGCAGCGGAGGTCCGCGCAAGCTTACGCCGGGCAGGCACGTGCGATCAGAGGTCGGTCGAGAAGCGATAGCCGGCGCCGCGCACGGTCTGCACCAGGCCATCGAGCGCGTGCGGCTCAAGCGTCTTGCGCAGGCGGCGGATATGCACGTCGACGGTGCGCTCTTCCACATAGACGTTGCCGCCCCAGACGTGGTCGAGCAGCTGGGTGCGGCTGTACACGCGCTCGGGATGGGTCATGAAGAAGTGCAGCAGCCGGTACTCGGTGGGGCCGATGTGGATGGGCGTCTCGCCGGCATAGACGCGATGCGCGGCGCCGTCGATGCGCAGGCCGCCGAGCGCCACGCTGCCGTCCTCTTCGTCGCCGCGCGAGCGTCGCATCACCGCTTTGATGCGGGCCAACAGCTCGCGCGCCGAGAAGGGTTTGACCACGTAGTCGTCGACGCCGGCCTCAAGCCCGCTGACGCGGTCGTTTTCTTCGCCGCGCGCGGTCAGCATGATGATCGGCACTTCGCGGGTCAGGCCCTCCTTGCGCAGGCGGCGGGCGAACTCGACGCCGCTCATGCCGGGCAGCATCCAGTCGAGCAGGATCAAGTCCGGCACCCGGCTGACGATGGCCGCCTGGGCTTCGCGGGCGTCACCGGCGTGTACGGGCTCGTACTCGGCCTTGCGCAGGGCAAAGGCCACCATGTCGCGAATGGCGGGCTCGTCGTCGACGATCAGAATCTGCTTCTGCACGGGGCGTCCTTGAGGGGTTTTCAGCCGCCGGCAAAGTAGATAACAGTTTTATGTCCCTGGCGTGACAGACCCCGAGGCGCTGAAACCGAAGCTGCGGTTGCTGCCCGGCTCGCGGCCTGCACGGTAGCCACGCTCGCGCAGCTCCAGCACCACGGGGGTCAATTCGGCGATGCGCGCATCGATGCGCGAGCGCTGGTAATAGTCGAGATCATCGCGCTGTTTCAGGGCCTGCAGCTGATTCAGCGCGTCTTCGGCGCGACCCGACAGGTACGCGGCCTCGGCATGCGCCTCCGACGCCCGCACCGGGTCACCGGCCAACTCGCTGGCACGACCAAAGCTGCGCTGCAGCGCGATGTCCTCCCCCGCCGAGAGCAGCAACGGACGCAGCACGGCCTGAGCGCGGCGGCCCTGGGCTTCGCCGCCGCTGCGGATCAAGGCATCGGCATAGCTCAGGCTGACCGGCCGGCTGCGCGGATGCGCCTCGAACAGGGCCTGGAACAGGGCTTCCGCCTCTTTCTGGCGACCGCCCAGATGCAGCGCTTCCGCCCGCGCGAGGTCGAGCCAGTAGCCCGGCGGCGCCCGTTCGATACGTGCGAGCTGTTGCAGCGCCGCCGCGGAATCGCTGGTGCGGGCCAAGGCCAGCGCGTAGCCGTAGCGCTCGGGGTCGGACAACCCCTCACCGTGGGCCGCCGCGCGCTTGGAGAACTCATCCAGCGCCTGCGCGGGGCTGTCGGCACTCAGCACCCGCAGGCGCGCCTGCACCCAGGGAAACAGCGCGCGGCTCGGCCGGGCATCGAGGCCCACGGCAGAGAAGTGGCGCTCGGGCAGCAGCGGGTTCAAGGGGCTGTCGTCGAGCCGCGGCGGCGGCTGGAAGCCGATCGGGATGCGGCTGCCCTCGGCACGGCCTTTGGCCTCGCTGATGCGGCTGCTGGTCACCGGATGCGTGCGCAGGAACTCGGGGGCTTCCTGCTCGCCGATGGTCGAGCGCAGGGTGCGGTGCATGCGCGCGAAGAAGTCCGCCATGGCCATCGGCTGGTAGCCCGCACGCGCCAGGGTGAGGATGCCGATGCGATCGGCTTCGTACTCGTTGCTGCGGGTGTGATTGATCTGCCGCTGCTGCATCAGCGCCATACCGCTGACGATCGCCGCCTGGGTGGCATTGCCGGCGCTGCTGCCGCCGGCGCTCTGCGCGGCGGCGATAGCCCCCAGCGTGGCCAGCAGAATCGGCAGCGTGTCTTTCTGCTGACGCTCCACCGCGCGCACGATGTGCCGCTGGGTGACATGGGCGATTTCGTGTGCCATCACGGCCGCCACCTCGTCCTCGCTGGTGGCGGTGAGCACCAGGCCGGAGTTCATGCCGATGTAACCGCCGAGGGTGGCGAATGCGTTGATGTCGCGGGCGCGCATCCAGAAGAAGGTGAAGTCCTGCTGCGGCCGCTCGCTGACGCTGGCAAGGCGCTGGCCGAGCGCGCTCAGATACTCGTCGAGCAGCGGGTCTTCGAGCAGCATGCCGTAAGCGCGAAGCTCGCGGCGGGTGTACTCGCCGTACATCGCCTCTTCGGCCGGGGTGATCAGACTGCCGGCCGACGACCCCATGTCGGGCAGGGCCAGCGGATCGCGCGACTGCGCTGACGCTGCGCCAGCCATCACCAGGGCGGCGGGCAGCAACATCAGGCGAAGGCATCGGACGAATCGGAGCGGCGGGGCCATGGGCCGAATTCCTGGGCAGCGACAGTGGGCCATCTTGGACGCACGCGGGGCGGGCGGGGTTAATCCGCCGTAAAGGCCAGCGACTGCTTCAAGCGGCGTTGCGGAACACGATGAAGTACATGAGCCCGACGTTGGCGGCCAGCAGCAGCAGCGCCGTCGGAATCTGCACACGGATGACCGCATACGGGTCGCGCAGTTCCAGCAGCGCAGCGGGAACGAGATTGAAGTTGGCGGCCATCGGCGTCATCAGGGTGCCGCAGTAGCCGGAAAGCATGCCGATCGCCGCCAGCGAGGCCGCATCCGCACCGTGCAGCTGCACCAGCAAGGGCAGGCCGATGCCGGCCGTCATCACCGGGAAGGCCGCGAAAGCATTGCCCATGATCATGGTGAATCCGGCCATGCCCAAGGCGTAGGCCAGCACCACCACGAACCGGTTGTCGACCGGAATCCACGCGCGCACCAGCTCGGCCACCGCTTCGCCCACGCCGGCGGCCGCGAACACGCTGCCCAGGGTGGCGAGCAGCAGCGGCAGGAGCGCCGCCCAGCCGATCGCATCGACCAGCCCGCGCGACTGCTCCATCGCCCGTAGCGGCGAGGTCCGCGTCAGCGCGCAGGCGGCCAAGAGGGCGAGGACACAGGCCAGACCGAGGCCGACCTGGGTGATCATCTCGCTGCCGAACAGCCGCCACTCGCCCCAGCCGATGCCGGCGCCGAACAGCACCACGGCCACCGTCACCAGCGGAATGACCAGCGCCGGCGCGAACAGGCGATGGCCGAAGCGTGCGGCCGAGGCGGCAAGTGTTTCTGCAGACGCCGGCTCGACGCGGCCGGCGCGCACGCCGCCGAACCCGGCAAGCAGGGCGAGCGCCACGACCACGCCGCCCATCCAGGCCGCAGGCAAGCGGTCGCCAATCAGAAAAGAGAGCGACAGCAGGCCCCAGAAAGACGCGGTCATCGCCCGCCGCGGATTCGCGGTATCCAGCGCGGACAGCCAGGCGATGCGGGCGACGTAGAGACCCGCGAGCAGGTAGATCAGCGGCAGCGAGATCACGGCGGTGCCTCCGCCGCTGCGCGTGCAGCCGCGCGCGCCAAACGCGCGTCCAGCCGCAGCAGGCGGCCGCCGTGGATGGCAAAGGCACACAGCGCGGTCGGAATGCCCCACAGCGCGATGTCGATCGGCCGCAGCTCGATGCCATGGTCGGCAAAGAAGCTCTGCATCAGCAGCACGGCGCCGAAGGCGATGAACACGTCCTCGCCGAAGAACATGCCGACGTTGTCGGTGCCCGCGCACAGCGCGCGCAGGCGCTCGCGCTCGGCCGCCGGCAGCAGGCCGTGGCGCGACTCGGCGGCGGCCTCGGCCATCGGCGCCAGCAGCGGGCGCACGGTCTGCGGATGCCCACCCAGGCTGTGCAGACCGATCATCGAGAGAAGCTGCCGAAGCGCGAGGTAGACCAGCAGCAGGCGGCCGGCGGTGGCCGCGCGCAGTCGCACGATCACCGTTTGCACGTGCTGCTTCAGGCCATGCCGCTCGAGCACTGCGATCACCGGCAGGGTCAGCAGCAGCAGGGCGAGGAAACGGTTCTTGACGAAGGCCGTGCCCAGCAGCTCCAGTGTCGCCACCGGCGCGATACCGGCGAGCAGCGCCGTGGCGAAACCCGCTCCGACCACCACCAGGGCGGGGTTCAGACGCAGGGCGAAGCCGAGCACGACCAGGCCAACGCCAGCCAAGGGCAGCAGATTGACCGTCGCACTCACGGTGCGGCGACCCCCACGCCCGCGGCAGCGAGACTCGCACGCAGGCGCTGCGCGAAGTCGACGGCGTCGGCGCGATCGCCGTGCAGGCACAGGGTATCGGCGTCGACCCGCACGGTCTCACCGCTACGCGCGAGCACTTCGCCGCGTGCGATCAGTCCCAGCACTTGCGCCTCGGCGGCAGCGAAATCGTGCAGCACCGCACCCGGCAGGGCGCGCGGGGTGAGGCTGCCGTCTGCCTCGTAGGCGCGCTCGGCGAACGCCTCGCCGACGACGCTGAGTCCGTGGGCGCGTCCGGCCTCGATCAGGGCGCTGCCGGCCAGACCGTACAGCTTCAGCTGCGGGTCGAAGTCACGCACTGCGCGGGCGATGGCCTCGGCGAGCGTCGCATCGCGCGCGGCCTGGTTGTACAGCGCGCCGTGCGGCTTGACGTGGTGCAGACGCCCGCCCGCCGCGCGCACGAACGCTGCCAGCGCACCGATCTGGTAGAGCACGTAGGCATAGGTTTCGGCGCTGCTGGCGGCGAGCGCGCGGCGGCCATAGCCCTGCAGATCGGGCCAGCCGGGATGCGCGCCGATGGCAACGCCGTGTTCGAGGCAGAGCGCCACCGCTGCGCGCATGTGCAGCGGATCGCCGGCATGGAAGCCGCAGGCGATGTTGGCGGACGAGGCCAAGGGGATCAGGGCGGCGTCGTTGCCCATGCGCCAGTCGCCGAAGCTCTCGCCCACATCGCAGTTGAAGTCGATGCGTCTGCGCATGCCCTGCCCCCGTGCTGGAAGCCGGCAGTCGAGCATGTCGGTGCGAGCGCTGTAAAGCCGCGAGGGCGACGTCTGTGAGCTGGCGGAGGGAGTGGGATTCGAACCCACGGTGACATCGCTGCCACGCCGGTTTTCAAGACCGGTGCCTTAAACCGCTCGGCCATCCCTCCGCGGGGCCGCGATTGTAGCCACTCAGCGCGCGGCCAGCACGCGCGATGTTCGTCCGGTGAGTACTGAACGGCTCGGCTGCTCGCACATGACGGCTGCCGCTGAGCGGCCTCACGGCGCAAACCGAGGCAGCCATCGGTCACAGCGTCCGCGCCGTTCCGCGGCGAATGCAGTGTTTGGTGATCCCGTTCACTCGCAACCCGCCACGCTCCGCCCTAGACTCGGCACAGTTTTTTGCATTTGGTCCTCGCATGCGCTTCGCTTCCTGGTCCGTCCGCTCCACCTTCGCCTGTGCGCTTGGCACTCTGGCGCTCGCGGTCAGCGCTGCCGCAGTCGCCAGCGGCGATACCCGCATCCACGCCCATGCCGAGGCTCGACTGCAAGCGGATCCACGCGCGCCGGATCGGCTCAACCTGCAGATCGAAGGCCAGACCCTGCAGCTGCGCCTGCGTGAGAACTCAGCCCTGCTCGCCTCGCTGCCGCCCGCGGCGCGCGCTTCAGGGAGCGCCCTGGGCACCCACTTCGAAGGCGAGATCGAGGGCATCGCGGGCAGCTGGCTGCGCCTGTCGCTGGTCGACGGCCACTACTCCGGCGCCTATTTCGATGGTGCCGAGCTGGTGCTTCTCGATCGCGCGGAAACGCTGGCGAGCAGTCTGGTGAAGCGCGCGCCGACATCACCGGATGCCCTGCTGGCCTACCGCCTGCGCGATGTGGAACTGCCCGGCCTGATCGACGAGGTGGTCACGGTGCCGGGCTATCCCCTGAAGGCCGCGCCCGCGCGCACCGACTATGCGAGCTTCACGCGCCACCTGCGCGCCGCTCCGGGTACGGAAAAGCTGGGCGGACCGGTACGCCAGATGCGCCTGACGGTCATTACCGACACCGAATTCGCAGGCGTGCACGGCAGCAACCGCGATGCGGTGGTGGCCTCGCGTGTCAACGTGGTGGACGGCATCTACAGCGACCAGTTCCAGACCCGCATCGTGGTCGGCGAACTGCGCCACTTGAGCGACAACGGCACGCTCAATACGACCGTGGTCAGCGGCAGCGATACGCTGCTCACGCGCTTCCGCACCTATATGGTCAGCGGTGCCGGCAGCAGCATCCCCAAGGGCGGCCTAAACCATCTTTTCAGCGGCAAGGATTTCGATGGCTCGACGGTCGGCGTGGCCTACGTTTCCACGCTGTGCAGCACTTCGTTCGGCTACGGCATCAACCAGGTGCGCGCTGCCAATACAACCACGGCACTGACCATCGCCCACGAGATGGGCCACAACTTCGGTGCCAGCCACGACGGCCAGACCGGCAGCGTCTGCGAGTCACAGACCGGCAGCTGGCTGATGAGCCCGAGCCTCAATGGATCCAGCACCTTCTCGCCCTGCGCGCGCACCTCGATCGAGCCGCGCATCCAGCAGGCGACCTGCTTCCAGCCGGTGACGGTGGAAGGTGCGCTGTTCCGCAATGGCTTCGAGGTACAGTGATCCACGGCTCCCGTCAGGGAGGGTCTGAGCAACTCCATCCGGGCCTTGTTCAGACGTCGCGAGTCCGGCGCGGGGCCGGACGCGTTCGGCGGCTGCGCGGCGACGCCTTCGCTGCGCTCGGACTTCCCAGATCAAGCGCATACGTGATCGATCCGCGTGCACGCCATCCGTGGCGCGCCGGAAGCTCCGATAAACCAGAGCTTCCCTAGCGGGCGACGAGCACCCACGCGGATGCCAGCAGCAGCACGGCGACGGCCACGGCAAGCAATCGACCGCGCGATGCCCGAGGAGGACGCGGCGCGCGCAGCAGCCGCGAGGTGGTACGCGGCGCGATATCAGCCGCCGCTGGCTCGGCCAGCACCAAGGTTTCGATGACCTGCAGCACGGCCTCTGCCGAGTCGAGCCGATCCTCAAGGCGCTTGGCCAGCAGCGCGTCGATCAGCGGCTGCAGCCAGTCCACGGCGCGCGGCAGTTCGGGCAGCGGAGCGCGCTCGTGCAGTTCGGCCAGGGTCAGCGGATCCTCGCTTCGGTAAGGCAAGCGGCCGCTCAGCAGTTCAAAAGCCATCACGCCTAGGCTGTAGAGGTCGGCGCGCGCATCGACGGGCTCGCCGCGGGCCTGCTCCGGTGCCATGTAGGCCGCGGTGCCGGCGATCTGCCCGGTGCGCGAGGAGCCCGCGCCCAGTGCGGGCGGCAGCACGCTGTCGGCAGGCCCAGGCTGGGCCGGCGCACGGATCGGCTGCAGCAGACCGAAATCGACCAGCACCGCTCGGCCCTCGGCGTCGAACAGCACGTTGCCGGGCTTCACGTCGCGATGCACCAGGCCGCGCTGGTGCAGGGCCGACAGCGCTGCGAGGATTTGCTTCAGCACCGTCAGGGCCTGCACCGCCGGCAGCGCGCGACCAGACTCCAAGCGCTGGCGCAAGCTGCCGCACGGCAGGTACTCGCTGACGATCTGTACGCCATCAGGACCGCGCTGCACCTCGATCACGCGCTCAAGGTGCGGATGGCGCAGGCCGCGCGCGCGCTGGACGGCAGCGAGCAGCGCCTCCAGTCCGTCTTCGTCGGCTTCGAGATCGGCGCGGATCAGCTTCACCGCGACCGGCCGATGGCGCAGGGGATGCTCAGCCAGATAGACCCGCGCGCTGCTGCCGCCGCCCAGAAGACGCTGGATGCGGAAGCCCGCCACCTCGCGCGGAGTGTCGGCCGGCAGCCGCGGCAGCTCGCGGCTCACGCCTCGGCCGCCTCCGGCCACAGGCTGCGCCCGCCGCTGGCGCCCTTCAGCTTGTCGACCCAGACGCGATGCGCCTGCAGATCGTCATCGCTGGCGGCGACCACGCGCAGCTGGCCCGGATCGAAGATGACCCGACGCGCGCTGGCCGCGGCGGCGCTCTCGGCGACCACCGCCAGACCAAGATCGGTCTGGCCCGAGGTCATCGCGAGGTAGACATCGGCCAGCAGCTCGGCGTCGAGCAAGGCGCCGTGCAGGTTGCGGTGGCCGTTGTCCACGCCCAGGCGCTTGCACAGCGCGTCCAGGCTGTTGCGCTGGCCGGGATAGCGCTCGCGCGCCATCGCCAGGGTGTCGGTCACGATCGCGAGATCGCGCACGCCAGGGGCGTTCGGCAGGCGCGCCAACTCGGCGTTGAGGAAGCCGACGTCAAAGGCCGCGTTGTGGGCGATCAGCTCGGCGCCACGCAGGAACTCGATCAGCTCATCCGCGATGCCAGCGAAGCGTGGCTTGCCTTCCAGAGACTCCAGGCTGATGCCGTGGACCGCCTGGGCGCCCTCGTCGATTTCGCGCTCGGGGTGGATGTAGTGGTGAAAGGTACGGCCCGTCAGCCGGCGGTTGACGATCTCGACCGCGCCGATCTCGATGATGCGGTGACCGCGCTCGACCGGCATGCCGGTGGTTTCGGTATCGAGGACAACCTGCCTCATGCGGCCTTCTCCTTGATGCGCTGAGCGGCGTCGCGGGCCAGCTGGTCGACGCGCTCGTTCTCGACGTGGCCGGAGTGCCCGCGCACCCAGCGCCAGTCGACCTTGTGCGACTTCTGCGCGGCCAGCAGGGCGCGCCAGAGATCATCGTTCTTCACCGGCTTGCCGTCGGCGGTCTTCCAGCCGCGCCGCTGCCAGCCGCCGATCCACTCGCTGATGCCCTTCTGCACGTACTGCGAGTCGGTATGCAGCACCACCCGGCAAGGCTCGCGCAGGGCCTCAAGCGCGCGAATCGCAGCCAGCAGCTCCATGCGGTTGTTGGTGGTGTCAGGCTCACCGCCAGCCAGCTCCTTTTCGTGCGCGCCATGACGCAGCAGCGCGCCCCAGCCGCCGGGGCCGGGGTTTCCCAGGCAGGCGCCGTCGGTGTAGATCTCAACTTCCTTCATGGGGCTCCCATTCGTGCAGCCGCCAGCGCGCGACGCGCCGGCAGCGGAGTCAGGCCGTGGCGGCGACGCTTGAATTGCAGCAGCAGGCTGGCGCAGAGCGTGGTCGACTGCAGCACCGCAGGGCCGGGCTCGGCGGCCAGAGCCCAGGGCCAGCGGGGACCCAGGCCACGTACAGCGCGCAGCTCGAAGCCGGCGGCTTGCGCGCGCTGGCGCATCCGATTCACCGACAGCGGCAGCAGGCGGTAGCGCTGCCAATGCAGACGCCAGGCCGATAGCCCGTTGAGGCCCACCAGTACCAGCTCACCTTCCGGTTGCAGCAGCTCGGCGGCCTCGGCGAAATCGAAGCGCTCGAACGCAGGCTGCGAAGGCAGATGCCACGCGACGATCAGGCCGAAGCTCTCGCGACAGAACGGCAGGCCGTCGAGATCCGCGCGCAGTGGCCCGACCAGCGCCCCGCTGCGCGTCTCGAAGCCCACGGACAGCGCCGCGCGAGGGCCTTCAAGCGCCACATCGAAACCGGCAGCGCGACTGCCGCAGAGCAGCAACGCGCGGCTGCCAACGCAACGGCCACCAAACTCATGCAGGCCGGGAGCCTCGCAGGCCAGCAGACGCGCGCCGGCGGCGCTGGCGAACCAGTCGAGCGGAGGCGTCACGGAGGCAGCGGACAGTGCGGGCATCGGCGCCATTGTCTGCGAATCGCAGCCGCAGTGGCAGCCACGCTCAGGGCGTACGCCGAACCTCGCTGACGCCGGGCACGACGGTCAGCTTGCCAAGCAGCTCGCCCAGCTGCTGGAAATCGTTGACGCGCAGCGAAAAGCGCAGCTCCGCCTTCGAGGTCTCGGGGTCCATGCGGCTGTTCACCCCCAGCACGTAGGCGTTGGCCACGCCGATCACGTTCGTGAGGTCCTTCAACAGCCACTTGCGGTCGATGGCACGCACCAGCACGTCGACCTGGTAGCTCTGGCCGCCGCGACGACCCCACTCCACCGGCAGCACGCGCTCGGGGTGGCGCGCAGCCAGATGCTGCATGGACGGGCAGTCCTCGCGGTGGATGCTGACCCCGCGCCCGCGGGTGAGGAAGCCGACAATGGGATCGCCCGCCACCGGCTGGCAGCAGCGTGCCAGCTGTGTCAGCAGATTGCCCACGCCTTCGATGGTGAGACCGCGATCGGGCTTCGGCGGCTTGGCGGCCGAGATCAGCGGCTTTGGCGCTTCGGGCTCCTGCTTGGGGCTGGTGACCTCGTGCAGGGCGCGCGCAACCTGGCTGGGACCGAGATCACCGAGCGCCACCGCGAAGTAGAGATCCTCGATCCGCGGCAAGCGGAACTTCGCCAGCACCAGGTTCAGGTCCAACTGGTGCAGAGCCAGGCGCTTCAGTTCTTTGTCCAGCACCTCCCGGCCTTCCTGCAGATTGCGAGCCTGGTCGAGCTTGTGGAACCACGCCCGCACCTTGTCGCGGGCGCGGCCAGAGATGAGATAGCCCGCCCCCTGCAGCAGCCAGTCGCGGCGCGGCTCGGAGACCTTGCCGGTGAGGATCTCTACGCGGTCGCCCGAGCGCGGCGCATAGGTCAGCGGCACGATGCGGCCGTTGACCTTGGCGCCACGGCAGCGATGACCGACTTCCGTGTGCACGTGGTAGGCGAAATCCAGCACCGTGCCGCCGCGCGGGAGGTCGATCACCTGCCCCTGCGGTGTCAGCAGATAGACCCGGTCCTCGATCAGCTCGGTCGACAGCCCGGCCAGCAGCGCCGTGTCCTCCTCGCCCTCCTTGCCTTCCAGCAGCTGGCGCATCCAGGCGATCTTGCGTTCGAACTCGGCGTCGCCGCCGCCGCCCTCCTTGTAGCGCCAGTGCGCGGCAACACCCAGCTCGGCGTGCTGGTGCATCTCGTGGGTGCGGATCTGGATCTCCAGCGTCTTGCCCTCGGGCCCGACCACGGCCGTGTGCAGGCTGCGGTAGTTGTTGCCCTTGGGGTTGGCGATGTAGTCGTCGAACTCGGAGGCGATCGGCGTCCACAGGCTATGGGCTGCGCCGAGCGCCGCGTAGCAGGCGGTGAGGTCATCGACCAGCACACGCACCGCGCGAATGTCATAGAGATCAGAGAACGGCACGTCCTTGCGCTGCATCTTCTTCCAGATGCTGTAGATGTGCTTGGGCCGGCCGGCGACCTCGGCGCGGATGCCGGCCTCCGCCAGTGCGGCCCGCAGACGCGCCTTGGCGTCTTCGATGAAGCGCTCGCGGTCGCCGCGCTTCTCGTCCAGCAGCTTGGCGATGCGTCGGTAGGTGTCGGGCTGCAGGTAGCGGAAGGCGAGGTCTTCCATCTCCCACTTCAGCTGCCAGATGCCCAAACGGTTCGCCAGCGGCGCGTGGATGTCAGCGCTCAACTGGGCCAGACGTCTGCGCGAATCCTCGTCCAGTTCACTCGCGGCGCGCATCTTCGCCAGCTGCCGCGCCAGCAGAATCAGCACCACCCGCAGGTCGCGAATGATCGCCAGCAGCAGCCGGCGCAGGCCCTCAGCGCTGCTGCGCGCACCGCGCTCGCCCCACAGCGCCCACACTTTCTCGGCCTCGTGCAGGCCTTCCAGCAAGGTTCTCACCGAGGCCGATACGGGCCACGGCGGCTTCGCTTCAACCTCAGGCCCAGCGGCGTAGAGCATCGCCGCCTGCAGGGTGTCCGCATCGGCACCCAAGCGATCCAGCAGCGCCAGGCTGTCCGTCAGCACGCCCTGTTCGGAGAAAGCGACGCCACTAGCCTCCAACCATGCGCCCACCTCTGCGGGCAGCGCGGGGCTGTGTGGCGCGCGCTGCCGCAGCCAGTCGACCGGCGATGATAGGGCGGGCTTGCTCATGCCTCACAGTGGACTGCAAAAACAAACGCCGGAGCAAGCTCCGGCGTTCATGTGGTGCAGTACAGGTTGCCGATCAGTTGTTGAAGACGATCCGCAGCGTTTGCTGCGCATTGAGGGGTGGCGAGCCGGTGTCCGCGACAGTAATCGTGCAAATCACTTCGACCGCGGGGTTCGGGGCTGGGTCGAAGTTGGCTTTGCGATAGGTGAAACCCAGCGCGAAAGGCTGACCAACCGCCTGTGGCGTGGCTGGCGTGATGCTCGGGGCCACCTCGAAAGGATTGACCCCAGTCGAGTGCGGCGCGCAGCTCACACTCGCCTGCAGCTGCTGCGACGGGGACTCGGGCTGCACGCCAAGGGAGCGGTTGATCAGGAAGTTGGGGAAGGTCAGCGAACACACGTCCTGGCTGGGGCAGTTCGACCCACGCACGACGTTCGGCGAATCAATCGGCTGGCCAGCCGCATCGCGCGGCAAGCCGCCGGTGGGCGACATGCGAATCTCCTGCGTGAAAAGTGCGAAGCTCGGCGGCGAATTCACATCCGCCACGTTCACCACGATCGTGAGGTCGCGCGTGCCCAGGCGGCTGTCGGTCGAGCGCAGCACCACCGTCGAGCTGCCGAGCTGATCGGTGGCGGCGGCAAAGCGCAGCGTCCAGGTGTTCGGCGCAGAACCGGGCGTCAGCATGCCGGCGCTGGGCAGCAGGGTAGTGTTGGAATTGCTCTGCAGCACCAAGCCGGTAATGGCATCGCCTTCGGGGTCGCTGAGCGTGCAGGTGTATTCGACCGGGGACGGGTTCTCAAGAAGATTCAGCGGGCTGGAAAGACCCGCACAGGCGATCTCGGGGCCCTGGTTGGGCACCAGCTCAAGGACCAGCGGCGCACTGTTGTCAGTCGACACGCGGTCGCCGCCACCGGTGGCGTCTTCCGGGTTGAAGAACACCGCCGCCGCCAGCAGCGTGCGCTGCGGGGGCGCGCCTGAGGTGACCGTGCGGTTCAACACGTAGGTGCGCGACTCGCCGGCCGCCAGCGTGATGCTGGCCTGGTTCAACACGCCCGAGCCGGACGCCGCCCCGCTGCAAGGGCCCGCTGCGGTGGAACAGGTCCAAGTGCCCGCGGTCACCACCGGGGTGAGCAGAGGCGTGGCCGCAGGCACCGGCACGAATTCACGCAGGCGGATGCCGCTCGCCGGCACCGCGCCCGTGTTGGTAATACGGATCCGATAGGCGAAGCTCTGATCGAGAGTGACGTCCAGTTTGCGGATCGCGTTGGCGCCATCGCCAGTCAACAGCTGAAGCGCGATGCTCGCCGAATCGTCGAAGCCGGACGCGAAGATCAGGTCCGGGTTGACGGCGGGCGGTGCCGGCACCGTCGGCGGGTTGGCGATCAGGCTGGTGAAGGGAAACGCGTGGCACTGCAGGGTCGGACCGTAGGTGCCTTCGACCGCATCCGGCACAAAGCGCGCCGGACCCGGGATGTAGTCGACGCGGCGAATGCCGGGCAGATCCTGCACGACAGCGTTGGTATCGGTCACGCGCAGGGTGAGGCGATCGGTTGCGCTGTAGTAGCTCTCGCAGAGCGCAGGCTCGGCCAGGGCGAACTCAGCGCGACGCGGGGTCTGGTTGAGTCGGTAGTTGACGGGGCCGGCAAGCAGCAAGGCGCCTTGACCGCTGAACTGCACGCTGAGTCCCGCCCCCGTGGCGAGCAAGGTGCAGGGCTGACCCGCCTTGACGGGGGCTAGGCTCAAGCCGCTGCCCGTGTCGTAGAGGCCCAAGCCATCCTTCGCGACCTTGGTGGCGCCGGGTGCGCACAGAAGCTCCCCTGCGATGCCCGCGGACGCTTTGCTGTCCTCCGACGTTCGGCCCTCCATCTTGGCAGCGTCGTCGCTTGCCGGTGCCGCAATAGCGACGGTTCCGACGAGGGCTGAGGCCAAGGCGATCGAGAGAGCGCAACGAGGGAAAGGAAAGAAGGTCATGAAGAACTCCGTAAACATAAGTGGGCATAGGGTAAGGGGTTGCCGCTTCGCATTCCATCTCCGGCCATCGGGTCGAGGCGGCCGTTGGAGTGTAGCCCGCTGGCCATGCCCCGCCTGAACCCGCTGTAAACCCAGGCGCCACCGCGCGCCGAGCGGTGCTCCCTTGGACGACATGACTTACTTGCACGCGACGACCGACCTGAACACCATGCCCGCCATGCCCAGCCGGATTCTGCCGCCGTCACGGCTTCGGAGCGGACTGCGCTGGGCGGCATTCCAGCCCCGCAAGCCGAAGCGAGTCCTCGAAATCGTCCCCAGCCACTCCGTGCAGGGACGCGGTCTGAGGACGCAACGCCTCCTGGCTTCCTGGCCTTGGCTGCTGCGGGACGCCGACACCGGCGCTTACCTGGCCGTACTGGATTCGCGTGGCTCCGCCCTGCGCGCACTGCGTCGTCCTTGCCCCGGCACGCTGCAGCTTGGGCAGCCGCCAAACCTCGTGCCGCAGCTGCTGCGGGAACTGGAGATCGACAGAACCCTCGCGACCCGCGGCGGTCAGCGCACTCATCCGGCGCCAGCCGCGCTGGTTCTGGCAGGCCGTGATCGCTACGGCCGAGCGCTGTGGCTGAGTCGTGAAGCCGGACTCGCCTGGAACGCGATGCAGCGCGCCGCCGCACGCGAGGGCATCAAGCTGCAGGCCATTTCGGGCTTTCGAAGCGCCCACTACCAGGCGGCCATCATCCGCCGAAAACGCGCCCGCGGCCTCGCCATCGAAGAGATCCTCAAGGTCAACGCGGCCCCCGGCTTTTCAGAGCATCACAGCGGACGTGCACTGGACATCGGCTGCCCCGGTGAGCCGCCCGCCGAGGAGAGCTTCGAGCGCACGCCCGCCTTCGCATGGCTGCAGGCGAAGGCCGCGCGCTTTGGCTTCCACCTGAGCTATCCGCGCGACAACCCCTACGGAATCGTGTACGAGCCGTGGCATTGGTGCTGGCATCCGCCCGGGTGCGGAAGCCTGCGTCAGCGCAACGGCATCTGAGGCACTTCTGCGGCAGAGTTCTTCGAATCCGCGCAGCCTGGTTCCTCCAAGGCTGCAGTCGAGACATCTCGGTCTCGTTCGACACGCGCGCCGTCGCCCGTGTGTGCGGCGCGCCGCTCGCTGCGCTCACGCAGTCGCCTGCGCCATGCCCGGCGGGCACTCACCCGCCACGCCAACGTGACAAGCGCATGCGCGATCACTCCGCCCAGCAAAGCGTTCACCGCCAGCCCAAGCAGCAGCGGCATGCCCATGGCGCCGAGATAGGCCCAGGTGAGGTTCAGCAGGCCCTGCTCGCCAGAGTGGGCAATGCGCGATTCGATCAGCAAGGGGTCGGGCCAGGCGCCTGCATTCGTGCTTGAGGTGGCCTCGCCCCCCATCAGCAACACCCCGATCAGGTACGCGAGGTAGAAGGTCGCCGGGAGCGTCAGCGGATTGCTGATGAAGGTGCTGGCCATGGCCACCGGCACGTTGCCGCGGAGCAGAATCGCCGTGAAGCCGGCCAGCGGTATCTGCCCGAACGGCAGCAGCAGCCCGAAGAAGATTCCGATCGCGACACCGAGCGCAGTGCCGCGACGCCCCAGGTGCCACAGCCGCGGGTGCTGTATGCCGCGGCCCATCCAGCGTGCCCAGCCCGCGGAACGAATCTTGTCGGGATCCGGCAGCCAGCGTTGCAAGCGCCGCTTCACGGCGACAGGCCTGCGCTAAGTGCGCGAGCGCTTTCGACCAGATGAAGGCACCAGATCATCGACTTCAACGCCTGCAGAAGCGAGTGTCGGCGCTTTCCGCGCGTCAGCGCGGGGGATAGACAGGCGCGCCGTCCACCCACGTTGACTGCACGCGCAGCTCCAGAATGTCGGCGGGCGCCAGATCCTCCAGCGGACGCGAGAGCACCACGAAGTCGGCGCGCTTGCCGGGCTGCAGACTGCCGACCTCGGTGTCAGCAAAGCCTGCGCGCGCAGCATCGAGGGTGAAGCCGCGCAGCGCCTCCATCAGACTCAGTTTCTGGGTCGCGATCCAACCTCCTTCGGGCCAACCGCGCGCATCCTGGCGCGTTGCGGCGGCGTGCAGGCCAAGCACCGGGTCAACCGCCTCAACGGGAAAGTCCGACCCCAGGGCAAGCAGGGCTCCCGACTCCTGCATGCGTCGCCACGCGTAGGCGCCCGCGAGGCGATCCTCACCCAGTCGCGCCTGCGCCCAGCGCATATCGCTGGTGGCGTGGGTGGGCTGCATGGAAGCGATCACGCCCAGCTGGGCGAAACGCGGAATGTCGGACAGCGCCACCACCTGCGCATGCTCGATGCGCCAGCGGTGATCGCTGCCTGCCGCCTCGCCCAGCACGCGCTGCATGCCGTCGAGCACAACCCGGTTGCCGCGATCACCGATCGCATGCGCTGCGACCTGAACGCCGCAGTCGTGGGCCTTGCGCAAGACCTTCTCGAAGGCCAGCGGCTCGGCGAACAGCAGGCCGCGGTTGCCGGGCTCGTCGCTGTAATCGGCGAGCAGGGCAGCACCGCGGCTACCCAGCGCGCCGTCGATATAGAGCTTGACCGTCCGCATCTGCAGTCGACCGGAGGGATGCACGTAGTGCCCCATGGCACACAGCGCATCCAGGGCTTCCGCGTCTCCATTGGCCATCGCGTGAATGCGCAGAGGCAGGCGGCCGCTGTCGGCGAAGCGGCGGTACAGGGCGAGCTGCTGGAGGGACACTCCGGCATCGTGCACACCCGTCAGGCCGAACTTGACGGCTTCGGCCAGCGCACGCTCGAAGGCCAGCGCATCGACCTCGGCGGACGGAGCGGGGATAGCCTCGACGACGAACTGTTCAGCGCTGTCGATAAGCACGCCAGTCGGCTCACCCTTCGAGTCACGCAGGATGCGCCCACCCTCGGGCTGCCACTCGCCGGCCAGATCGCGCTTGGAGACTGCCAGCGCAAGGGAGTTGCCCCAGCCGGCGTGACCGTCAACGCGTTCCAGCCACACGGGACGATCCGGAAAATGCGCATCGAGATCTGCGGCAGTGGGGAACTCCGCCTCAGGCCAGAGCGTCTGGTCCCAGCCGCGGCCGAGCAACCATGCGCCCTTCGGCAGATCGCGCGCATGCGCCTTGAGGCGCTCCATGATCTCCGCCTTGCTGTTTGCCCCCGCAAGATTGGCGCGCAGCAGCGCATGGCCAAGATTCATCAGGTGGCCGTGAGCGTCGATGAGGCCGGGCACAACCGTCTGCCCGCCAAGGTCGATCTCACGTGCACCCGCGAACTGTTCTCGCAACGCTTCGCTGTCGCCCAGCGCAAGCAAGCGTCCCTGGTCATCCCAGGCCATCGCTTCGACCAGTGGATGGTCCGTATCGAGGGTATGGATACGCGCATCGACCAGCAGGGTGGTTTCAGCGGACGCCACAGCAGCTGTGACGAGACCCAGCAGAACGAGGGAGGCACGAGGCGGCATGCGGCGGTCTCGGTAATCGCGGTAGCAACCACTGTGCCGCAGCCCCTGAAAAGCAACAAGCCGCGCTTTGCAGCGCGGCTTGTTGCTTGAAGCGTCAAGTGGAATCAGTAAGGCACAGGCCGCACATCGATCTCGACCTGGATGCGGTCACCAGGATGGAAGTCGGTGCGTGTCCAGTGGGTGCGCCCACGATAGCGATAGGCCACGTCGTAGCCGACCACGCGATCCTCACGCCGGTAGTCGGTCACCACGCGACAGCGATCTTCGTAGCGTGTGTACTCGCGCCCCTCGATGTAGCCGCCGCGATGGCGCTGCGAGTCGCGCACGGCGGCATAGCCGAGCGCGGCACCCGCGAGGGTCGCCGCATCGCGGCCGCTGCCGCTGCCGAACTGATTGCCGATCGCGCCTCCGATGATGCCGCCCAGGATGGCCGGAGCGCGATCGCGCGAACCACCGCGGTAACGATCGGGCTCGCGATAGGTCACGGGTTCGCTCCAGCACTGCTCGCTGCGCACTGGCTCGCGATAGCTCTCGATGATCGGCCGCACCTCAACCACGCGGGCATAGTCATAGGCTGGGCCGTAGCCACCGCCGTCCGCCGAGGCCGCGCCCGCGCCCGCGCAAACCAGCGCGAACGCTGCGGTGACGAGTGAGAAAGAACGCAGGCCTGCACGCTTCATGACGAACTCCACTGCTGTCCAAGACCGGGCCGTCCCGGCGCGATGGACGCTAGGTTCGGGGCACTTAATCGCCTCTGAACTCCCAGGACCGCGTTCAGCGCGGATCGAGCAAGACAAGTCGCGGCTGAATCAAGCGGCGCGCGCTCCGTCGGCGCGCGTCAGCCGAACGCGCACAGCGCCGTATCCGCCGATCGCTCAGCTCCGTCTGACAAAGACAAGGCTGATCAAATCCCTGCTGAGTTTGATCCGTGGTCGCGAGTCAGGCACCTGTCCGGACGCGCTCGCCCGCTCCACGGTGATGCCTTCGCTGCGCTCGATCACACTGGCTCAAGCAATGCGACCTGCGTGGCGCGCGGCAACGCTGAGTTCTTCGGCGTCGACCTAAAGCCCGGCAAGCCATGCGCGGACTCCACGGTAGGCCTCTGACCAGCGCTTGCCGAGTAGGGGAGAAACATGCGAGCCAGGCAGGCGCAGATGCGCGGTTTGCCAGCGCTCGACCATGACCTCCAAGGCACCCGCATCGATGTCTTGATCGTCATCAGAGTGAACCACGAGCACGGGGCAATCGGGGCGTTCCACTGCGATCCCCGCTCGCGCCTCCGCCAGCAATCCTCGGGAGAAGTCGGTCCAGCGCCGGAACGCAAGCAACGACTCAGAGGCCTCCAGTTCAGGCAACGCGGCCCGCGTGCCGGCGGGGCACGCAGTCAGTCCCCAGCGGCGCATCGAAGAAGGTGCGGGTTCGGCCCCATCCTTTCGCTGTACGCCGATGCTGTGGAAAGGCGCTGGCGGCAGCGGATTCAGCAGCACCAGGGCCGCCGCCCGCAGGGGCCGCGCCAAGGCACAGGCGAGCAAAGCGCCGAAGCTGGCACCGAGCAGAACTCCCCCGACCACATGCCGGTGCTGCTCAGCCAAGTTGCGAAGCAGCGGACTGATCCGACAGTTCTGTTCAGCAGCCTGACGACTGAAGTCCGCCGCGACAAACTGACCGCCGGCGGCTGACCAGGACCGCGCCCAGCAGGCCCACTCCCAGGCGCCGCCGCCCGCGCCATGCAGCGCCAGGGCAGTGGGCAGCGCGTCATGCGCCGCCGATTGGCATCTGCCAGACTCTGCGCCCCCATGCTGACCCTGCACCTGCTTGATCACGGTCTCTGCCCTGCCTGCATTTGATGACAACTACGTCTGGCTGCTGCACGCGCCGGACGCTGGAGCCATTGTCGTCGACCCGGGTGACGCACAGGTGGTCATCGAAGAAGTCGAGCGCGGACTTGAGCTCGCGGCGATCCTTGTCACTCATCACCATGCCGATCACGTAGGCGGCGTGGTCGAGCTGCAGCGAAGGCTGGGCCTGCCGTGCTTCGCGCCTGCCGATGCTCGTATACGGGGCCAGCTGCGCTGCATCGAAGATGGCGAACTCCTTACCGTTGATGGCTGGCAGGATTCAATCCGAGTGATCGCTACGCCCGGCCACACGCGCTCGCATGTGAGCTATCACATCGACGGCTATGTTTTCTGTGGCGACACCTTGTTCAGCCTTGGCTGCGGGCGGATGTTCGAGGGTGACGCGCAGCAAATGCACCGTTCGCTACAGCGACTGGCCGCGCTGCCGGCTGACACGCTGGTCTGCTGCGCGCACGAGTACAGCGCAGCCAATGCCCGATTCGCGCAGGTCGTCGATCCGAACAACACTGCGCTCCGCGCGCGCGCCCAGTCGATCGCTGCCGCCCGCGAACAGGGGCGTTCGAGCCTTCCCGTGGCGCTGGCCTCCGAGCTCGAATGCAATCCGTTCCTGCGCGTTGATCAGCCCGAAGTCCTTGCGGCTGCCGAAGCGCGATGTGGGCACTCGCTTGACGCGCCAGACCAGGTTTTCGGCGCGCTGCGCCGCTGGAAGGATGAGTTCAGATGATGCGAAGTGGCGGACACAAGCCGACGAGTCGCCCGGCAACTGCGAGGCCTCGCAGCGAGCTGCGGGTCGTGCTCGCACTCTGGATGGCGCTCTGCATGAGCGGCTGTCACGCACCAAAGCGCCCGGCGCTGGCGACGCCGCCGCCTGCCGCGGTGGAGTCAACGCCCGAGTCGATACCGGCTGCTCCACCGCCACCCGAACCGATCGAGAAGCCCGCTCCGCCTCCGCCGGATGTGTTCGAGCGCCTGCGCGCCCGACTGGGATCGGACCACTGCGAGGAGAGCGCACGCCAAGCGCAGTGGATTCGACTGTACGCGCCGCGCCCGGACCGTTTCGGCGCACGCATCGCGCCCATGCTGCCGCTATTCGACTACGTGCTGAGCCAGATCGAAGCCGCAGACCTGCCGGGCGAGTTCGCCCTGATTCCGATCATCGAGAGCAGCTACCGACCGCAGGCTCGCTCCCCGGCGGGTCCGGCCGGAATGTGGCAGTTCACGGCGGATACCGCTCGCCATTTTGGACTCAGGGTCAGCGGCGAGCGCGACGAGCGCCTGTCGGTGGTGGATGCGACCGAAGCCGCCCTCGAACATCTGGCCCAACTGCAGTCACAGCATGGCGATTGGGCGTTGGCGGCGGCCGGCTACAACGCCGGAGCCTTTCGACTCAGCAAGCTGCTCGAACGCTTGGATCAACCGCCGCCCCCCGGCCAGTTGCCCCAGGGACTGGCGCGCGGCACCTACGAGTACGTGGAGAAGCTCAAGGCCTGGGCCTGCATGCTCAGCGAACCCGAGAGGTTCGGCATCCGTCTGCCGGACCCAGACGGTTTCGAACCGCTGACGCGCGTGACCGCGCCGCCACGGCTGCAGCGTCTGGACCTGCTAAGCGAAGCCTCGGGCGTGAATGCTGAACTGCTGCGCAGCCTCAATCCGCTGCTGCGTCCCGCAGCGCCGGCACGCGGGGACAAGGATCTCCTTCTCCCCGAGAATGCCGCGGCCGGCCTGCTTGCCTTCATGGAGCGCGTGAAGTCTGGCGAGGTCTCAGTGCCAGAGCCGCGTGCGCACACCGTGGTTGCAGGCGACACGCTGTCAGCGATTGCTCGTCGACACGGGCTGAGCCTCGCCGATCTTCTGCAGTGGAACGGCCTGAACGCAAAATCGGTGCTTCGAATCGGCCAAGTGCTGCGTCTCGCGCCTGGGTCGGCAGCAGCAGGCGCTGGTGCGCGCTGAAGAACGCGGCGTTCCCGGAAGAGACAGTTCATCCGCGATGCAAACCGAGCCAAGGAAGCTCTGATTTATCGGAGCTTCCGGCGCGCAACGACTGGCGCGCGCGCGGATCGAGCACGTCAGTGCCTGATCTGGGGTGACCGAGCGCGGCGAAGGCGTCGCCGCACAGCGGTCGAACGAGTCCGGGCCCGCAGCGGACTCGCGGCGTCTGAACAACTCCCGGACCGCGTTGTTCAGACGTTCCCTAAGGCGTCGCCGGGCGCGTGCTGTTGCCCGCGTCTTCGCAAGGCATCCAGCGCGCTCGGCAGTACCCCGGCGTACGCGGGCTTCGATACGCAGCGGGCGTGGCCATCACAGCGCTCAGCGTGCACACTTGCGCGCCTGCAGGCGCCAACCGCCTGCATACGCGTGCGTATTCGCCGATGTCGGCGAGCGCCATCCACTGGGCTGGACAATCGGCTTACTGCCGTGTGCGCCGGCATCATCGCAACGCAGGAGGAAGTATGGGATTCATGCAGGGCAAGCGCGCTCTGATCGTCGGTATCGCCAGCCAACGCTCGATCGCCTGGGGCATCGCCGAGGCCATGCACAAACAGGGCGCCGAGCTGGCGTTTACCTATCAGAACGAGAAGCTGCGCTCGCGCGTCGAAGAGGCCGCCGCTGAGTTTGGCGGTGGCCCGGTCTTGCCCTGTGACGTCGCCTCAGATGCCGAGATCGATGCGGTGATGACCGAGCTCGGCCAGCGCTGGGGTCATCTGGACGTCCTGGTTCACTCGGTCGGCTACGCGCCGCGTGAAGCGCTGGACGGCCAGTTTTTGGACAATCTGACGCGCGAGAACTTCCGCATCGCTCACGACATCTCCAGCTATAGCCTGGCCGCCTTGGCCAAGGCCGCGCGCCCGCTGATGCAGGGCCGCAACGGCAGCATTCTGACGCTGAGCTATCTGGGCGCCGAACGCGCGCTCGCGAATTACAACGTGATGGGTCTGGCCAAGGCGAGCCTTGAGGCCTGTGTGCGCTACCTTGCGCTCAATCTCGGCCCGGAGGGCACGCGCGTGAACGCGGTCTCGGCTGGCCCGATCAAGACGCTGGCTGCCTCGGGTGTAGGAAGCTTGCGCAAGATGCTCAGCCACGTCGCCGAACACGCGCCGCTGCGACGAAACGTCACCATCGAGGATGTCGGCAACGTTGGCGCTTTTCTGTGCTCCGACCTCGCAGCTGGCGTCACCGGCGAGGTGACCTATGTCGACTGCGGCTACAACGTTCTGGGCATGACGGGCATCGACGTTTAGGGCAACGCTCAAGAATTCAGCGTTGCCGCGCCCTGTGGAGGACGCTATCGCGGATCCAGTGCGCAGATGCCTGATCCAGCGGAAGCCAGTCCGGCGGCGCCAAGCTCGCGGGCGCGGATCAAGTTCAGGATGGACTTGATCCGTGTTGCACCCCTCGCTTGTCGATAGTCTCCCGTCCCGGGAGTCTTTGGAGTCGGCGGTCCGGCACAGGTCCGTTCCGCCTCCCGACAAAGCCCTCGCCTATGCGCTTGATCTGTCGACTCGGCTCTCCTTAGCCGAGCTGAGGGTCTGGTTTTCGACGGCCAGCCAGGCGAATGCCTATCGCGAGGGCTGTGGCGAGCGGCTCTGTACAGAAACCACGCCATCCTTTCGCGCGGCGGCTCGCGTCGAGCAGCTTTGCGGCGCCCCACGGATTTGCTGCGCAGGCACAGACGCTCGAGCGACAGGCGCCGAGTGCCAGGACCATCGAAGCGCCGAGAAAACAGAAAGGCCCGCATTCGCGGGCCTTTCTGCTTGTCGGTCTCCGGACGACGTGCCTCAGAGGCGGTCTTCGGCGAGCTCGATGGTCGTTCGCTGCCGCAGAGCGGCCGCCAGGGCGCGCGCTTCAGCGTCGCCCAGCGCCTGGCTCACCTGTTCGCGAAGGGCATCGCGCTCGGCCTGAGGCACGGCAGCGGGATCACCCGCCTGCACGCTGGTCAGCTTCACCACAGCGTGGCTGGCTCCCCCGATATCAAACTGACCCCAGGTCGCAGCATCCGCCGAAGGCGCCGGCATCTGGAAGACCTGCTGCAAGAGCGAAGGGTTGACGGTGAAGGCGTTTCGACCGAGTGCGTCGCCGGTCTTCAACTCGATGCTGCGCGCCTCGGCGATCGCTTCGAGCGTGGCCTCGCCTGACTTCAACTGCGCCAGAAGCGCATCGGCCTCGGTTCGCGCCTGCTCAGCCAGACGCGCTTCGCTCACCTCTGCGAGCACGCGGGTGCGCACATCCTCGAAAGCGAGGACTGCAGACGGAACGTGATCGGTCACGCGAAGTGCCACGCGCTGGCCACCAGGCAGCTCGATCATGTCGCTGACCAGCCGATCCTCGAGCACGGTCGGGGAGAACGCCGCTTCCCGCACCTTGGCTTCGTTGCTGATCGCATCTACGCCAGCGCCGCGGGTAAAGGGGCCGGCAGTCTTCAGTTCCACGCCCAGGGCTGCGGCTGTGTCCTCAAGAGCGGTCGGATCCTTCAGCAGCAGTTCCACCATGCGTCCGGCAAGCTCGTCGAGCTGGCGCTCTTTCTCCGCTGCGACGTACTCGGCGCGGAGCTCTTCGCGCACCTCTTCGAAAGGTTTGGCCACTTCAGCACGCACTTCGCGCAGCTGAATGACGTGCCACCCTTCCGCGGACTTCACGGGCTCGCTCAGGGTGCCCGCGCTCAGCGCGAAAAGCGCTTCCTCGAATGCGGGATCAGTGAAGCCGCGCTCAAGCCACCCCAGGTCGCCACCGGAGCCGCGCGAACCTGGATCCTCGGACAGTTCGGTGGCCAAGGCTGCAAAGTCAGCACCCTCTGCGCGGGCACGAGCGAGCGCTGCTTCAGCCTTGGACAGAGCCTCAGCTTCCGTAGCGGCGTCGGCGTTCGCTGGCACGCGGATCAGGATGTGCGAGGCCAGTCGCTGCTCGGGCTCAACGAAGCGGCGCCCTGCTTCGTCGTAAAGAACTCGCAGGTTCTCGTCGCTGACCTCTTCGCTCACGGTGATCGAGGCCGCATCGAGCGCGATGTACTCGACGCTGACTGTCTCCTCGCTGCGATAGCTTTCGAGATTCGCGTCGTAGTGCGCACGAAGCGCGGCGTCATCGGGAGTCTCGGCCAGGGCGGGCGCAGGCAATTCCAGGTAGGCAAAACTGCGCTTCTGATCCCGCAAAGCCAGATAACTGTCCACGTAGGCCGGAGTGACCAGAGCGCTGCGAGTCAGACCCTCGGGCAAGAACGACGCCTCGATCTCGCGCGCAAGGATCTGTTCCAGCCCGGACGCGGTGAGACGTTCGCGCGTCAGCAGATCGCGGTAGAGCTCAGGACTAAACTGGCCGGCGACCTGCAGCGCTGGGATGGCCTTGATCTCATCCTGCAGCCGCTCCGGCGTGACCCTGAGCCCCATTTGCATCGCGGCCGTGCGGTACAAGGCCTCGTCGATCATCTGATCGAGCACCTGACGTCTCGCCTCGGGGGTGTCGACCAGCGAGCGCTGGAATGACTCGCCCATCATCTGCTGGGCGCGCTGCACGTAGCCCTCGAAGCGACGCGTGAAGTCATCCCGGCTGATTTCGATCTCGCCAACCTTGGCGACGTAGTCGGCGATCGACTGGGCGCGATAGTTCTCGATACCCACGAAGGCGAAGGGGATGGCGAGTGCACCGACGATGACGACGGCGACCCAGCCGGTGGTTTTCTCACGCAGTGTCTGCAGCATGCGAATTCGACCGTGCTCGGGTGGCGGGCACGGGACATCCGTACCCGGAAAAAAACAAGGGCGCCACGCGGGCGCCCTTGAAGAGATGGCGGAGTGGACGGGACTCGAACCCGCGACCCCCGGCGTGACAGGCCGGTATTCTAACCGACTGAACTACCACTCCGCGCTAAGCCCAGCATTATGCTGGTCAACTGTACCGCTGTCTACAACTTTTTTTGACAGCGACCGGATACTTTGCTTTGGTGGGTGCTGAGGGTTTCGAACCCCCGACCCTCTCCTTGTAAGGGAGACGCTCTACCGCTGAGCTAAGCACCCGGAAGAGTTCCACAGCTTACACCATCGAGCTGTTCGTGCAAAGCCATCTCAGTGGGGGCGTCGCGCTTTCTCGCTGACCCTGCGTCGGGCCACAGGCTTCGCGACTTTCGTTGGCTTGCGCGCAGCACGCGGCAAAGGGGCCGGCGGCTTGGCAGGTTCCGCAACCGGACGCTCAAGCGCAATGTCCAACACTTCATCGATCCAGCGCACCGGGCGGATGTCGAGGCCTTGCGTCACGTTGGCCGGAATCTCTGCGAGGTCCTTCGCGTTCTCTTCCGGGATGATCACGGTGCGCACGCCGCCCCGCAGAGCGGCAAGGAGCTTTTCCTTGAGCCCGCCGATCGGCAGCACGCGACCGCGAAGGGTGATCTCGCCCGTCATGGCCACATCAGAACGGATCGGCACACGGGTCAACACAGACACCAGCGCAGTACACATGGCGATACCCGCGCTGGGCCCGTCCTTCGGCGTGGCGCCCTCGGGCACGTGCACGTGGATGTCGAGCTTCTGATAGAACTCGGGATCAAGCCCGAGGCGATCAGCGCGCGAACGCACCACACTCTGTGCCGCCTTGATCGACTCTTGCATCACGTCGCCCAGCTGGCCGGTGTGGATCAGATTGCCCTTGCCCGGCACCACCGTCGCTTCGATCTGCAGCAGATCCCCGCCGACCTCGGTCCACGCAAGACCTGTGACCAGACCGATCTCGTTGTCCTTCTCCGCACGCCCGAAATCGAATCGACGCACGCCCAGATAGTCGGCAAGGTTGTCCACGCTGACCTCGACGCCCTGCTTTGCCGGGCGGAGCTTGGGCAGCTTCCTTGCCTTTGCTGCTTTGGCGGGCGCGGCCTTGGCGGGAGTAGGCTGCAGAAGCAGAGCCTTGACCACTTTGCGGCAGATCTTCGAGATCTCGCGCTCCAGATTGCGGACGCCGGACTCGCGCGTGTAATAGCGGATCACGGCGCGCAGGGCTTCGACCTGGATGTCAAGCTCAGAGGGCTTGAGGCCGTTGGCCTTGATCTGCTTCGGCAGCAGGTAGCGCTGGGCGATGCTGAGCTTCTCGTCCTCGGTGTATCCGGGAATGCGGATGACCTCCATGCGATCAAGCAGCGGGCCAGGAATGTTCAGCGAATTCGCGGTAGCAACGAACATCACTTCCGAGAGATCGAAATCGACCTCGAGGTAGTGATCCGCGAATGCGCTGTTCTGCTCGGGGTCCAGGACCTCGAGCAGCGCCGAGCTTGGATCGCCGCGGAAGTCCATGCTCATCTTGTCGATCTCATCGAGCACAAACAGCGGGTTGCGGCTCTTCACCTTGGAGAGATTCTGGATGATGCGACCGGGCATGGAACCGATGTAGGTGCGACGGTGCCCACGGATCTCCGCCTCGTCACGCACGCCGCCCAGGCTCATGCGAACGAACTTGCGGTTGGTCGCCTTTGCGATCGATTGACCCAAAGAGGTCTTGCCAACGCCAGGCGGGCCGACCAGGCAGAGGATAGGGGCCTTCATGGTGCGCACGCGCTGCTGCACCGCGAGGTATTCGAGAATGCGCTCCTTGACCTTCTCAAGGCCGTAGTGGTCTGCGTCGAGCACCTGCTGAGCACTGCGCAGGTCGCGGCGCACGCGGGTACGAAGCTTCCAGGGGGCCCCCACCATCCAATCGATGTAGTTGCGCACCACCGTCGCTTCAGCAGACATGGGCGACATCTGCTTGAGCTTGTTGAGTTCTGTGCGCGCTTTTGCTTCGACCTCTTTCGGCATCCCAGCCGCGGTGATCTTGCGGGCGATTTCTTCGATCTCGTTCGGCGCATCGTCAAGCTCACCCAGCTCCTTCTGGATGGCCTTCATCTGCTCATTCAGGTAGTACTCGCGCTGGCTCTTCTCCATCTGCGACTTGACCCGACCGCGGATGCGCTTTTCGATCTGCTGGACGTCGATCTCACCTTCGACCAAGCCGATCAGCAGCTCCATCCGCCGGCCGATCTCAAGCGCTTCCAGCAGGTTCTGCTTCTCCGAGAGACGCACCCCCAAATGGGCAGCGACGGTATCGGCCAGCCTGCAGGTGTCGTCGATTCCGCCCAGGGTTGAAAGCAGCTCCGGCGGAATCTTGCGGTTCGACTTCACGTACTGCTCGAACAGCGAGAGAAGCGACTGCTGAATCACGCCAAGCTCGCGGGCATCGCGGTCGCGAATCGAGTCGACCACATCGGCGCGCGCGTAGAGCGCGCCCTCGCGCTGTTCGACGCGATCAACGCGAGCGCGTGCGACACCTTCAACCAGCACCTTGACCGTGCCATCCGGCAGCTTGAGCAGTTGCAGCACATGCGCGAGCGTTCCCATGCCGTACAGATCCACAGGCATGGGATCGTCGATATCCGCCGCCTTCTGCGCCACCAGCAGGATCTGCTTGTCGCTCGCCATGGCGGCTTCCAACGCCAGCATCGACTTCTCGCGGCCGACGAATAGCGGGATGACCATATGCGGATAAACCACGACATCGCGCAGCGGCAGCACCGGCAGCTCTACGCACGCAGGGAAAGGGGCATCGCTCATGGAGTTCTCCTTTGGACGGCCGCCGGCGACAGCGCACGCGGCCCATTGCACTGACACATGCGGGCGAAGCGGCGCCTTGCAAGGGCATTGCCGCTTCGAGGCGCCGCACTACGCCGACAGCATGCAAGAAGCCGACCCGAGCTGCCTGAACCAGCGCACGCGCGGCCGTGGTGACGTCGAAAGCTCATGCGCCAGAGACGAAAAGGCCCCCGCGGCAGCGACGCGGGGGCCTCAACGGACAGCTGAACAGCGAGCACTTACTCCGACACGGCCTTCGCGGGCGGAGGCGCCGAGTTTTCGTAGATGATGAACGGCTCGGACTGGCTGTTGATGACGCCCTCATCCACAACGACCTTGCTGACGTTGTCCATGGACGGAAGCTCGAACATGGTATCCAACAGCACTTGCTCTAGGATCGTGCGCAGTCCGCGAGCGCCAGTCTTGCGCGCCAGCGCCTTACGGGCCACGGCAGTGAGCGCTTCGGGGCGGAACTCGAGATCCACGCCTTCGAGCTCGAACAGTCGCTTGAACTGCTTGGTGATGGCGTTCTTGGGCTCGGTCAGGATCCTTACTAGGGCGGCCTCGTCGAGCTCTTCAAGCGTGGCGAGCACGGGCAGTCGACCAACAAACTCGGGGATAAGGCCGAACTTGATGAGATCCTCGGGCTCGACGTCCGCGAGCAGGCGGCCCACGTTAGGCTTCTGGTCCTTGCTGCGCACGTTCGCACCGAAACCGATGCCAGAGTTGTCCAGCGAACGCTGCTGGATGACCTTCTCCAGCCCGGCGAATGCACCGCCGCAAATAAACAGGATGTTGCGGGTATCGACCTGCAGAAACTCTTGCTGCGGGTGCTTGCGGCCGCCCTGCGGCGGCACCGAGGCCACGGTACCCTCGATGAGCTTCAGCAAGGCTTGCTGGACGCCCTCGCCGGAGACATCGCGGGTGATCGAGGGGTTCTCGCTCTTGCGTGAGATCTTGTCGATCTCATCGATGTAGACGATTCCGGTCTGCGCCTTCTCGACATCGTAGTCGCACTTCTGCAGCAACTTTTGGATGATGTTCTCGACGTCCTCACCCACGTAGCCGGCCTCGGTGAGCGTCGTAGCGTCGGCGATCGTGAAAGGCACGTTGAGCAAACGTGCCAAGGTCTCGGCGAGAAGCGTCTTGCCCGACCCGGTCGGGCCGATCAACAGGATATTGGACTTCGAAAGCTCGACCTCGTCATTGCGAGAGCGACTTTCGACGCGCTTGTAGTGGTTGTACACCGCCACAGCCAAGGTGCGCTTGGCACGCGACTGCCCCACCACATACTGGTCGAGCGCTTCCATGATCTCGCGCGGCTTGGGCAGGTGGCTGCGGGTCGCAGCGCCCTTCTCTTCCAACTCTTCGCGGATGATGTCGTTGCACAGCTCCACGCATTCATCGCAGATGAACACGCTGGGGCCGGCGATCAGCTTGCGCACTTCGTGCTGGCTCTTGCCGCAGAAGGAGCAGTACAGAATTTTGCCGCCTTCGCCTGCCCTGCCCTGTCGCTCGTCGCTCATTCGTCTTCGTCCCGATGGACCTGTGAGATGCAGCGGAGGCCTTGGAGCCTCCCGGTGGCGCCCATCGATGCGCCCCGAAATGCAGCATTTTCAATGTCTTGACAAGGAGGACGCGCACTGCGCGAGCGCGCCGCCTTGAGCTACGCCGGAGGATAGCACAGCCCCCCCGGAACGCCCCGGACGCGGGCCACGCTAGAGGCGCCTACGCCATTCCCCGGCCTCAGCCCGCCTTGACGGTCTCTTCCGAGCGTCGCTCAAGCACGGCATCGATCAAGCCGTAGTCACGCGCCTGCGTGGCCGACAGGAAATTGTCGCGATCGGTATCGCGGGCGATCTGCTCCACCGGCTGGCCGGTGTGCTGAGCGAGGATATTGTTCAAACGATCACGGATCGTGAGGATCTCGCGGGTATGGATCTCGATGTCGCTGGCCTGGCCTTGGTAGCCGCCCAGCGGCTGGTGAATCATCACCCGCGAGTGCGGCAGAGCGTAGCGCTTGCCCGCCTTGCCTGACGCAAGCAGCAGAGCACCCATGCTGGCCGCTTGGCCGATGCACATGGTGCTTACGTCGGGCTTGATGTACTGCATGGTGTCGTAGATGGCCATGCCAGCCGTGACGACGCCGCCCGGGCTGTTGATGTAGAGGTGGATGTCCTTGTCCGGGTTCTCGGACTCAAGGAACAGCAGCTGGGCGACCACCACGTTGGCCATGTGGTCGTCGATCGGACCGACCAGGAAAATCACGCGCTCCTTCAGAAGGCGACTGTAGATGTCGTAGGCGCGCTCGCCGCGGCTGGTCTGCTCGACCACCATCGGCACCAGATTGAGATTGGTGATGCTCATGGGTTGCGTCCTCGTATGTGGCGCAGGCGATGAAGGGATGAGTGAGCGTAGCCGAAAACGAAACGGCCGCCTGCGAAGCATGGCGGCCGTTGCAGTCGCTAGCCCGCGGGCGATCAGGCCGCCATCGGGCGCATCACGTCCTGGAAGTCCAGCGTCTGCTCGGTGAGCTCGGCGTGATCGGCAATCCAGTCGATCACTTGATCCTCAATGACGCGGCTCTGCAAGCCCTGCATCAGCTGGGGTTCGCGACGATAAAGTTCAACCACCTCGCTCGGATCCTCGTAGGTCGAGGCGATCAGATTCAGGGTCTCGCTCAGGCGGCGAGCGTCAAGCCGGATTTCGTTCTGGCGAGCCAACTCCCCCAACAGCAGGGCTGCGGCGACGCGGCGCTTGGCGCTGTCTACGAAAAGCGCCGGATCCGCCTTCGCGCCAGGGTTGCCTTGCTGCGCTGCCTGCTGTTCTGCCTGACGCGCCAGCGCCTGGGCTTCCGATTCGATCATGCGCGAGGGCATCTCGAGATCGGCGTGGGCAGCGAGCAGCTTCTCAACCACCTGCGTCTTGAGGCGTGCCATCAGTGCGCCCTTGAGCTCACGCTCCAGGTTGGCACGCACTTCGCGGCGGAAGCTGTCCACATCCGCTTCCGCCACCCCAAAGCTGCGGATGAATTCGGCGTCGACTTCAGGCAGCTTGGGCTCAGAAACACGAATGATCTTGGCGTTGATCTTTGCCGTCTTGCCTGCCAGAGCAGTGGCTCGGTAATCGGCGGGGAACTCGACTTCGAACTCTGCTTCCTGGCCGGCGGCAAACCCGATCAGCCTGTCTTCCAGCGCCGGCAGAATCGCACCCGACCCGATGATCGTGCCCGCGCGCTCCACGCCCTCGGCGGGCACGCGGCCGGCGTCGGTCGCGGCGCTCGACTCGAACATGACCATGTCACCAGCCAGGGCGGCCCGCTCCACGGGTGTCCAGGTGCGGCGCTGCAGGCGCAGGGTCTCGATCATCCGGTCGACATCCGCTTCTTCGACGCTGGATACCGGCTTCTCGATCTTCAGCCCCGAGACGTCGATGCTGCCGATCTCGGGCATGACCTCGAAGGTCGCGATGAAGGCCACTTCGCCGTCCTCTCCGGTCGACGTCGCTTCGATGTTCGGTGCAACCGCAGGACGCAGCTTCTCCTGCTCGATGGCTTCCGAGAAGCCGCGACGGATGACTTCTCCCAAGGCCTCAGCGCGAACCTGCGCGCCGAAACGCTGCTCGATCACCTTCGCCGGCACCTTGCCCGGACGAAACCCCGCCAGACGCACGGTGCGCCCGAGCTCGCGCAGACGGGTGGAAACCTGCGACTGCAGCCCCTCCGCTGGAAGGCGGACGGTGAGCTTGCGTTCGAGCTTGCCGACGTTTTCAACCGAGACTTGCATGACGACTCCTGAAATGGACAAGGGCAGCCGGCGCGCCGGATTCGCTTCCGGTGACGCTTGGCCGCCCGCTCTCAACCATGTGAATACAGACCAGACTACGCCGCCCTGGACGCCGAACTCGCCGCTGAAGCTTCCCGGGTGGTGCGAAAGGAGAGACTCGAACTCTCACGGGGTTACCCACTGGAACCTAAATCCAGCGCGTCTACCAGTTCCGCCACTTTCGCTTGACCGGTCCGGGATGCCTCCGCGATCTGCGGAGAAGAGGGTGGTGGGCCGTCTAGGACTCGAACCTAGAACCTACGGATTAAGAGTCCGCTGCTCTACCAATTGAGCTAACGGCCCGACCTGGACTGTGACCGCTTCGCTGCCCCGAAGGGGCTGAACGCTGCGGTGGATGCGCATTGTGCCGCATCCGGGTGCTGGGGTGGAAGACGGGATTCGAACCCGCGACATCTGGAATCACAATCCAGTGCTCTAACCGACTGAGCTACATCCACCATTGTCTGTTGCTGCTGGCGCGCCTGGCAGGAATCGAACCTGCAACCGCCGGCTTAGAAGGCCGGTGCTCTATCCGATTGAGCTACAGGCGCATGCAATCGGCAGAAGCGGTTGTCGAGTCCTACGCGCCGCCCGAAGGCCACGCCCGCCAGCCCTGCGCATGCGCCGAGGCTGGTCGGGGTAGAGGGATTCGAACCCCCGACCTTCTGCTCCCAAAGCAGACGCACTACCAAGCTGTGCTATACCCCGGGCTTGTGCAGCAGAAGGTGCGCGCTCGCACGCGACACCTTGAGCCGCGGAAGCATAATGATCTCGCGCAGCTGCGTCAAACCCCCTTCCTTCTCCCCGACTCCCCGCCCATGCGATTTGACGGCACCCAGCGCTACATCGCCACCTCCGAACTGAAGCAGGCGGTCAACGCCGCCATCACCTTGCAGCGCCCGCTGTTGATCAAGGGCGAACCCGGTACGGGCAAGACCTTGCTGGCCGAAGAACTCGCCGCCAGCCTCGGTGCGCCCCTGATCAGTTGGCACGTGAAGTCCACCACCCGGGCGATCCACGGCCTGTACGAGTACGACGCGGTCAGCCGCCTGCGCGACTCGCAGCTGGGCGTCGCTGGCGTCGAGGACGTCCGCAACTACATCCGCCCCGGCAAGCTGTGGGAGGCCTTCACCCACCCAGGCCGCTGCGTGCTGCTGATCGATGAAATCGACAAGGCCGACATCGAGTTTCCCAACGACCTGCTGCAGGAACTCGACCGGATGGAGTTCTTCGTGCACGAAACCGGCGAAACGGTGCGCGCCCTGCATCGACCGATCATCCTGATCACCTCGAACAACGAGAAGGAGCTGCCCGACGCCTTTCTGCGCCGCTGCTTCTTCCACTACATCGCTTTCCCGGACCGAGAGACCCTGAAGCGCATCGTCGACGTGCACTTCCCCGGCATCTCGGGGAGCCTGGTGCGCGAGGCGCTGGAGGTGTTTTTCCAGCTGCGCGAGATCCCTGGCATGAAGAAGCGGCCTTCGACCTCTGAGCTGATCGACTGGATCAAGCTGCTGCTGGCGGATGATGTGCCGGAATCCGTACTGCGCGAGCGCGACCCGCGCCGCGCAATTCCACCGCTGGCCGGCGCTCTGGTGAAGAACGAGCAGGACGTGCAGCTGCTGGAGCGGCTGGCCTTCATGACCCGCCGCGGCCAGGGCTGAGCCCGCATGTTCATCGGCCTGTTCGAGCGCCTACGCAGCAGCGGCGTCCCGGTCAGCCTGCGCGAGCTGCTTGACCTGCATGCCGCGCTGGAACACGGTCTGGCCTTCGCCAACTTCGAAGAACTGCATGCGCTGGCGCGCGCGCTGCTGGTCAAGGATGAACGCCATTTCGACCGCTTCGACCGCGCCTTCGGGCAGTGGCTGACCTCGCAGGAAGCTATCGGCGAAGGCCTGCGCGCGGAGGTGCCGCCAGAGTGGCTGCGACTTACCTTCCAGCGCGAGCTCAGCGAGCGGGAGAAAGCGCTGATCGAGTCACTCGGCGGCCTCGACGCGCTGCTGCAGGCGTTTCGCGAACGTCTGGCGGAACAGAAGGAGCGGCACAGCGGCGGCAACCGCTGGATCGGAACTGGCGGCTCCAGCCCCTTCGGCGCGCACGGCTACCACCCGGAAGGCATTCGCCTCGGCTCGCAATCGGCGGGTCATCGTCGCGGGGTGAAGGTGTGGGAGCAGCGCAGCTTTCGCGATCTCGACGATAGCGTTGAACTCAACACCCGCAGCATCAAGCTGGCGCTGCGGCGGCTGCGCCGCTTCGCCCGCGAGGGCGCCGCCACCGAGCTTGATCTCGACGGCACGCTCAGCGGCACCGCCCGCAAGGCCGGCCTGCTCGACATCCAGCTGCGGCCGGAGCGCCACAATGCGGTCAAGGTGCTGCTCTTGCTCGATATCGGTGGCTCGATGGATGAGCACGTGCGGGTCTGCGAGGAACTGTTCTCGGCCGCACGCAGCGAGTTCAAGCACATCGAGCACTACTACTTCCACAACTGCGTCTACGAGTCGGTCTGGCGCAGCAACACGCGCAGGCGCAGCGAGCGCACGGCGACCCAGGATCTGATCCAGCGCCTGCCGTCGGACTGGCGCCTCGTCCTGGTCGGCGACGCCGCGATGGCGCCCTACGAGATCACTCACACGCACGGCAGCGTGGAGCACGACAACGCCGAGCCCGGCGCGGCCTGGCTGCAGCGTCTGTTCGCGCACTTCCGACGAGCGATCTGGATCAACCCCCTGCCACGCCCGGCCTGGGACTACACGGTCTCGGTAGGACTGGTGCGCCAGCTGATCGAACAGCGCATGTACCCGATGAGCCTGCGAGGACTGGACGAGGCGATCCGCACGCTCTCGCGCTAGGGCAGGTCCGAACAACGCCCGGACGGAGCTGTTCAGACCTTCGCTAAAAATTCCAGCGTTGCCCTACTCACCCCCCCCGTCCACGCGCGCTTCGATCTCGACCTTGGTCACCGGGCCCAGCCAGCGGTGTGCGATGCGGCCCTCGGGATCAAGCAGATACGTCATGGGCATGCCGCGCGGCACTTCGAACGCGGCAGGAGGCGCGTACACGTCGACGATGGCGATGGGGTAGCTGACCGGGCGCTCGCTGAGGAAACTGCGCATATCGGCGGTCTCGATCTCCTCGAAGGCCAGCCCCAGCACCTCGACGTCCTCGCGCTCGCGATGCAGCGCGTCGAGCTCGGGCATTTCCTTGCGACACGGCGCGCACCAGGTCGCCCAGTAGTTCACCACCACCCAGCGCCCGCGCTGCTGCGACACGTCGAAGACGCCGTGATCCAGCGTCGGCAGCGCCAGCTCGATGGGTTCAGCCGCTGCCACCGTCTGCGCCGGTGCTGGCGGCGCCTCCGGCGGTGCCGCCAGCGCGGGCAGCGTCGAGATCGCGAACCCTGCGGCAACGAGCAGCGCGCAGCTGAGCGCGCTGCGCCGCATGAAACGCGGGTACGTGAGGATCCAGGTGTGAGTCGGACGATTCAGATTCGGGGCGTTCTGCCACAGCGGGTTCATCAAATGGTGTCCTTGGGGGTTTCGGGCGCCACAGAACTCGCAGCACCGCTGCCTGAAGTGTCGCGCAGCCAGTGCGAGAGCGGCGTATCGAGGGCCGATTCAACCACATGCGCCAGCCCCTGCAGACGCGCGCCGATACGCTGGCCGATGGGATCGCTCAGCAGTTCGGCGGGTGGCGTTTCCAGGGGCACGCGCAGGCGTGCTCCGCGATAGAGCTCGGCGAGATTCAAGTGGTCCAGATCCCGAGCCAGCAGCCAGCCACCCAGCTCGGCCCGCTGCACGACGCGAAGCTCACTCAGCCGCTCAAGCAGGAACATCAGTGCATCGTCGGACAGCGAGGGCTCCAGCCGTCGCAGCTCATCGACTTCAAGCGCACGCCCGGACTGCTGTGCCTGTGAGAAGCGCGCCAACAGCCGCAGCAGGCCCAACAGCTCCAGACCTTCCGGCAGGCGCCGCTCGCAGGGCAGGTAGCGGAAGGCGCTCAAGGAGGCCGCCAGGGAAGCGCCAAGCAGCACGGCGATCCAGACCAGATAGATCCACAGCAGGAAGATCGGTATCACCGCCAGTGCGCCGTAGATCTGCTCGTAAGTCGGCACCTGACGGAGATACAGGCTGAGCCCGCTCTTGCAGGCTTCCAGCAGCGCCGCCGCCAGCACGCCGCCCGCCAGCGCGTCGCGAAACCTCACGCTGCGATTGGGGACGATCAGGTACGCGCAGGTGAAGCCGAACAGCGCGAGCAGAAAGGGGCTCAGCTGCAGCAGCGAGCCCGCGGCCACGCCGCCATCGGCGAGCAACGGCAGCGAAAACAGGTAGGACGACAGCGCCAGGCTCACGACGACCAGCAGCGGCCCCACCGTGAGCGCAGCCCAATACATGAGAAATCGCGCCACCGGCCCACGCCCGGTGGGCACACGCCAGATGCGGTTGAAGGTGTCCTCGATCCCCTTCATCAGGAGCAGGGCCACCACCAGCAGTCCGATGACGCCGGCCAAGGTCATCCGCGACGCACTGGCCGCCGAGTCCCGCACCCAGACCTCAACGGTGCGGGCCGCAGCCGGCACGAAGTTACTGAACAAAAAGCTGGTGAGCTGTTCGCTCCAGGCTTCGAAGACCGGGAACGTGCTGATCACGCCAAACACCGCCGCCGCGAACGGTACCAGCGCAAACACGGTGGCGTAGGCAAGGCCGCTCGCGGTCTCGAAGCAGCGGTCCTCGACGAAGCGCCTCCCGAGGAAGCCGGCGAAGGCCTGCAGCCGGCGACGATCAAGCAGCAACTGCAGCAGATGACGAAGTTCTACAAGGCTCATGGCGGGCAAGACTAGCAGGCGCTTCCGCCGGCACCGATACCGCGGGCTCCCGCGCCCGCGATGCTTGCTGCGGCTTGCGACCCTGTCGCCATGCTCGGAAAAGGCGCTTGAAACATCGATGCTGCAGTGCGATAAACCGGCGAGCCCCCGCCCGATACCCATCCATAGCGCGCCCCAGGCGCAGAGAGGCCAGCATGCATCATCGAATCGCACGATCCATCCGCGGAGCCCTTGGCGGCCTCGCCGTGTCCGCCCTTCTGCTTAGCAACGCCAGTGCGGGCGAGCTGTCCGGCGACGTTGGCGTGGTTTCCGACTACGTATTCCGCGGCGTCTCCCAGAATGACGAGGATCCTGCTGTGCAGGCGGGCCTCTCTTTCACGCTGGACTCCGGCTTCTATGTCGGCACCTGGGCTTCGCAGGTCGACTTCAACAGCGAGACCGATCTTGAGGTCGACCTGTTTGCCGGCTACGGCTTCAGCCTCTCCGATTCGGTGGCCGCCGACGTGCAGGTGCTGCGCTATGTCTACCCCGATGAGGGCGGACTCAACTACACCGAGCTGCTGTTCAGCCTGACCTTCGCCGAGAAGCTCACGACCACGCTGGGCTACACCAACGACGTCTACAACAGCGGCGAAACCGGCTGGTACTACGGCGCCAGCCTCGACCTGGCCCTGCCTGCCGAGTTCACGCTGAGCCCCGGCGTCGGCTACTCGCAGTTTGCCAGCGGCGTGCTCGAAGACAGCAGCAGCAGCTACTTCGACTGGAGCCTCGCCCTGTCGCGCGACTTCGGCCCGATCAGCGCCGCGCTCACGTATCACGACACCAGCAGCGACGCCGAGGATCTCTTCAATCAGAACTGGGTTGGCTCACGCGTCGTGCTCGGGCTCAGCTACGGGTTCTAGCAGCACCCCACTCGGGCGAGGATGCAGGCGCAGCTCGCTGCGCCCAAGTCCGCCAGAGGAGCTTGCCCAAACGGCCGGATGCCGGAGCATCCGGCCGTTTCACTTTGGGTTCCACGAACATGCGCAGCGATGCGCACTCGATGCGCCCCACCCCTGCGAGCCAAGGCGGGCCCGCAGGGCGCGGCACACGGCGCAAATCAGAACTCCGCAGGCTCTGGCAGCGCGCGAGCCGACTGCATAGACTCCGGGCGTTCCCACGCCCCAAGGCCGAATCATGCGTCTCGCCCAAACTGCCCTTGCCCTGCTGTTGGTCTCTTCGAGCTTCGCCTTGCCTGCCCAGGACTTCTCCAGCCTGGAAGAACGCATGAGCCAGCGCGACTTCGAAAGCGCCGGCCTGCAGAAGCTGAGCGCCGAGGAGCTCGCGTTCCTGAACCGCTGGCTGCAGGAGCGCGGCCTGACCGCACCGTCGGGGGCCACTGCAAGCAACGCCGCTGACCGTGTCGGCCTTCCGCCAGAGCGCGACCGCGCCGATCAGATCGTGCGCAGCCGCCTGCTCGGAAGCTTCCGCGGCTGGAGCGGCAATACCGTGTTCCGACTGGAGAACGGCCAGGTCTGGCAGCAAACCGGCGGCGACCGCCTCGCCGGCGTCAACCTCGACTCGCCCGCGGTGACGATTGAGAAGAGCCTGTTCGGCGCCTGGTACCTGAGCGTCGAGGGCTACAACAGCCGCGCCAAGGTCAAGCGGATCGAGTGAGCCCGGCCGTCCCTGCTCAGCCGGCCGCCCGCGCCTGTTCCAGCAGCTTGGCCAGGCGCTTCGCCGACACCGTGTCGCGGGTGCCCAACTCCTGCGCGAACAGCGACACGCGCAGTTCCTCAAGCGCCCAGCGCAGGGCCTGCCAGGCTGGACGCGCATCGACGCCGCGCCGCCGGGCATCGTCAAGGGCTTCGCGAAACTGGATCAGCTCCAGCATGCGCGCCTGGTCCTTGATCGGGTCCTGACGCAGGCGCTCGCCTCTGAGACGCATGGCCCTGAGATACCTCGGCAGTTCGCTCAGGCGCTCGTAGGGCGTGTCGCGCAGAAAGCCCGGATGCACCAGGGCTTTCAGCTGTGCACGCAGGTCGTCATAGCTGGCCGTGCCGTGGCCCATGAGCTTCTGCTCCAGAGCCGGCACCAGTTCGGCGTAGGCGGCGACGATGCGCTCGGTCAGTTCGAGTCGGCGCATGGATTCAGCGAACAGGCCGCGTGAGATCTCCGCGGCCAGCGACTCGAAGGCCTCGCGGGTGCGGATGCGCGCCGGCTGCTCGCCGGCCAGGGCGTTCAGCGCCGCCTCGACAAGGTCCTCACGCAGGCGCTCGCTGCTCTCGATGGCGGCGTACATCAGGCCGGTCTTCGGCGATAGCGGCAGCTGCTTGCGCGCCTGCTTGAGCTTGTCGGTCAGCGCGCGCCGCAGCAGCGCATGTACGCCGGCGGGATGCGCCGCCTGCGCCTGCTCGCGATCGGCGTATACGCGGATCCGCACGCCCTCGCCTTCCGCGCTGAGCGCCGGGAACGCCGGCACGCCGGCCGCGCCGCGGATCTGCTCGGCGACTCCGGCCTCGGGGAAGTGATCCACCAGCTGGCCGTCGAGCTTGCGTCCCGCCTCCGCCGCAAACGCCGCCTGCGCGCGTTCGCCGTAGCGGGATTTCAGATCGGCCAGGTCGCGGGATTCCTCGAGAATCCGCTGGCCCTCGGACAGGCGCAGGTTGAAGCGCAGATGCGCCGGCACCGCCGCCTCATCCCACTCGGCGAAGGGCACCTCGACGCCGGTGCTGCGCTTCAGGAATTCGCTCAGCGCTTCCGTGACGGGGCGGTCATGCGAGTGCGCACCTGCCGCCTCGACGAAGGCGCGGGCGAAGTCCGGCACCGGCACGAAGTTGCGGCGCAGGGCCTTGGGCAGGCCGCGCAGCAGCTCGGCGACCTTGTTCTCCAGGAGGCCGGGCACCAGCCACGAGAGCCGCGCGGCATCCAGCGCATTCAGCAGATGCAAGGGCAGATGCAGGGTCACGCCATCGTCCGGCGCCTTCGGCTCGAAGCGATAGGACAGGCGCAGGCTGAGCTCGCCCATCCGGAACGTGTTCGGAAAGCGCGCGGCGTCGGTTTCATCGGCGGGGATCAGGTCGGGCAGCGACCACTCCAGCGCCGCGCGCTGCTCGGGCGTGAGCCTCTTGTACCAGGCCTCCAGCCCTTGGGCGGTGTTGATGTCTTCGGGCAGACGCTTGCCGTACCACGCGGCCTGCGCATCGACGTCGATGACGATGCCGACGCGGCGCAGCTTGGCCTCTTCTTCCATGGCCTGCTGCAGCACGCGCTGATTGCGCTCCAGCAGCGGAATGCGCAGGTTGACCTCGCCCGGCACCAGGCCTTCGGCGATGAAGATCTCGCGCGCGTGCCGCGCATCGATGCCGGCATAGCTGACCGGCTTCTTCGGCGCCAGCACCAGGCCGTGCAGACTGATCTGCTCGGAGGCGATCACGCGACCCTGGCTGCGCGCCCAGTGCGGGTCGAAATGCTTGCGGCTCAGCAGGTGCGGTGCCGCCTCGATCACCCACTCGGGCTCGATGCTGGCGTTGATGAGGCCGTAGACCTTCTGCGTCTCCATCACCACCGCCGACACCACCCAGGGCGGCGGCTTGCGGGCCAGGTTCGAACCCGGAAACAGCGCGTACTTGCGCTGCCGCGGCGCCTCATACAGCCCTTTTTCGCTGCGCCGGCCGATCTGGCTCGGGATGCCGGTAAGGATGGCCTTGTGCAGGCGCGCATAGCCGGCCGAGGCCGCGCCCGGCGCGGGCTCCTCTTCGCTCTCCAGCGCGGGCGCAACGGGCTCGATGCCGAGTTCAGCGCAGGCCAGCAGCAGCTGGCGGTGCAGCTCGCGCCACTCGCGCATGCGCAGGAAGTTCAGGAAGTGTTTGCCGCACCAGTCGCGCAGCCTGTTGGCGGTGAGCTCCTCGCGCGCGGCCTCGTAGCCGGCCCAGAGCTTCAGCAGGCCCACGAACTCCGAGCGCGGATCGGCGAACAGGGCATGCGCGTTGTCGGCCGCCTCGCGCGCTTCGCCCGGGCGCTCACGCGGGTCCTGAATGCTCAGGAATGCGGCAATCGTGATCAGCTCGCGGGTGCAGCCGAAGTCCTTGGAGGCCATCAGCATGCGCGCCAGCTTGGGATCGATCGGCAGCCGCGCCATCTGCCGGCCCAGCGGCGTGATCTGCCGGTTCGGTGCAACGGCACCCAGCTCGATCAGCTGCTGCCAGCCGTCGCGCACCGCGCGCTCGTCGGGCGCGTCGATGAAGGGGAAATCGTCGATCCGGCCGAGGCCCAAGGCCAGCATGCGCAGGATCACGCCCGCCAAGGAGGAGCGCAGGATCTCGGGGTCGGTGAATTCCGGCCGTGACGCAAAATCGCTGTCGGCATACAGGCGATAGGCCACGCCCGGCGCGGTGCGCCCGCAGCGGCCCGCGCGCTGGTTCGCGCTGGCCTGGCTGATCGGCTCGATCTGCAGGCGGTCAAGCTTCTGCCGCGGGCTGTAGCGCTTGACCCGCGCCTGGCCGGGGTCGATCACATAGCGGATGCGCGGCACCGTCAGCGAGGTCTCGGCGACGTTGGTGGCGAGCACCACGCGACGCTGCGGGCCGGGATTGAACACGCGGTCCTGGTCGCGCGCCGACAGCCGCGCGTACAGCGGCAGCACGATCGTCTCGCGGTAGTTGCGACGGCTGAGCAACAGATGGGTCTCGCGGATCTCGCGCTCGCCGGGCAGGAACACCAGCACGTCGCCTCGCGGGTCTTCGCGGTTGATCTCGTCCATGGCGGCAGCGATGCCTTCCGGCACCGTGCCACCGCCCTCGTCGCGGCCCAGCAGCTCCAGCGGCCGGTAGCGCATCTCCACCGGATAGCTGCGACCCTCGACATTGATCACTGGCGCGCCGTCGAAATGACGCGCGAAGCGGGCGGTGTCGATGGTCGCCGAGGTGACGATCAGCTTCAGATCGCGGCGTCGACGCAGCAGGTCCTTCAGATAGCCCAGCAGGAAATCGATGTTGAGGCTGCGCTCGTGGGCCTCGTCGATGATCAGGGTGTCGTAGGCCGAGAGCATGCGGTCCGACTGGATCTCGGCCAGCAGAATGCCGTCGGTCATGAACTTGATGTAGGTCTGCTCGCCGACCTGCTCGGTAAAGCGCACCTGGAAGCCGACCGCGCTGCCGAGCGGGGTACCCAGCTCTTCGGCAACGCGACGGGCGACTGAGCGCGCGGCGATGCGCCGCGGCTGGGTGCAGCCGATCATGCCGGCGGCGCCGCGACCGGCGGCCAGACACAGCTTCGGCAGCTGGGTGGTCTTGCCCGAGCCGGTCTCACCCGCGATCACCACGACCTGGTGCTTCCGGATCGCCGCGAGAATCGCATCGGCCTCGCGCGCGATGGGCAGCTCGGCGTCGAACTCGGGCTTGGGCAGGGCTTGGACACGCGCCGCACGCGCGGCCTCCGAAATCGCAAGCGCCGAGCCAAACGCCTGTCGCCGGCTCGCGTTGTCCGGCTCGCGCTCCCAGTTCGAGAGGAGCTGGCGCAGCCGCCGCTGGTCGCGCGAGAGCGCGTGCGAAAGCTGCCCGCGCGCCTTGGCCAGGGTGCGCTGGGCAGCAGACGCGACGGCATCGGGCGACGCAGGCTGCGTATTGGCGGGGTCGCTGCTCACGGTTGATCCTGCGCAAGGCCTCGCAACGGGGGCCGCATTCTACCGGCTCAGCGCGAAGGGCCATGCTCAACTGCGCCGCGGCGAACGCAGCTCTTCCCCCTGCACCCCGGAGGTTTCATGAAGATCGATATCGGCATCAGCGACAAGCAGCGCAGGAAGGTGGCCGACGGCCTGGCGCATTTTCTGGCCGACAGCTACACGCTGTATCTGAAGACCCACAACTACCACTGGAACGTCACCGGGCCGATGTTCAACAGCCTGCACCTGATGTTCCAGACCCAGTACACCGAAGCCTGGACCGCGCTGGACGAGATCGCCGAACGCATCCGCGCGCTCGGGTTTTCGGCGCCGGGCTCGCACACGCAGTTCGCCAAGCTCAGCAGCATGGAGGAGCAAGACGGCGACCACGTGCCCGACGGCAAAACCATGGTCGAACAACTGGTGCTCGGCAATGAGGCGGTCTGCCGCAGCGCGCGCAAGGTGCTGGAAGCTGTGGGCGAAGCCGGCGACGAACCGAGCGCCGATCTGTTGACCCAGCGCCTGAAAGTTCACGAGAAGAACGCCTGGATGCTGCGCTCGCTGCTGGCCTGAACCCTGAGGCCGACAGCACCGCTGCCGGGCTCACGATCAGGCGCTTCCGACGCCTGGGGGCCGTGCGATCACCTGAGCCGCGAAGCGCTCCATTTCCTCCAGCTGCGGGCTCATCTGCAGCAACAGCAGATCCACCCCAACCGCTTCGAACTCCGCGATTCTGGCCTGCACCTGTTTCGGCGTGCCAACCAAGCCTGGCCGCAGTCCCCGATTCGACACTGAGTACTCCTGGATCTTTAGCTCGCGCTCCAGTTCGGTGCCGGCAATCCACTGGTCGAAATTGGCGAATCCGGGGGCATCCGGGTCAAGCGTGGTGATCCGCTCAAGTTCTGCCTGTGCCTCCGCAGCCGTGTCGCGAACGATGGCGTAGGCCGCCATGCCGTAGCGCATCGGCGGCAGTCCGAGCTGCTCGCGACGCGCACGCATGTCGGCAATCTTCGGCGCGATATGCTCGGGCGCATCGCCGTGCATGACGTAGGCATCGCATTGCCGAGCGATCAGGTTCTTGGCCGCTTCGGATTCGCCGCCGGCATAGAGGGTTGGGCGTGGCGAGGACAGCGGTTTGGGCTCGCAGATCGCCTCCTGCAGCCGGTAGCGCTCGCCTTCGAAACTGAAGGGCGTTTGCGACCACAAACCGTCGACCACCTGCAGCCACTCGTGAGTGCGCGCGTAGCGGTCGTCGTGCTGATCGAACTGCAGACCGTACTGGCGCGCTTCATCGGCCCACCAAGAAGACACCACATTCAGAGACAGGCGCCCGCCCGAGATGCGGTCGATATTGGCGGCCTGTTTGGCGAACAGCGCCGGCTGATGAAAATTGGGCCTCACCGCGACCATGATCTCCAGCCGCCGCGTCACCGCCGCCAGTGCTGCAGCGCTCGACCATGCATCGAGTGCCGGTTCGGTCACGCCCTTGATGTCATTCAGGTTGAGCTCGGCAATCAGGGTGAGGTCGTACCCGATGTCCTCCGCACGCCGGCACAGCCTGCTCAGATACTCCCAACTCGCCTCCATGCCCTCGTCGCGAACATTGCGCAGCCAGCCGCCGAAGACGGGTGCCCAGAATCCGTACCTCATGCCGCCGCCTCCGCCGTAGAACCGATGACCGCGAGCAGATAGTCGACCAGCGCCTCGTGCGGATCGTAGCCCAGCACCTCCTGGGGATTGGCGACAAAGTTGGAGAGCCCGTTGATGTCGTAGTAGCGGCGGCTGCCGTTGCGCGCATCCACCATGTACTCGACTCCGCCGATATCGAGACGGCCTGCCCGCGCGATCGCTTCCACCTCGGCAATCACGGTGGCATCCGGGGTGAAGGCACGCACACTCAGCGCGGGCTTGTCGAGCAGACACACATCCGCCGGACACAGGTCGAAGCTGCCGCTGTCGCTGTTGAGTGCGATCGCGTACAGGTAACGACCGTTCAGCGTTTCGACGCGAATGACCTGGCGATCACTCGCGGGAACGTATTCCTGCACCAGCAGGACGCTGTCGATGCTCACTGGCAGCGCGCCAGCGGCGGCTGCCTGTGCCAGCTCTTCGACGGTATCGAAGCGCACCACGCCGGCGCCGGCGCCACCGATGTTGACCTTGACGATCACCGGAAAACGCAGGCCGGTGGCGGCCGCCAGGACATCGGCGGCACGGTGCACCACTCGCGTGTGCGGCGCCTGCAGGCCCAGGCCGCGAAGCAGGGACAACTGACGCGCCTTGGAGGCGTCGATCGCCAGCGCTGCGGTGCCATTGATGACACGCGCGCCCAGCGCTTCCCAGTGGGAGTACAGCGCCTGGGCGTAGAAGATCGGATGCTCCTGCTGACGCAGGAACGAACTCATGGCGAGCCGGCTGAACACCACCGGCGCGGGCGGCACGGTCTCACCGAGGTCGAAATGGTGCTGCTGCAGCGCCAGTGCGCGGTAGCCGACGCCACGTCGATCAAGCGCGGCAAACAGCGGTTTGAACCACTCGGGGTGCTCGTAGACGATGGCAAGAGCAGGCTCGGACATGGGCGACAGCCGGTGGGAAATGTGCGCGCAGCGAGCCACGCCTCCAGTCACCCTGTCAACGCTCGGCAGCAGCTGCGGGAATCAATGCAGTGGGGCTGTGCGAAGACATCGCCCGCCAGCACAGGCGGGCGCCGCCACGGCCCCCGCCCGTATCCGCCCTAGCCATGACAAGACGGAATGAACATCTTGAGCAGAACGGGCGGCCGAACGCGAAGCCCCGGTGAAGGCTGCGCACCCACCGCAGCGAAATCAGGGACTGAACTCGCCCTCGATCGCATAGCGATCACCGGGATGCAGCAGCCGCGCGCGGGTGATTGTCGCGCTGCGGCTGAAGGTTTCGCGGGTGATCCGCAGGCAGGGCGCATCCGCCGCGATGCCGAGCCAACGGGCCTCCTGCGCGCTCGGCTTCACCGCTTCGATCACATAGCGCGCGCGCCACAGCGCGGTGGCGCCGAACAGATAGTGGGTCGGCGTGACCCGGCTGAAATCCTGCGCAAGATAGTCAGGCGCTTCGTCCGGATTGACCCAGCGATCCTCCAACTGGATCGCGCGGTCGGATTCCAGATGCAGGATCACGCTGTGGAACAGCGCGCGCCCCGCTTCCACGCCGAACGCCTTGGCCAAGGCCAGTTTCGGCACTTCCGCGCGCAGCAGCTTCACCTCGGCGGTGTGGGTATGTCCGCGCGCGGCGATCTCCTCATGCAGGTCGCGCAGAGTCAGCGTGCTGGAGACGCGATCGAGCGCGCTGGCGAAGCTGCCCACGCCCTGCACGCGTTCGATCAGGCCTTCGGCGGCGAGTTCATTCAAGGCGCGCCCGACGGTCATGCGGCTGACCCCGAACTCCGCCACCAGGGCCGATTCACTGGGCAGCTGTGTGCCGGGTGCGTAGTCGCCGCGCGCCAGGGCGTGCTTCAGCGCGGCCTTGATCCGCGCGTACGGCGGCAGCTTCGATTCTGTGCCCATGCTGCACCTCGACTTGCCCGGTCTTGTCTAGACAGGTAGCGTAGTCGCTCCGAAGGCGCACCGCCAGCGCGATCGCAGCCGCACGACGCGGCGCTCGACGCCACCCACCCGGCCCATGGCCGCAGGAGTCACGCATGAGTACCTCCACCGCGAAGGCCCAGCCGCGTCGCGTCAGCGCGCCCCGGGGCAGCACCCTGCACTGCCGCAGCTGGCTGACCGAAGCCGCCTACCGGATGCTGCAGAACAACCTCGACCCCGAGGTCGCCGAGAACCCCGATGCGCTGGTGGTCTACGGCGGCATCGGCAAGGCCGCGCGCGACTGGGACAGCTTCGAGACGATCCTGAAGACGCTTGAGCGCCTAGGGGATGACCAGACCCTGCTGGTGCAGAGCGGCAAGCCGGTCGGCGTGTTCCCGACCCACCCGGACGCACCGCGTGTGCTGATCGCCAATTCGAACCTGGTGCCGAAGTGGGCCAGCTGGGAGCACTTCGACGAACTCGATCGCAAGGGCCTGATGATGTACGGCCAGATGACGGCCGGCAGCTGGATCTACATCGGCAGCCAGGGCATCGTTCAAGGGACGTACGAAACCTTCGTCGAAGCCGGCCGCCAGCACTACGGCGGCGATCTCACCGGCCGCTGGGTGCTCACCGCAGGCCTGGGCGGCATGGGCGGCGCGCAGCCGCTGGCGGCGAGCTTCGCCGGGGCGTGCTCGCTCAGCATCGAATGCCAGCAGTCGCGCATCGACTTCCGCCTGCGCTCGCGCTACCTCGACGAGCAGGCCAGCGATCTCGACGACGCGCTCGCGCGCATCCGTCGCTACACGGCAGAAGGCCGGGCGATTTCGATCGGCCTGCTCGGCAATGCGGCTGAGGTGCTGCCCGAACTGGTGCGGCGTGCCCAGGCGGGTGGGATGAAGCCGGATCTCGTGACCGACCAGACTTCGGCCCACGACCTCGTCAACGGCTACCTGCCGCCGGGCTGGAGCGTCGAGCAGTGGCAGGCCGCGCAGCGCGATCCGTCCAAACATGCGGAACTGCGCGCCGCTGCAGCGCGAGGCTGCGCGGAGCACGTGCGCGCCCTGCTGGCCTTCCAGCAGATGGGCGTGCCCACCTTCGACTATGGCAACAACCTGCGTCAGGTCGCGAAGGATCAGGGCGTGGCCAACGCCTTCGACTTCCCCGGCTTCGTGCCCGCCTACATCCGTCCGCTGTTCTGCCGCGGTGTGGGCCCCTTCCGCTGGGTCGCGCTGTCGGGCGACCCCGAGGACATCGCGAAGACCGACGCCAAGATCAAGGCGCTGTTCCCCGAGAACCGCCACCTGCACCGCTGGCTGGACATGGCCGGCGAGCGCATCGCCTTCCAGGGCCTGCCCGCGCGCATCTGCTGGATCGGTCTGGGCGAGCGCCATCGCGCGGGGCTGGCCTTCAACGAGATGGTGCGGAAGGGGGAGCTGAAGGCGCCGATCGTGATCGGGCGTGACCATCTCGACTCCGGGTCTGTCTCCAGCCCCAACCGCGAGACGGAAGCCATGCTCGACGGCTCCGACGCGGTCTCGGACTGGCCGCTGCTGAACGCAATGCTCAACGTCGCCGGCGGCGCCACCTGGGTCAGCCTGCACCACGGCGGCGGCGTCGGCATGGGCTACAGCCAGCACAGCGGCGTGGTCATCGTCTGCGACGGCAGCGAGGCAGCAGATCAGCGCATCGCCCGCGTGCTGTGGAACGACCCGGGCACCGGCGTGATGCGGCATGCGGATGCGGGCTATGCGATCGCGCAGCAGTGCGCGCGCGAGCAAGGGCTGGATTTGCCGATGTTGGGGTGAGGCGTGCCTTCACCCGGCTCGCTCGTCGCAGAGGGGTGACGCTGACAGTAGCAATCCGTCATCGCCACAAATCGATCACGCGCAGCCCTGCTCCCCTCTCCCAGTGGGAGAGGGGCTGGGGGGAGAGGGTCCGGGAGTCCTCAATCTCCCGTTCTGGATGAGGAACACGACTGCTCATTGTGGAAGCCTCTTCTGAGAGTGCCCGGACCCTCTCCCCAACCCCTCTCCCACTGGGAGAGGGGCTCAAGAGCAGAGCCTTGCCGCACAACGTCCGTCGCGCGTCGACTGCGTCATGAGCGGCACTCGGAAACCGCGAGGCACGACAGCTCGCCACGACACAACGCCTCAAAAACACGGACCCGCCCATGACCCTCACCCTCACCCCCGGCCACCTGAGCCTTGAGCAGCTGCAGTCCATCCATGCGGGCGGCGTGCGCGTCGAGCTGGATCACCACGCCCGCGCCGGCATCCGCGCGAGTGCCGAGCTGGTGCAGCGGCATGCGGCCGGCGATGCGCCGGTCTATGGCGTCAACACCGGCTTCGGCAAGCTGGCGTCCACCCGCATCAGCAAGGCGGATCTCGCCCAGCTGCAGCTGAACCTGATCCGCTCGCACTCGGTCGGCGTCGGCGCACCGCTGTCGCCTGAAGTCGTCCGCCTGATGCTGGTGACCAAGGCGGCCAGCCTCGCGCGCGGGCATTCCGGCGTGCGCGAGGAGGTGATCGATGCCATCCTCGATGTCTACAACGAGGGTCTGGTGCCCTATGTGCCGGCGCAGGGTTCGGTGGGCGCCTCGGGCGATCTCGCGCCGCTGTCCCACATGACCCTGGCCCTGCTCGGCGAAGGCGAGTTCCTGGTTCACGGCGAACGTCGCCCGGCATCCGAGGTGCTCGCCAATCACGGGCTGAAGCCGCTCACGCTCGAAGCCAAGGAAGGTCTGGCCCTGATCAATGGCACCCAGACCTCGACCGCACTGGCCCTGCATGCGCTGTTCGCCTTCGAGCCGGTGCTGGAATCCGCGCTCGTCATCGGCGCACTCACGGTCGATGCCGCGCGCGGCAGCGATGGCCCGTTTGATCCGCGGATCCACGCCGTGCGCGGCCAGCCGGGGCAGATCGATGTCGCCCAGTACTACCGGGCATTGCTTGCCGGCAGCGCCATTCGCGCCTCGCATGCCGAAGGCGACGACCGCGTGCAGGATCCGTACTGCCTGCGCTGCCAGCCGCAGGTCGTCGGCGCCTGCCTCGACCAGCTGCGCTACGCCGCCCGTGTACTGCTGCGCGAAGCCAATGCCGTCACCGACAACCCGCTGGTCTTCGCCGACGAAGGGCTGATGGTGTCGGGCGGCAATTTCCATGCGGAGCCGGTGGCGCTGGCCGCCGATGCCATGGCCACCGCCATCGCCGAAGTCGGCGCGATTGCCGAGCGCCGCATCGCCATGCTGATCGACGCCGGCGTCTCGCGCCTGCCGCCGTTCCTGACCCGCGATGCAGGGTTGAACAGCGGCTTCATGATCGCCCACGTCACCGCCGCGGCCCTGGCCAGCGAGAACAAGTCGCTGGCGCATCCGGCCTCGGTGGACAGCCTGCCGACCAGCGCCAATCAGGAAGATCATGTGTCGATGGCGACCTTCGCCGCGCGCCGACTGCAGGCCATGATCGACAACGTCACGCACATCCTCGGCGTGGAGTACCTGGCGGCCGCGCAGGGCATCGAGTTCCTGCGTCCGCTGACCAGCTCGACCCCGCTGGAAGCCGCCCACGCCCTGCTGCGCGCGCAGTGCCCGAGCGTGGAGACCGATCGCTACCTCGCCCCCGATATCGAACGCGCCGCGGCCCTCGTCAGGCGCGGCGAGTTGATTCCGCTGCTGCGCGCCCTGCCGGGTTTGCCGGAGCTGTGGGTGCCGGCGTGAGGTCGCGAGCGTGCAGTTGGGGCTGCGGCGCGCGTTGAGCTTCGGTGGGTCAAGACCCACCCTATGGACGGCCGGCCCTGCCGGAGCTGTAGGTGCTGGCTTGAGGCCGCGGGCGTGAAGTTGGGGCTGCGGCGGACGTTTAGCTTCGGTGGGTCAAGACCCACCCTATGCCCAACGCAAGGCGAGGCCTGCTCTTGGCCTTGCGCTCCTTGCGAGAGAGCGTCTAATGCGGTGATCGCGACGGCTGCTCCCTATGCGGTCGCCAAGGTCTGCAGGAACTCCGCGATCAGCCCTGCACACAGGCGAGGCTGCGTTTGCAGCAGAAGATGCGGCCCCTTCACCTCATGCATCCGCTCAGGCTGAAGCGCGTTCGCAAGCTGCCTGAATGCGTTCGCGCCTAGAAGCCGATCCTGACTCGCCCGAAGGATCAGAGAGGGACGCCTCTGCTGCCTGGCTGCATCCGTCGCGTCCACGTGCAGGGCTTCAAACGCGCGCTGACTCAGCACGCTTACCGAGACCTCGGCCAAGGCCGCGGCGAGCCCGGAGCGCAGGGCCTGATTCGACCAGGGGCCCATGAGGAACCAGTCGAGCAGGAACATCGGTGGACGCAGTCGCGCCCAGCGCACGCTCCCCGAGAGCGGGCCCAGCAAGGAGGTCGGGCGCATGGCGAAGGTCGTCGAGAGGATGAGCCCTAGCAAATTGGCGGGCGGTGCAGCCCCGATCCTCAAGGCGATCGGCCCGGAGAACGACTCCGCGAGCAGCACGAACGGGTTGGCGGCGGGTAGCTCCGCGCGCACGCGATGCTCGAGTTCGACGTAACCGAGCGCCTCATGCGCGGGATATCCGATGGCCCTCGCCGAAACCCCGCACTCGGCAAGCGACTCAATCAATGACGCGAACAGGCGCCCGGTGCCGTCGAGTCCGGGCAGCAGGATCAGCTCGGGACGAAAGCTGCCGGTGTTCACGCGCGAGGATTACAGCAGCTTCTGCGTGATCGCCTTCAGCACCGCATGCGTGCGGTCGCGGCAGTCGAGCTTCAGCAGGATCTCGGACATGTAGTTCTTCACGGTGCCTTCCGAGAGGTGCAGCACGCGGGCGATTTCCTTGTTGCTGTAGCCGCCGGCGACGAGCCGCAGGATGCTCTGCTCGCGCTCGGTGATGCGTTGCCCGGGCGTGGCTTCGGGGGCGCTCCAGCCGGCGCGCACGGGCCCTAGGCTGACCGGCTGCAGCAGGGTTTCGCCCGCAGCGACGCGGAGGATGGCGGCGCGCAGGTCTTCGGGTGAGGCGTCCTTCAGCAGGAAGCCCTGGGCGCCCGCCTCGACCGCGCGCAGCAGCAGCTCGCTGTCGTCGAAGGTGGTGAGCAGGATCACCGGCGTGGCGTCACCGCGCTCGCGCAGGGCGCCGATCAGGCCGATGCCGCCCATGCCGGGCATGCGGATGTCGCTGACAATGACGTCGACCGGCCGCTGCGGCAGGGCCGCCAGCAGGCTTTCGGCATCGGGCGCCTCCAGCGCGATCTCGATGCCGAGGTCGCTCAAGAGAGCGGACAGGCCGCGCAGCACCAGGGCCTGGTCGTCGCACAGCGCGATGCGCGCGCTCATGCGGCCTGCCCCGGCAGGAAGGCGCGCAGACGCAGGCCGCGCTCGGCGCCGACATCAAGCTCCAGCCGACCGCCCATCGCCTGCAGGCGCTCGCGCATGCCGGTCAGGCCGTTGCCGAATTCGATGCGGCGCGGCGGCTCGCCGTCGTTGGCGACCTCCAGCAGCAGGCCCTCGCCGCTGCGCGCGCAGCGCAGATGCACGTGGCTGGCGCGGCCGTGGCGCAGGGCGTTGGTGATGGCCTCCTGCGCGCAGCGCAGCAGGGTTTCGGCGGTGGCGACCGACTCCACGCGCAGGCCCTCCTGCACCTCGACTTCGATCTGGGTGCCGGCGATGGGCCGCGCCAAAGCTCGCAGGGCTGCGTCCAGTTCCAGGCCATCGTGCTGGCGCAGGGCGCTGACCACGCTGCGGATGTCAGCAAGCAGTTCGTCGGCGAGCTGAGCGCTGACTGCAACCTCTTCGCGCGCCGCGAGCGCAGGGTCGCGCTGCAGGCGCGCCAGGTTGAGCTTGAGCGCGGTGAGCTTGTGGCCGGCGACGTCGTGCAGCTCGCGCGAGAGCTTCAAGCGCTCGCCGCTGCGGGCGCTCTCTTCAAGCAGCCGCTGCGTCGCCAGCAGCTCGGCGTTGACCTGGGCCAGATGGTCGCGTGCGCGTTCGCTCGTTCCGGCGTAGTAGCCGGTGAGCGTGGCGAACGCCTGGAAGCCGATCAGCGGCACCAGATTGAACAGCGCCTGCAGCGGCGACCAGCCGCTGCCGATCCAGCGCAGGGCCACGGCGGCGTTCAGGGCGAGCAGGCAGAGCACAGCCCAGCGCACCGGCATCAGCAGCACCAGCTGGGCGGCGACGATCACCAGCAGCACGGTGACCTGGCCTTCCATCAGCAGGCGCTCGGCCAGCACCACCAGCACGCCCTGGGCGACGCTGTTCCAGCGCGCGCCGCGGCAGTCAACGGCGCCATCGCGCAGGCTGCGCCAGATGAACAGGCCGAGCATGCCGACGAGGCAGCCCAGGCCCGCCCACTCGCTGGCAAGCCCGGCCTGCAGCGTGCTGCCATCGACAGCCGCAAAGGCAATCGCCGCCCAGGTGATGTAGGCCGCAAGACTGAGCGGTGTGAGCCAGCCCGACCCTCGACCAAGTGGCGGCGCGGGTGTGTGCGAAGCAAGAGCCGTGTTCATGGGAACAGCATGGCAGCGGGCGCGCCGGCATGAAACCCGCGAAGCGCGTCAGGTGACTTTTCTCACCCCTCGCGGATGACCCCGGGCATCTGCTGGCCGCTCGCGTGGACACCGAGACTGGGCTCCCACCCACCGCGACGGAGCCGCCCCATGGAAACCTTGTATCCGATCCTCGTCAGCGTGCACGGCCTGGCCGGCGCGGTGTCCCTGCTGACCTTCTGGATGGCGGCCTTCGCCCGCAAGGGCGGTCCGCTGCATCGCGGCAGCGGCAAGGTCTATCTGCTCGCGATGCTGGGCATCTGCATCACCGCGATGCCGATGGCCGCCACGTTCTTCCTGCGCGGGCAGAGCGGCATCGGCACCTTCCTCGCCTATCTGGTGGTCATCACAGGCACCTCGATGTGGCTGGGCTGGCGCGCGATCCGGCGCAAGCGCGACCAGGCCGCGTTTCACGATCGTCGTTACGCGGTCGTCGGCGCGCTGAACCTCGTCTCCGCTGCCGTCGTGCTGGGCGTCGGCCTCAAGATCGGCAACCCCCTGCTGATCGGCTTCTCGGCCGTCGGCGCCTTTCTCGGTGCGGGCATGCTGCGCCGCCTGCGGCGCCCCATCGACGCCGGCAACTGGTGGCTGCAGGAGCACTACGGCGCCATGCTTGGCTGCGGCACCGCGACCCACATCGCCTTCTTCGCCATCGGGCTGAAAGGCGTGTTGGCCGCCTTTGGCCTGCAGATGAGCGGCTACCTGCAGCTGGCGCCCTGGGCCGTGCCGGTGCTGGTCTCGGTGATCGCTGGCGTGCTGCTGGACCGCCGCTATGCGCGCAAACCGGCCGCCAAGCCCAGCGCAACGGTCGCGCGTGGAGCGCTGCCGCAGGGCTGAGCCGCGCGTGCTGCATCGGCCCTACGCAGGTACGGAATGAAGCGGGCCCTCCCTGGCCCCGTGCGAGGGCAACGCCCCGCACGAACCACGCGCCGCGTGCGGAAGACCTCCGCACGCGGCTTTCTTTCAGCGGCGCGCGGCCAAGGCCTCGGGATCGAGCTCCGCGAAATCGCCGGCCAGCGCCTTGTAGAGCGCGGCCAATGCGGTGGCACGCTGCACTTCGCTGTCGACCGCCCGCAGCTCGAAATCGATGCGCGTGCGCTCCGCATCGAGCAGGGCGAGTGCATCCTCGCTGCCCGCTTCGAATCGCAGACGCACCAGACGCGCCGACTCGCGTGCGGCCTCGGCGGCCGCTTCGAGATCGAAGGCCGCGCGGTTGGCCGAGCGATAGCCCGCCATCGCGTTCTCGGTTTCCTCAAGCGCCCGCAGCAGGGTCTCGCGGAACAGCGCCTCAGCACCGTCGGCGCGGGCCTCAGCCGCCTGCACGCGCTGCCGGGTGCGGCCGAAGTCGAGAATGCTCCAGGTGATTGACGGCCCCCAGCTCCAGCGCTCGGACGCATCCTCGCCCAGATCACCGAAATTCTGCGCAGTCCAGCCGAAGCCCCCTAGCAAGGTGAGCTTGGGGAAGTAGTTGGCGACCGCCGTGCCGATATCCGCGTAGGTCGCGGCCAAGCGGCGCTCGGCCTCGCGCACGTCGGGCCGGCGCTGCAGCCAGTCTTGGGGCGTGCCCACTGCCACCAGCGGCGGCAGCTCAGGCAGCCCGGCCTCGGCATCGATCTGCGCGCGCACCTCCGCCACCGGCTGCGCAGTCAGCACGGCCAGCCGCTGCTCGGCGCGCACCAGTGCGGCCTCCTGCTGGGCGTACTGTGCGGCCAGCGCCGAACGCTGCGCCTGCACGGCGGCGACATCCTGTGCGCTGCGGCGGCCGTAGCGTTCGAGTGCGGTGACCAGATCCAGCGTGCGCTGCCAGCCGTCGAGGTTCTCCTCAAGCAAGCGCAGGCGCGCATGGGCGCCGCGCAGCTCGAACAGCGCCTGGGCCACTTCAGCGACCACGCTGATGTGGACATGCTGCAGCGCCGCGGCATCGGCCTGCACCCGGCGGTCGATGGCACGTTTCGGGTTGCGCAGGGTGCCGAACAGATCGATCTCCCAGCTGGCGTCGAAGCCCGCGCGGTAGGTGTCCGTCAGGCCCTGCTCGGGCGGGAGGAACGGGTCACGGCCGCTGGGGCGGCTGCGTTCGCCGCTGAAGCCCGTATCGACGGTCGGGAACAGACTGTAGGTCGACAGCCCGGCCAGCGCACGGGTCTCATCGAGCCGCGCCAGCGCCTGGGCGAGTTGGGTGTTGGCCTCCAGCGCACGGGTGATCAGCGCATCCAGGGCGGGATCGCCGAAGGCCCGCCACAGGGCCGGCTGCACGGCCTCGGTGCCGGCGTGGCTCCCGGCCTGGTCGAAGCGCTCGGGCAGCTCGGCGGCAGGGCGGACGTACTCCGGCCCGACCGTGCAGGCGCCCAGGGCGAAGGCCATTGCCAAGGCAAGGGCGAGCGGATGCTTAAGCATGGGCGGGCGCCTCCTCGGCAGCGGCCGGGCGGGCGCGGCGGCGCTCGACCAGTTTGCGGATGACCACATAGAACACCGGAGTGAAGAACAGGCCGAAGAAGGTCACGCCGAGCATGCCGAAGAACACGGTCACGCCCATCACATGGCGGACCTCGGCACCGGCGCCGCTGGCGAACACCAGCGGCAGCACGCCGGCGCAGAAGGCGAAGCTGGTCATCAGGATCGGCCGCAGACGCAGGCGGCAGGCCTCGACCGCAGCGTCGACGATGCCGCGGCCCTGCTTCTCCAGATCGCGGGCGAACTCGACGATCAGGATGGCGTTCTTGCAGGCCAGGCCCATCAGCACGACCAGGCCAATCTGGGTGAACACGTTCATGTCGATGATGGTGGGCGGCGCGGCGGTCATCGGGTTGATCCAACCAAGGATGATCTGCGCGATGTACCAGCCCTCGTTGATCTTGTTGAGCACCCAGATGCCGCCGAGCGCCGACAGCAGGCACATCGGCACGATCAGGATCACCGCCAGCGGCAGCGACCAGCTCTCGTACAGCGCGGCCAGCACCAGGAAGACCAGCAGCACACACAGCGGAAACACCAGGTACTGCGCGATGCCCTGGTTGACCTGCTGGTAGGTCAGGCCGGTGAACTCAAGGCTCATGCCGCGCGGCAGCACCTGGGCGGCGGTGTCGCGGGCGATGCCGACAGCGTCGCTGCTGCTGACCGCGGCCGGATCGAAGGGGCTGGCGCTGACATCGGCCGCGGGGTAGCCGTTGTAACGCACCACCGGATCGGGGCCGAAGCTCGGCACCAGCTCGACCACGCTGCCCAGCGGCACCATCTCGCCCTGCGCATTGCGCACCTGCAGGCGTGCCACATCGCCCACCTCGTCGCGGAAGGGGGCATCCGCCTGTGCGTAGACCGAGTAGGTGCGGCCGAACAGGTTGAAGTCGTTGACATAGGCGCTGCCGAGGTAGATCTGCAGGCTGTCGAAGACATCGGTCAGCGCAAGCCCGCCCTCCTTGACCTTGTCGCGGTCCACCACCGCATCGAGCTGCGGCACGTTGGCCTGGAAGGAGGAGAAGGCCGAGCCGGGGCCGAAGCCGGGCAGCTGGCTGATCGTTCCGGTCAGGGCCTGCGTGGCGACGTTGAGCTCGCCGTAGCCGATGCGCTGACGATCCTGCACATAGGCCTCGACGCCCGCGGCATTGCCGTAGCCGTTCACCGGCGGCGGCATGAAGGCGAAGGCCATGCCGTCCTGGATGGCGCCGAACTTGCCAGTCAGTTCGCCCGCGATGGCCGCAGCCGGCTTGGGCAGCTCGCCGGGCGGATCCAGACCGATGAACATCACGCCGACGTTGGGCGTACTGACGAAGTGGATGGCGTTGAGGCCAGGAAACTGCACGACATCAGCGACGCCGGGCGTTTCCAGCGCGATCTCACCCATGCGCTTCATCGCGGCCTCGGTGCGCTCCAGCGTCGCCCCTTCCGGCAGCTGCACGCCAGCGAACAGATACTGCTTGTCCTGGGTCGGAATGAAGCCGCCGGGGATCTGCGTGAATCCGAGCACCGTGACAACCACAAGCACGGCGTAGGTGACGAGCAGGCGCGGCGCCCGCGCAATGGTGCCGCCGATGCGGCCGGCATAGCGGTCCGAGCTGCGCTTGAAGCGGGCGTTGAACCAGGCGAAGAAGCGGCCGAACACGCGATCTATGCCGCGCGCCAGCGCGTCCTTCGGTGCGCCGTGGGGCTTGAGCAGCACCGCGGCCAGCGCCGGGCTCAAGGTCAGCGAGTTGAACGCGGAGATCAGCACGGACACCGCGATGGTCACCGCGAACTGGCGGTAGAACTGGCCGGTCACGCCGTCGATGAAGGCGATCGGCACGAACACCGCCGCCAGCACCAGCGAGATCGCGACGATCGGCCCGGACACCTCGCTCATCGCCTTGTGCGCGGCGTCGATGGGGGCCAGCCCTTCCTCGATGTGACGCTCGACGTTCTCGACGACCACGATGGCGTCGTCGACCACGATGCCGATCGCCAGCACCAGCCCGAACAGGGTCAGCACATTGATCGAATAGCCGAGGAGCAGCAGCACCGCGAAGGTGCCGACGATGGACACGGGCACTGCCAGCAGCGGAATGATGGAGGCGCGCCAGGTCTGCAGGAACACCACGACCACGAGCACCACCAGCAGCACGGCCTCCAGCAGGGTCGTGATCACCGAATCGACCGAGGCACGCACGAAGACGGTGGGGTCGTAGGCGATCGCGTAGTCGACGCCTTCGGGGAAGCTCTGCTTGAGCTCGGCCATGCGGGCGCGGACGGCATCGGACAGCGCGATCGAGTTCGCGCCGGGCGCCTCGAAGATGACGATCGCCGCGGCTTCGGTGTTGTTGAGGTAGCTGTTCAGCGCGTACGTGTTCGAGCCCAGCTCGATGCGCGCGACGTCGCGAAGCCGCGTGACCGCCCCGTTCTCGCCGGTCTTGAGCACGATGGCGCCGAACTGCTCGGGGGTTTCAAGTCGACCGCGCGCGTTGACGAGCAGCTGTACCGAAGCGCCACTCGGCTGCGGCGACGCGCCGATCGCACCGGCCGACACCTGCACGTTCTGCTCGCGGATCGCCCCCACCACGTCGAGCGCGGTCAGCCCGCGCGCGGCCGCCTGATCGGGGTCGATCCAGACGCGCATCGCATAGACGCCCGCGCCGAAGGCCTGCGCGTTGCCCACGCCGGGCAGGCGCGCGAGTTCGTCCTTGACGTTGAGGTTCGCGAAGTTCGACAGGTACAGTCCGTCGTAGCGCTTATCCGGCGACAGCAGGTGCACCACCATCGTGATGTTCGGCGACACCTTGGCGGTGGTGACGCCGAGCGCTCGCACCGAGTCGGGCAGGCGCGGCAGGGCCTGGGCGACGCGGTTCTGCACCTGCACGGCCGCGAGGTCCACGTCGGTGCCCAGCGCGAAGGTGATCGTCAGCACGACGGTACCGTCCGAGGACGCCGCCGACTTCATGTAGATCATGTTCTCGACGCCGTTGATCGCCTCCTCGAGCGGGGCGGCCACGGTGTCGGCGATGGTCTTGGGGTTGGCGCCGGGATAGATCGCGGTGACCTGCACGCTGGGCGGCGCGACTTCCGGGTACTCGGTGATCGGCAGGTTGGGGATGGCGATCAGGCCGGCCACGAAGATGACGATGGACAGGACGGCGGCCAGAATCGGCCGGTCGACGAAGACGCGGGAAAGGTCGGAGTGGGCCATGGATCAGCCCTCGTCCCCGGCCGCGGCGGGCGCGGCAGCGGGCGCGGCCTGTACGGTGTTCGGCTGGTCCATCGGCACATCGATCGGCTGCACCGGCGCACCGGGGAAGAAGATCTTGCGCATGCCGTTCACGATCACCCGGTCGTCGGCGTCAAGACCCTGCTCGACGACGACCAGACCGTCGATGATCGGCCCCAGCACCACGTCCTTGCGCACGGCACCCAGATGCGGCTCGCCGGTGCCACCCATCTCCGGGGGCAGGGTGACCTGGTCGGCGACGTAGACGTAACGGCGGTCCTGATCGGTGAGCACGGCCTGCGGGTGCACCAGCAGCGCGCTGTCCAGTCGCTCGCCGAGCAGCTGCACGCGCGCGAACAGGCCAGGAGTGAACACGCCGTCCGGATTGGCCAGCTCGGCGCGCGCGAAGATCGTGCCGGTGGCGGGGTCGACGGCGTTGTCGACGAACACCATGCGCCCCTCATACGGAAAGCCCTGTTCATCGGCCAGGCCCACGCGCACGGGATTGGCCGCGTCACGCGAACTCTCGCGCTCACCGCGGCGGGCCAGCGCCTGGTAGCGCAGGTAGGCGCGCTCGTCGCCCTGGAAGCTGACATAGACCGGATCGAGCGAGACCACCGTGGTCAACACCGGCTCGCCGGGCGACACCAGGTTGCCAACGCGCAGGCGCGCGACGCTGACGCGGCCGTCGATCGGCGAGGTGATGCGGGTGAAGCCCAGGCTCAGCTCCGCCTGCTCGACTCGCGCGCGAGCGGCCAGCACGTCGGCGTCGGCCTGGCGCGCTTCGTTCTGGCGGCTCTCCAGCTCACCGGCGCTCACCGCGCGCGCTTCGACCAGCGCTTGGCTGCGCTTGAACTCCGTCTCGGCCAGTGCGCGACGCGCTTCGGCGCGGGCAAGATCGGCGCGCGCGCTGGCGACCGCCGCCCGGTACTCGCGGTCGTCAATGGTGAACAGCAGGTCGCCGGCCTTGACCGCACCGCCTTCCTTGAAATGAATGCCGGTGAGATAGCCGGCGACCCGCGGCCGGATCTCGATGTGCTCGACGGCCTCGATGCGGCCGGTGAACTCATCCCACTGGGTGACGGGCTTGGACACAACGGTGGCGACGTTGACCTCGGTGGGCGGCATTTGCATCGCTGCTCCACCGCCGCCCGAGCAGGCCGTCAATACGGCCACAGCGAGAGCCACGGGGAGGAGCCGCGGATCAATCCGGAAACGCGGGGCTGCAGGCATAGGTAGTTCCTTGGAAGTTGGAAAGCGGATCGCAGCGGCTCAGGCGGCCGGCGTGCTGTGGTCGTTTGGTGCGGCGGGGGTTTCGACAGCGCCTGCCCACTCGATCAGCAGACGCTCGATCAGGGCCTTGAGCCGGAGGCGAGCCTCGGTGGGCATCGGGCTCAGGTTGAACAGGTCCTGCCAGAACAAGCCTTCGGCAGCGGCCAGCAGGAGAAAGCGACGCAGGTCTGTCTCATCCCAAACCCAGTCCGCGAACTCCTGCGCGTGGTGTCGACGCACCGGATCGAGCAGGCTGTGGTCGACCATGGCTGCGCTCAACATGCCGTGCACGAAGCGCTTGTGGCCTTCGTCCTCGCTGAGGTGACAGCGCAACTGGCCGAGCGCCGCGGCGGTCCGCGGGCACACGCAACCGACGGGCAGATCGGGAGGCGGAGCGGCGGCGGCATCCCACTGCTGCATGTCGGCTTCGATCAGGGCGCGCAGCAGGTCTTCCTTGGTCGGGAAGTGGTAGGTGATACCACCGCGGGTGACGCCGCTCTCGCGGGCCAGCTCGTCGAAGGTCAAATGGCCGGCGCCGCGTTCTTCAACGATGCGGCGGGCGGCGTCCAGAACGCGCTGGCGGGCTTTGGGAGGGCGAGTCATAGGGGCAAAACTGTACAGAACGTACTGTATAGAAATCTAAGAAGGGACGCTTCTGCGTTCAGCTTTCAGACAGAAAACCGCCAAGACGCCGCCCCTTAAGGCCGGCACACGCCTTGCAGCCGATTACCAAGCCATGCCTCTCGCCCAGACCAAAGGCGTCATCTCCTCGCTCGCGCCGCTGTCCGCGCGTGGCGCTTGCTGCGGCAGCGCGGCGGTGGCGCTGTGAACACGGCCAGCCACGTGGGTCGAAGCGCGGCGATCGAGCTGTTCGAAGGCACCTCGGTCGGCGCGTTTCTGGCCGACGCGACGGGCCGACTGCTGGGCATGAATGCCTCGCTCAGAGAGCGCATTGGCGGGCGCGCGCCAAGCACCGTCGGTGAGCTGGTCGCCGATCTCGATACCGCGCGCTGGCAGCGCCTGCTGGCCGGCATGGAGACCAGCCCCACCGCCCTGCTCGCACCCGCTGCGCTGAACAGCTCCGGAGGCAAGCTCGACGCCATCGAGCTGCGGCTGTGCAAGCACCCGGCGCTCGACGCCGTGGTTGGCCTGACCTTCCCCCTGCTGGACCGGCAGCAGGAAGCCGCCGTCAATCTGCTGCAGCGCGACGTGCTGGAGTCGGTGGCCTTGGGCCGGCCGCTGCGCGCGGTACTCGACTTGCTGTGCCGACAGGTGGAGGCCCTCTCGCCCGAAGTGGTCTGCTCGGTGCTGCGGATCGACGCAGAAGGCAAGCTCAGACCGCTGGCCTCGCCCAGCTTGCCGATCTCCTACTCCAGCGCGATCGATGGCGTCGCCATCGGTCCCGTCGCGGGCTCCTGCGGCACCGCCGCCTTCCGCGGTGAGGAAGTTGAAGTTCGCGATATCGCGAACGACCCGCTGTGGGCGCCGTTCAAGCAGCTCGTGTTGCCCTTGGGGCTGATGGCCTGCTGGTCTACGCCGGTCACCGGGCGCGACGGCAAGGTGATTGCGACCTTCGCCTTCTACTACCGCGAGGCGCGCGGCCCCAGCCGCTTCCACCGCCGCATGGTCGACGCCTGCATCCAGCTGTGCCGGGTGGCCATCCAGCACGACGACAACCAGGCCGAGATCGAACGTCTCGCCTTTTACGACCCCTTGACCGGACTGCCCAACCGCGCGCTGCTGGTCGATCGCGCGCGCATGGCACTGCAGCAAGCCGCGCGCGATGGTCGCAAGCTCAGCCTGGCGGTGCTCGACGTCGATCGCTTCAAGAACATCAACGACTCGCTGGGCCACTCGGCGGGCGACGAACTGCTGCGTGAAGTCGCCCATCGCCTGCGCCGAACGCTGCGCGACTCCGACACCATCAGCCGCTTTGGCGGCGATGAGTTCGTCATCCTGTTTCCCGACAGCGACGCCAACGAGAGCGCCGTAGCGGCCGAGAAAGCCCTGCGCGCGGTGGCACAGCGCGTCGAGATCGGCGGCCAGACGCTGATGCCGAGCGTCAGCATGGGCATCAGCCAGTTCCCCGATGACGCCCGCGATTTCGACACGCTGATGCGCAATGCCGACATCGCGATGTACGAGGCCAAGCGCGACGGCCGCGGCTGCGTGCGCTTCTTCCTGGCCTCGATGAACGAGAACGCGCGCCTGCGCATCCAGCTCGAGAGCGCGCTTCGGCTGGCGATGAGCCGCGATGCGCTGGAGCTGCACTATCAGCCCAAGGTGCTGTTGGGTCGCCCTGGCCTGGCCGGCGTGGAGGCGCTGGTGCGCTGGACCCACCCGGAGCTTGGCAGGGTGCCTCCGGACCAGTTCATTCCTTTGGCCGAGGACTGCGGACTGATCAACGCACTCGACGCCTGGGTGCTCGAAAAGGCCTGCGCGCAGCTGTCCGAATGGCAGACCAAGGGACTGCCGGTGCCGGCGGTGGCGGTGAACCTGTCGGCACAGCGCTTCCGGCAGGACGACGTGCCCGCCCACGTGCGTCTGGTGCTGCAGCGCTACCGGCTGCCGCCCACCGCGCTCACGCTGGAAATCACCGAGCGCCTGATGCTGATCGACGAGCCCCACGTGCGCGCCGACCTCGACAGTCTGAACCGGCTTGGCGTGCATCTGTCGGTCGACGACTTCGGCACCGGCTATTCGAGCCTTTCGTATCTCAAGCGCCTGCCGGTCGACGAGCTGAAGCTCGACCGCAGTTTTGTACGCGACATCGAAACCGACGCGGGCGACCGCGCGCTGGCCAGCGCGGTGATGGGCATCGGCCGCAGCCTCGGCCAAACCGTTGTCGCCGAGGGCGTGGAGACCCTGGAGCAGCACCAGTTCCTGCTGCAGGCCGGCTGCCCGGTCGCGCAGGGCTACTACTACGCACGCCCCATGCCGGCGGCAGAGCTTGAGGTGTGGCTGGCGGGCGACGGTCAGCGCTGGCTGAAGCCGCAGCTGCGGCCGGTCAGCTGAGCGCCTGCCGAGAGCTCTCGCGGACCACGGGCGCTGCGGCTGGCGCTGTCTTGGGCTCGCGCCCCGCGGCTGCAGTCACGCCTGCGTCGTGGTGTTCGTTTGGCGCTACCCCGGACACGCAGTCCGCACGTTGCCGCGAATCGATGTTCGCGCGGCACGCTCGCCCGCACTGCGAGTGGCCCCGCTGACTGGGCATGCCCTTTGGCGCAGGCTTGGCCCGCTGCACCGCCGCATACTTCTGCGGATGGCAACCCGTGCTTTCGCTGCGTCCGCGACCCTTCGACGCATTGGCCTCTGCGCCCTCGTCCTCCTGCTGTCGGCCTGCGCGCTGTCGCCGCACGCGGACGAGCGCGCCGCTGCGCGGCCGTTGCCGGTGCTGCTGATCGGCATCGACGGCTTCCGCCCGGACTACCTGCAGTTCCCCGAAGCGCAGACGCTGCGCCGCCTCGCCGAGCAGGGCGGACGTGCCGAGGCCATGCAGCCCGCGTATCCGTCGCTGACCTTTCCCAACCACTACACCCTGGTGACCGGCCTCCACCCCGATCGCCACGGCATCCTCAACAACACCATGCGCGACCCGGAGCTGGGGCTGTTCGCCATGCACATGCGCACGGCGGTCGCGGACGGCCGCTGGTGGGGCGGCGAACCGGTGTGGATCACCGCGCGTCGCCACGGCCTGCGCACGGCCACCCTGTTCTGGCCCGGCAGCGAGGCCAACGTGCAGGGTCAGCATCCCGACGACTGGCTTCCGTACGACGCCAGCCTCACCAGCACCGCGCGCGTGCGGCAGGTGCTGGACTGGCTGAACCGACCGGAGTCCACCCGTCCGGACTTCATGACCCTGTATTTCGAGCAGGTCGACTCGGTGGGTCACGACCACGGCCCCGATGCGCCGGCGCTGCGGCGCGCGGTGCGCTCGGTCGACACCGCCATCGCGGCGCTGATCGAGGGCATCGAAGCGTCGACCTGGGCCGGCCGCGTCAATCTTGTGCTGGTGGCCGATCACGGCATGACCGCGATCGACGAGTCACGGCCCATCCTGCTCGATGAACTGCTGGATCCGCGCAGCTTCGAGCTGATCAGCTTCGGGGCTTCGGCGGGAATCGAACCCAGACGCGGACGTCGCGCCGAAGTCGAAGCGGCGCTGCTGCGCGAGCATCCGCACATGCGCTGCTTCCGACCGCAGGACTTCCCGCAGGAATGGCAGTTCGGATCGCATCCTCGCGTGCCGCGAATCACCTGCCAGGCAGAGCCGCCCCACGTCATCGCGACCCGTCGCGCACTGAACCTGCCCGGCCGCACGCCCAAGCGCGGCGGCCACGGCTACGACCCCACCCTGCCGGAGATGCAGGCGCTGTTCGTGGGCTACGGCCCCGCCTTCCGTCCGGGATCGAGCGTGCCGCGCGTGCACGCGGTGGACGTCTACGCCCTGCTCTGCCGGCTGCTGGGGATCGAACCCGCCGAGCACCAGGGGGATGTCCGGGCCTTCGACTCACTGCTCGCCCAGCCCGGAGCAGGCGAGCGCTGAGCGGCGACCCTCGCGGCGTGCGCGCCTACGCTGCCTCCAGCGGCGGCACCGCAGTGACTTCCCGCGCCACCTCGGGGGTGATCTTCAGAATCGAATGCCGCAGCTCGCGCGAGAGGATCAGGCGCGCATCCTTCGCCCAGGCTTCCAGGCGCTCGTCGTACTCGAGCTTGCTGTTGGCATCGAGACGGATCATGCCCAGCTCGCGCAGCTTGCCGATGAAGCCACGGAACAAAGCGCGATCAAAGAACTCCGGGGCAGCCTGCGAGTACAGCAGGGACAGGCGCTGGGCGGTGAGCTGGCAGAAGTTCTCCAGCTCGCCCGAACTCAGCGCACCCGAGCCGTTCTTCACCAGCACCGCGATCGCGATGTAGTAGCGCTCGAAGGCCTGCTGCAGGCTGTGCGACACAACGCGCAGCTGAAAGACCTCGTCGGTCTGGCCTGGGCCGCGCTGCAGGGCGCCGCCCTCGTCAAGCGTGAACAGCCCGCGCTCGATCAGCAGATCGACCGTCGCCTCGATGCGCTGACCGAACTCCTCCGCCGTCCACGGCAGGAACAGCTCCTCCTGCACGAAGGGATAGAGCAGACGGCCCAGCCGTACCACCGATGAGCGGCTCATGCGGCGATTGTTCTGGAAGCAGCACGCCACCCACGAGGCCGCGGCGAACAGATGGACCACGTTGTTGCGGTAGTAGGTCTGCAGCACGGCCCGTTCGGCCGGGAAACGCAGCACGTCGCCCAAGGGATGCTGGACGCGCTCCAGCACCTGCACGGACTCGCCGTAGCGCACGATGTCCGCGGGCGACAGCGACGTGACGGTAACGCGTTCGGAGTAGGGCGCGCGCTCCAGGAGAGACTTCAACAGATCCAGCGCAGACAGCAGATCGGTCTCGGCCATTGCGTGCTTGGGCGTGGCGAGCAGGGCGAGCGCAAGCAAGTTGACCGGGTTGACGTCGGCCGCCTGGTTGATATGGCGCTGGATGCGCGTCGACAGGTCGTCCACCGCGCGGTTCAGCCACTGCGGCTTCTCGTCCGGCTGGCTGGCGAAGCGGCGCCAGTCGGGGTCGTGCGCATCGAGCACGCGGTCGAGGAAGATCGGCTCGCCGAAGTTCACCGCGACCTTGCCGTAGCGCTTGCGCAGCACGTTGCCCACGGCGCGCAGCAGGCCGAACAGAGACTCCTTTTCCTTCGGTGCACCCGACAGCTCGGCGATGTAGCTCTTGCCCTCCATCACCTTCTCGTAGCCGATGTAGACCGGCTGGAACACCACCGGCCGCCGCGGCTGGCGCAGGAAGGCGCGCAGGGTCATCACCAGCATGCCGGCCTTGGGCTGCAGCAGTCGACCGGTACGCGAGCGACCGCCCTCGATGAAGTACTCGATCGACACTCCGCGGGTGATCAGGCTGGCCACGTACTCGCTGAACACCGCCGAGTACAGCGGGTTGGCCTTGAAGCTGCGGCGCAGGAAGAACGCGCCGCCGCGGCGCAGGATCGGGCCCACCACCGGGAGATTGAGGTTGACGCCCGCGGCGATGTGCGGCGGCACGATGCCGTTGACGTAGAGCAGGTAGGACAGCAGCAGGTAGTCGATATGGCTGCGGTGGCTGGGCACATAGATGACTTCGTGCCCGGGCGCGACCTGCTTCAGCGACTCGAAGTGGTGCATGGTCACGCCGTCGTAGAGCTTGTTCCAGAACGGCGTGAGGATGAACGAGGCCGAGCGCACCGCCGGGTGCGAGTAGTCGGCGGCGATCTCGAGTGCGTAGCGACGGGCCTTGCCGCGCGCCTGCTCCAGGCTGATGCCATCGCGCCGCGCCTGATCGGCGATGGCGGAGCTCACGCTTTCCGACGCGATGACCGCATCGACCAGAGTGCGCTTGTGCGACAGGTCCGGACCGATCACCGCCGTGCGCACGCGCCGGAAGTGGGCGCGCAGCACGCGTGACACCTTGCGCACGGTGCGCTCGCGCGTCAGACCCTCGGCCAGCGCTTCGCGCAGCGACACCCCGGGAGCGAACTGCACGATGGTGCCGCGACCGTTCAGAAGCACCGACAGCGCGCGCCGGAAGCGCCCGACCATCGCCCAGTTCTCGGAGAACAGCACGCGGAACCAGCCGCTCTCGCGGTCGGGCGCACGGCCGACGAAGATCGACACCGGCACGATCTGCAGGTCCAGCTCGGGGTGCGCCTCCAGCGCTTGCACCAGCCGCGCAAGGCTGGCCGAGTGCGTGCGCGAACGCGGTCGTCCGAACCACGTGCTCTGCCGGCGCGACAGCGCCACCAGCGCGCGCTCATCACCGAAGGCGGCGTGCTCGGAGATCGGCAGCAAGGGCGAAGGCAAGCCGGCCTCCGCACAGGCGCGCGCCAGGATGGCCGTGTTGGACAGGCCGTAGCGCTCGACGACGTAACACACCGGCAAATCGGGCCGCACCAGCGACTCGATGGGCGCGGAGGGCTCGCGGCGAATGGCGATCCAGGGCCGCAGCAAGCGCCCCAGAAGGCGCATCAGCCACGGTTCTTTGGCGGTAGGGCTGGCATTCATCGGGGAAGTATCGCCGAAGCGCTCGCGCACGCCGTTAGCTGGACGTTTGCTGATGCGCGCATGGAACGAGAAAGGGCGGCCACTGGGCCGCCCTTTCGGGGTCTGCCGAGCAGATCCGATGCCTTACTGGGAGGCAGTCTCTTCTTCGTCGACTGTGGCCGGCTCTTCCGTCACTTCGGCTTCTTCCGTCGGCGCAGGCTGCTCCGCAGGCGCCGGCTCGGCCGCGACTTCGGCTTCAGCCTGCCCGTCAAGCGCGTCGCTGATCGCCTTCATGGTGTCCTTGCCGTACCAGCGGCCGGCCTCACGCACCATGTCCTGCTCGCTGCTGATGGTGGCGCCCAGCAGGGTGTAGCCGACCTTGACGCGGGCGGTGTCGCCCTCGGTGTTCAGCACTTCGATCTGTGCGCTGTCCAGCGCGGCGTTGATGTCAAAGCCGTACACCGCCAGCACATCCTTCAAGCCGCCGAACGCGACACCGGCCTTGACCAGCGCGTCGTCGAAGCTCAGCGCCTGCAGCTGCTCCAGCGTCTTGATATCCAGGGCGCGGGCGGTCGCCACGGCCTTGGCGATGGCCTGCTTGGCCAGCTCGCGATCGGCCAGCTTGACGCCCGACAGCCAGTTGCCCAGAGCATCAACGACCTGGGTGGCCTGACGCTTCTGGTCCTCGCTCATCTCGGCGTTCTGCTGGATGCCCTGCACCGCCATGCCGCGGCCCATGCCGATCATCATCGGCATCTGCGGGGCCATCTCGGCCTCGAACTGCGCCAGCTGCGGCTCAAGCTCGGCCATCAGCGCGGTCTCGGCATCGGCGGCGGTGAGCTTGCCCATCATCTCGGCGAACTCGGCGGCTTCGGCCGGATCGGGCGCACCCGCTTCCGCCTGCTGCGCTTCGTACTTGGCCTTGACCTCGTTGTAGCGGGCTTCCGGCAGGACCAGCTTGACGAACTGGCTGACGTCGTTCTGACGCAGCGCCGAGGTGGCGGACTTCAGAGCGGCATCCGGGGTGGCCGTGGCTTCGGCGGGATCCGCCGCGCCCTTGTCGCCGCCACCGCAGGCAGCCAGGCCAAGAGAGAACAGGCCGGCCGCAGCCAGCGAGACGAAACGGTTCATGTGTGAACTCCAAGTGGAAAGCGCGCGGACTTTAGCAGTTTGCCGGCGCGGTTGCCGCAGGGCGCGAGCCCGGCGGAAGGATCAATCCAGCGGGCTCCAGGGCCGGCTGTCCTCTTCTTGCTTGATCGCCGCACGCTTCTCGGCGTCGAAGAACTCCATGACCTGCTGGGCCACCGTCCAGGTGCCCTCGCGGCTGATCGCCGAGATCAGAAACCACGGGGCCTGCCAGTCCAGCGCCGCAACCACGGCCTCGGCACGCAGGCGGCGGGTGTCCTCATCCAGCAGGTCGCCCTTGTTGAGCAGCAGCCAGCGCGGCCGGCCCAGCAGCTCGGCGTCGTAGCGCTCAAGCTCACGCTCGATCGCGTGCACCTCGCCGACGATGTGCTCGATCGCTTGCTCGCCTTCCAGCATCGGCGCCATGTCGACGATATGCAGCAGCAGACGGTTGCGCTGCACGTGCTTGAGGAACTGCACGCCGAGGCCGGCACCTTCGGCCGCGCCTTCGATCAGGCCCGGAATGTCGGCAATGACGAAGCTGCGGTCCTGCTCGACGCGGACCACGCCCAGGTTGGGGTACAGGGTCGTGAACGGGTAATCCGCCACCTTGGGCGTCGCCGCCGACACCGCGCGGATGAAGGTCGACTTGCCCGCGTTGGGAAAGCCGAGCATGCCGACGTCGGCCAGCAGCTTGAGCTCGAGCCGCAGCTCGCGATCGTCGCCCTGGCTGCCGGTGGTGGCGCGGCGCGGTGCGCGGTTGGTGGAGGTCTTGAAGTGGATGTTGCCGCGGCCGCCCTCGCCGCCCTGGGCGACCTTGAGCGTCTGGCCGTGCTCGGTGAGGTCGCCGATCATTTCCTCGGTATCCACCGCAGTGACCACGGTGCCCACGGGCACGCGGATAACCACGTCCTCGCCCTTCTTGCCGTACATCTGCCGGCCCATGCCGTTCTCGCCGCGCTGGGCGCGGAAGATGCGCTGGTGGCGGAAATCGATCAGGGTGTTGAGGTTCTCGTCAGCGACCAGAAAGACGCTACCGCCGTCGCCGCCGTCACCGCCGTCCGGCCCGCCCAAGGGGATGAACTTCTCGCGGCGGAAGCTCACGCAGCCGTTGCCGCCGTTGCCTGCGATGACGCGGATGTCTGCTTCGTCGACGAGTTTCATTGGGGAGCCGGGATTGGGGATTGGGGATTGGGGATTGAGTGGCCGTCTGCCTGGGCAGACGACGATGCAGGGCTGCGAACCCGGGCCATCGGCGGACGGTGCGCGGCCCTCAGTCGGGGCGGGAAGTCGGAGCTAGGCCCTCAGCCTGCCGTTGCAGGCAAACCGTCGGCCAATCCCGAATCCCTAATCCCCAATCCCCGCTCCAAAACGAAAAACCCCGCACTAGAGGCGGGGCCTTTCGCGTGTGCTGCGGGTTCGGCGCTTACTCGCCGATGACGCTCACGGTGCGGCGGTTCTTCGGGCCCTTGACCGCGAAGTTGACCACGCCGTCCTTCAGCGCGAACAGGGTGTGGTCGCGGCCGAGGCCAACGCCCGGGCCCGGGTGAAACTGGGTGCCGCGCTGGCGGATGATGATGTTGCCAGCTTCGATCGCCTGCCCACCATAAATCTTCACGCCAAGGTACTTCGGGTTGGAATCGCGGCCGTTACGGGTACTGCCGCCTGCCTTTTTGTGTGCCATGGAAGACTCTCCTTGCTTGGGGCTTCAGACGGCGCCGATCAGGCGCTGATGCCGGTGATTTCGATTTCGGTGTAGTGCTGGCGGTGGCCCATCTGCTTGCGATGGTGCTTGCGCCGGCGAAACTTGATGATGCGGATCTTCTCGCCGCGGCCGTGGGCCTTGACGGTGGCGGTGACCTTGGCGCCGGCGACGGTCGGGGTGCCGACCTTGACGGCTTCGCCCGAGCCCACCAGCAGGACCTGATCCAGGTCGATGCTGCTGCCAGCTTCGACGTCGAGCTTCTCGACGCGCAGGGTCTCGCCCTGCATCACGCGGTACTGCTTACCGCCGGTGACGATGACTGCGTACATGTTGCGGATTCCTCTGTAGTTATTGTCGGCTGCCTGGGCCGGGGCTTGACCCCGAGAAACACCGTCATTGAACCCCGCAAACACGGGAAGGACGGCGCAAGGGCGCCAGGACAGCCGCGGGAGTATAGGTTTGTGCTGCGCCCGGGTCAAACCCGGTTGCAGCGGGATTGAGGATTCGGGAGTGAAGAGGCGTGCTTGCGGACCACTGGTCCGCGCGCCGATGAACGCCCGAGCGCAAGGCGCGAGGGCCTCGGGATTCGCTCGAACGCGCCTCCCGCGCGACCTACGCATGCGGCGTCAAACGCTTGATCCAGAAGCCTTTTGGGGCCAGCGTTGAAGCCTCACTCAGGGCGCGCCAAGGGCAATCGGTACGAGATCGACGAGGGCTGACGGTTCGGAGACCCTGATGCTCGTCTAGCGCGCGCTCGCGACTCCCGAATCACCAATCCCGAATCCCGGCGAGGGGGCGCTGCGCCCCCGACTTACTGACATCACGATGACAGCAGCAAGCCACCAAGGTCACGCCTTCGACCAGCGCGCGAGCCAGGGTCTCGCCAAGCCTGCTCCAACCAATCCCCAATCCCGAATCCCCAATCCCGGCTGTCGAGCGCATCGCCCCAGCCTCACACCCGCCTCCTACAATGCCCAGTTCCCCAAGCCCTCCCCGGCCCGCCATGAACACCATCCGCATCCGCGGCGCGCGCACGCACAACCTGAAAAACCTCAGCCTTGAGCTGCCGCGCGACAAGCTGATCGTGATCACCGGTCTGTCCGGTTCGGGCAAAAGCTCGCTCGCCTTCGACACGATCTACGCGGAAGGCCAGCGGCGCTACGTCGAGTCGCTGTCCTCGTACGCGCGGCAGTTCCTGTCGATGATGGAGAAGCCCGACATCGACCACATCGAGGGCCTGTCGCCAGCGATCTCGATCGAGCAGAAGTCGACCTCGCACAACCCGCGCTCAACCGTCGGCACCATCACCGAGATCCACGACTACCTGCGCCTGCTGTTCGCCCGCGTCGGCACGCCGCGCTGCCCGGAGCACGGGCATCCGCTGGAAGCGCAGACCGTCAGCCAGATGGTCGATGCCGCGATATCCCTGCCCGAGAGCCAGCGCTACATGCTGCTGGCGCCGGTGGTGCGCGAGCGCAAGGGCGAGCATGTGCAGGTGTTCGAGCAGCTGCGCGCGCAGGGCCTGGTGCGAGTGCGCGTCAACGGCACCGCCTACGAAATCGACGAGGTGCCCAAGCTCGGCCTGCGCAACAAGCACACCATCGAGGCGGTGATCGATCGCTTCCGTCCGCGCGCCGACTTGAAGCAGCGTCTGGCCGAGAGTTTCGAGACCGCGCTCAAGCTCGGCGACGGTCTGGTCAAGCTGGTCGACATGGACGACGCCAACGCCGCCGAGGTGCTGTTCTCCTCGCGATTCTCCTGCCCGGTCTGCGACTACTCGCTGTCCGAGCTGGAGCCGCGGCTGTTCTCGTTCAACTCGCCGATCGGCGCCTGCCAGACCTGTGACGGCCTCGGCGTGACCCAGTTCTTCGACCCCGCGCGCATCGTCGGGCACCCGGAACTCAGCCTCGCAGCCGGCGCCATCCGGGGCTGGGACCGGCGCAACCCGTACTACTTCGCCATGCTGAACTCGCTGGCCAAACACTACGGTTTCAGCGTCGACGTCGCCTTCTCGCGCCTGCCGGAGTCCGTGCAGCAGGCCGTGCTGTACGGCAGCGGCAAGGAAGAGATCAAGTTCAGCTACCCCGGCGAGAACGGCCGCAGCCAGACCCGCATCCACCGCTTCGAGGGCATCGTCAACAACCTGCAGCGCCGCTATCGCGAGACCGAGTCGCAGATGGTCCGCGAAGAGCTGTCGAAATACATCAGCAACCGCCCCTGCCCGGAATGCGGCGGCCAGCGCCTGAACCGCCCCGCGCGCCATGTGTTCGTGGCCGACCGCACCCTGCCGGCACTGAGCGCGCTGTCGATCGACGCTTCGATGGCCTTCTTCGACCAGCTGGCCCTGCCCGGCTGGCGCGGCGAGATCGCCACCAAGATCGTCAAGGAAATCCGCGAGCGGCTGAAGTTTCTGGTCGATGTGGGTCTCGACTATCTGACCCTCGACCGCCAGGCCGATTCGCTGTCCGGCGGCGAAGCGCAGCGCATCCGATTGGCCAGCCAGATCGGCGCGGGGCTCGTCGGCGTGATGTACGTGCTGGATGAGCCTTCGATCGGCCTGCACCAGCGCGACAATGAGCGCCTGCTGGGCACGCTGACCCGCCTGCGCGATCTCGGCAACACCGTGATCGTGGTCGAGCATGACGAGGACGCCATTCGCCTCGCCGACCACGTTCTGGACATCGGCCCTGGCGCCGGCGTGCACGGCGGCGAGATCGTCGCCCAGGGCACGCTCAAGGACGTGCTCAAGTCCGAGCGCTCGCTGACGGCGGCCTATCTCTCGGGCCGTCGCCGCATCGAAGTGCCGGCCGTGCGCAAGGCGCCCGACGCCAAGCGCTGGCTGCGCCTGCTCGGCGCCACCGGCAACAACCTGAAAGACGTCGATCTGAATCTGCCGGCGGGCCTGTTGACCTGCATCACCGGCGTGTCCGGTTCGGGCAAGTCGACCCTGATCAACGACACCCTGTTCCGGCTGGCGGCCAATCGCTTGAATGACGCCAGCCACACGCCCGAGGCCTTCCGCGAGATCCAGGGCCTGGAGCAGTTCGACAAGGTGGTCGACATCGACCAGAGCCCGATCGGCCGCACGCCGCGCTCGAACCCAGCGACCTACACCGGCCTGTTCACGCCGCTGCGCGAACTGTTCGCCCAGGTGCCGGAGGCGCGCGCGCGTGGCTATACGGCCGGACGCTTCAGCTTCAACGTCAAAGGCGGGCGCTGCGAGGCCTGTCAGGGCGACGGCATGATCAAGGTCGAGATGCACTTCCTGCCCGACGTCTACGTGCCCTGCGATGTCTGCCAAGGCAAGCGCTACAACCGCGAGACCCTGGAGATCACCTACAAGGGCCACACCATCCACGACGTGCTCGACATGACCGTGGAGGACGCGCTCAAGCTGTTCGAGCCGGTGCAGACCATCGCCCGCAAGCTGGAGACGCTGATGCAGGTCGGCCTGTCCTATATCAAGCTCGGCCAGCAGGCGACCACGCTGTCGGGTGGTGAGGCGCAGCGCGTCAAGCTCTCGCGTGAGCTGGCCAAGCGCGACACCGGCAATACCCTCTACATCCTCGATGAGCCCACCACCGGCCTGCACTTCCACGACATCGAGCTGCTGCTGGGCGTGCTGCATCGACTGCGCGAGCAGGGCAACACGGTGGTGGTGATCGAGCACAACCTCGACGTCATCAAGACCGCCGACTGGATCATCGACCTCGGCCCCGAGGGCGGCCATCGCGGCGGCCAGATCATCGCCGAAGGCACGCCGGAAACCGTCGCCGCGAACGCCGCTTCGCACACCGGCGTCTTTCTGAAGAAGCTGCTGCCGAACCTCTCGGCGGCCACAACCGAGGGCGTGGGCGAGGCCAGGCCGATGCAGCGCGGCCGCAGGAAGCTGGCATGAGCGAGACGCCGATGAAGACCGTGTTCGAGATCGAGATGGACGTGCGCTGGGGCGACATGGACGCCTTCAACCACGTCAACAACGCCAGCTACCTGCGCTACATCGAGGAAGCACGCGTGCTCTGGTTCAAGCAGATCAGCCCCGACTGGTCCGACCCCGACTGCGCGCCGATTCTGGCCGCCGCGCAGATGAACTACCGCCGCCCGATCGGCTGGCCCGAGCGCCTGCGCGTCGTGATGGGCGCCGAGCGCGTGGGCGGCAAAAGCCTGACGCTCAGCCATCGCATCGAGAGTGCGACGCAGGCCGGCGTGGTCTACGCCGACGGCCACACTGTGCTGGTGTGGGTGAACCGCAGCGGGGCCTCGATGCAGCTGCCGGAGTTCGTGCGCGCCGCGGTGGCGTGATCCACCGCCATCGCCTATGCGGGTCGCTCAGGCCCCCGACTCGGCGCGCCTCGAAGCCTGCTGCAGATAGCCCGCATGCAGGGCATCCACCGCAGTGGCCAGGGTTTCGAGGCTGCCGCTGTTGTCGATCACCGCGTCCGCCAGCGCCAGCCGTTCGCTGCGGCTGATCTGCGCCGCCAATGCCGCTCGCGCGGCATCTTCGTCGACGCCATCACGGCGCGTGAGTCGCTCGATCTGCAACGCCTCGGGCACGTCGACCACCAGGACGCGATCGATGAAGGGATAGCGACTGCCCGCGGTCAGCAGTGGAATCGCCAGTACCACATAGGGTGCGTCGGCGGCGAGGGCGCGCTCGCGCATGCGCTCGCGAATGCGCGGATGCAGGATGGCTTCGAGATCCCGGCGTGCGCTGGCGTCGCTGAAGATGCGCTGGCGCAGCTGGCGTCGATCCAGCCGACCTTGCAGATCCAGCACGCCCCGCCCGAAGCGCTGCACGATTTCCGCCAGCGCGACTTCACCCGGCTCCACCAGCTCGCGGGCGATCAGGTCGGCGTCGATCACCGGCACGCCGAGCTGCTCGAAGCGCGCCGTCACGGCCGACTTGCCGGAGGCGATACCGCCAGTGACGGCGACGATGTAGGGCGATGCGGTCATGCGGGGCCTTGAGCGATTGAAGCTGCAAACAGTCACGGGCGCGCAGCGCCTGCGCGTGCAGGGCCGCAGGATCCGCAAGCGCGCTGCCCCGTGCTGGGCGCACACCCTAACCGCATGCGCGGACCGCACTCAATGCGCGGGCTGCCTGTGCCAACCCGACGCTTCGCTACCATGCCACGCATGCTCGACAGCCACGCCATCGAATTCGACGCCCACGTGCTGCCACCCGGAGCCGGGCTGGCGGTCGCCTTCAGCGGCGGGCTGGATTCGCGCGTGCTGCTGCAGCTGCTCTGCGAAGCCGACTGGGCGCGCGGACGCGGCCTGCGTGCGCTGCACGTCGACCACGGCCTGCACGCGGATTCAGCGCAGTGGGCGGCGCACTGCCAGCGCGAGGCCGCCGCGCTGGGGGTCGACATCCGCGTGCTGCGGGTGGATGTGGCGGGCGGCAGCGGCGGGCTGGAAGCGCGCGCGCGCCGCGCCCGCCACGCGGCGCTGCAGGCCGCGCTGCAGCCGGGCGAGGTGGTGGTCATGGCCCATCACCAGAACGATCAGGCCGAGACCTTTCTGTTGCGCGCCCTGCGCGGCGCCGGCGAGCGCGGTCTGGGCGGCATGCGTGCGCTACGTCGGTTCGGTGCAGGCTGGCTGTGGCGGCCGCTGCTGGGCACGCCGCGCAGCGCGTTGGAGGCCTACGCGGTGGCGCGCGGCTTGCGCTGGATCGAAGACCCCAGCAACCAGGACGCCCACCACGACCGCAATTTTTTGAGGCAGGCCGTGCTGCCCCTGCTGCAGCAGCGCTGGCCGCAGGCCGCCGAGTCGCTGGCGCTTTCGGCCGCGCTGAGCGCGGAAGCCGATGCCCGGCTTGCATCGCTGGACGCCGTCGATCTCGCGCGCGCCCAGCGGCTCGATCCGCGGGTACTGGATCTGCAGGTGCTTCGCGGCTGGCCGCAGGCACGCCGCGCCCGCGTTCTGCGCGCCTGGCTGCAGTCGCTCCACTGCGCGCTGCCGCCACCCAGCGTGCTGGCGCAGATCGAGCGCGAACTGCTGCGGGCCCGCGCCGACAGCGAAGCCGAAGCGCGCTGGCGCGGACATCGCCTGCGCGCCTGGGGCGAGTCCCTGCATCTGCTGCCCGCGCTGCCGCCCTTGCCTGCGGATATGGACACCGCATGGGACGCGGCGGGCCCGCTGAGGCTGCCGGATGGCCATGCGCTGGCGCTCTGCGATGGCCTCGGCGACATCCAGCACGGCGCGCGACCGCCGCTGCCGCTGCGGGTTCGAGCCCGCCAGGGCGGCGAGCGCATCCGCCTCTCGCACAAGCGCCCCCGCCAGTGCGTGAAAACCCTGCTGCAGTCGCTGGGCGTGCCGCCCTGGCAGCGAACGCATCTGCCATTTCTGTGGAGCGCTGAGGGTGAGTTGGTCGCCGTCGCCGATCTGGTGCTGCGCGAGGACTTGCGTGCCGCGCTGCTGGAGAACGGACTGTGCCTGCGCTGGCTGGGGCCCTACGGACGCGAGCCGATCGCCGGGGTCGACGACCTTGGCCTTGCCCCGGCACCACCCAGGTAGCGCTCGGGGGCATGGCGCATTCGCCCTGGGCGCCGTTATCGTGGGCTGCAGCGCAGGGCTCGACTTTCCTCACATTGACCGCGCTCGCAGCGCTTCGGCACACTGCCGCGCATGTCCACGCCTGATCCCGCCGTCCCTGCCCCTGAAGCCTCGACTGACGGCAGCGCCATTGCCGGCTTCGAACGTTCGCTCGACGAACTGGAAAGTCTGGTGCAGCGCCTGGAGAAGGGCGACCTCAGCCTCGACGAATCGCTGCAGGCCTACGAGCGCGGCATCGCCCTGTTCCGTCGCTGTCAGACCGCGCTCGACCAGGCCGAGCTGCGGGTGCGGCTGCTGAGTGACCCCGAAGACCCGGACAGCGCCCAGCCCTTTGCCGCCGATGCTCCCTGAGGCTCGGCTGCGCGCCTGGGCCGAGCGCAGCGAATCTGTCCTTGCCGGGCTGCTGCCCGCTGCTGCCGATGAACCGCGCCGGCTGCACGAGGCCATGCGCTATGCCTGCCTCGGTGGCGGCAAACGCGTGCGCCCGCTGCTGGTGTATGCCAGCGGCCTGAGCTGCGGCGCCAGCGAACCCGACCTCGATCACGCGGCGGCGGCCGTGGAGTTCATTCACGCCTACTCGCTCGTCCACGACGACCTGCCGGCGATGGACGACGACAGCCTGCGGCGCGGTCGTCCGACGGTGCACATCGCCTTCGATGAAGCCACCGCCATTCTTGCCGGCGACGCCCTGCAGACCCTGGCGTTCGAGGTGCTGGCGCAGGCGCCGCTCGACGCTGCCACCCGCGTCGAGCTGCTGGCAACACTGGCGCGCGCCAGCGGCGCCGCCGGCATGTGCGGCGGTCAGGCGCTGGACCTCGCGGTGACCGGTGGCGATCAGACCCTGCCCCAGCTGCAGCGCATGCATGCACTCAAGACCGGCGCGCTGATTCGCGCCGCCGTGCGCATGGGCGCGCTCTGCGCCGGCGCCGAAGCCGCCACGCAGTCGACCCTGGATGACTACGCCGCGGCCTTGGGGCTGGCCTTCCAGATCCGCGACGACCTGCTGGACATCGAGGGCAGCGCCGAAGCGCTGGGCAAGACGCCCGGCAAGGACGCCGAACAGGGCAAGCCGACCTACCCCGCCCTGCTGGGCGTGCAGGGCGCCCGCGCCGCTCTCGAACAACAGGGCGAGGCCATGCGCGCCGCACTGGCTCGCCTGCCGCAGGCGGCGCCGGAGCTCGAAGCCCTGGCCGAGCTCACCCTGCACCGTTCGCGCTGATCCCGGACCCCCTCGCGCCGCCGCCCCGACCCATTCAGCAAGCTGAGCGCCGCACGAACGAAGGCGCGGGGCCTGATCCACGAGCACGGTGCGGCACTTGACCTTGCGAACGCGCGGGCGCAGCTTCCCTCCTCGATGTCGCTGTTGCCCGTCGAGGAGATTCCCATGAGCCGTTTACTGATCCTTGCCTCTGCCATTGCCCTGCTGCTGGCCGGCGCCAGCCTGCAGGCCGCCGAACCCAAGGCCGAACCTGCCGACAGCGCCGAGGCCGCCAACGCCGTCGCCGCGTCCGAGAAAGAGAAGCGCAGCGCCCGACTCGATCGCCTGTGTCCGGACGCCACCGCCAGCCGCATCAAGCGTCCGCGCGGCAGCTGCAGCTCGCCGGGTCGCGTCTACACCCGCGAAGATCTTGATCGCACCGGCGCCACCACAATCAGCGAAGCCCTGATCCGACTCGACCCCTCGATCAGCCGCAGCTTCTGATCGGCGGGCAGTGTCCCTAAGGCAAAGGCCGGGCGTTCGCCCGGCCTTTGCCTTTTCAGGCGAGCGAAGCGTGGCAGAGACCCGCTTGTCCAAGGCCATGACTTGTGGCCGCGTCTTGCGTGGCACTGCAGCGCAGCATGGGGCATCATTCGAGGTCCCTTGCCCGCCCCCTGCCCGCGCCTTCAGCCCATGAAAACCAGCAACCAGATCCGCCAGGACTTCCTCGATTTCTTCAAGTCCAAGGGCCATGCCGTGGTGGCGTCGAGCCCGCTGGTGCCGGGCAACGATCCCACCCTGCTGTTCACCAATGCCGGCATGGTGCAGTTCAAGGACGTGTTCCTGGGCGGCGAGAAGCGCAGCTACAAGCGCGCGGTGTCCAGCCAGCGCTGCGTGCGCGCCGGCGGCAAGCACAACGACTTGGATCAGGTCGGCTACACCGCCCGCCACCACACCTTCTTCGAGATGCTGGGCAACTTCAGCTTCGGCGACTACTTCAAGCGCGACGCCATTGCCTATGCGTGGGAGCTGCTGACCGAGGTCTGGAAGCTGCCGAAAGAACGCCTGCTGGTCACCATCTACCACACCGACGACGAGGCCTTCGCGCTCTGGCGCGATGTCGCTGGCCTGCCCGAGGACCGCATCATCCGCATCGGCGACAACAAGGGCGCGCCGTATGCCTCGGACAACTTCTGGCAGATGGCCGACACCGGCCCCTGCGGCCCCTGCACCGAGATCTTCTACGACCACGGCGCGCACATCGCCGGCGGCCCGCCCGGCAGCCCCGATGAAGACGGCGACCGCTACATCGAAATCTGGAACAACGTCTTCATGCAGTTCGACCGCCAGCCCGACGGCAGCCTGGTGCCGCTGCCGGCGCCCTGCGTCGACACCGGCATGGGCCTGGAGCGCCTGGCCGCGGTGCTGCAGCACGTGCACTCGAACTACGAGATCGATCTGTTCCAGGCCTTGATCCGCCGCGCCGCCGAACTTACCAGCACGCAGGATCTCGAGAACAAATCTCTGCGCGTGATCGCCGACCACATCCGCGCCTGCAGTTTCCTGATTGTCGACGGCGTGCTGCCCAGCAACGAAGGCCGCGGCTATGTGCTGCGCCGGATCATCCGCCGCGCGCTCCGCCACGGCTGGATGCTGGGCGTGCGCGGCAGCTTCTTCCACAGGATGGTGGCCGCACTGGTCGAGCAGATGGGCGAGGCCTACCCCGAACTGCGCGAGAAGCAGGCGACGGTCGAAGCCGCGCTGCGTGCCGAGGAAGAGCGCTTTGCGGAAACGCTCGACCAGGGCATGCGCATCTTCGACGAAGTCGCGGCTCGCAGCAGCGGAGAGATCCCCGGCGCCGATGCATTCCGCCTCTACGACACCTACGGCTTCCCGGTCGACCTCACGGCCGACATGGCTCGCGAGCGCGGCATGGGCGTCGACATGGCCGGCTTCGACGCGGCGATGGAGAAGCAGCGCGAGCAGGCGCGCGCGGCCAGCAAGTTCGCTTCCGCCGGCACGCTGTCGGCCGACATCGTCGCCAGCCTCTCGCCGACCGAGTTCATCGGCTACGAAGATCTCGATAGCGAGCAGCTCAAGATCATCGCCCTGCTGCGCGAGGGCGCGTCCGTGCAGGCCCTGAACGAAGGCGAGCACGGCATCCTCATCCTCGACCGCACGCCCTTCTACGCCGAAAGCGGCGGCCAGGTCGGCGACCACGGCCAGCTCAGCGCCGGCAGCGCCCGCTTCGAGGTGCGCGACACCCAGAAGCTGGCTGGTGTCTTCCATGGCCATGTCGGCCACGTCAGCAGCGGCAGCCTCAAAGTGGGCGACGCGCTGGCCGCGCGCGTGGACTCGGCGCGCCGGCAGTCGACCGTGTTGAACCACAGCGCCACCCACCTGCTGCACGCTGCCCTACGCAGCGTGCTCGGCACCCACGTGCAGCAGAAGGGCTCGCTGGTCGCACCGGACCGCCTGCGCTTCGACTTCAGCCACTTCCAGGCGCTGAGCGCCAATGAGCTGAAGACCATTGAAGACATGGTCAACGCGGAGGTGCGCCGCAACGTCGCCGCCGAAGTGCACCACATGGGCATGCAGGAAGCGCTGGACTTCGGCGCCATGGCCCTGTTCGGCGAAAAGTACGGCGACCGCGTGCGCGTGCTGCGCATGGGTGCGTTCTCCACCGAGCTCTGCGGCGGCACCCACGTGCAGCGCACCGGCGACATCGGCCTGTTCAAGATCCTCTCCGAAGGCGGCGTGGCCGCCGGCGTGCGCCGCATCGAGGCGGTCACCGGCGAAGGCGCGCTGGCGCACGTGCGCGAGGAAGAACAGCGCCTCGGCGAGATCGCCGAGCTGGTCGGTGCGTCGAAGGCCGAAGTCGGCGCCAAGCTGCGCCAGCTGCTCGACCGCCAGAAGCAGCTCGAAAAGACCCTGGAGCAGATGAAGGCCAAGTCGGCCGCGAACGCCGCCAGCGAACTGGCCGACAGCGCCATCGACCTCGGCGGCTTCAAGCTGGTCGCCGCGCGCCTCGACGGCCTCGACGCCAAGGCCCTGCGCGACTCGGTCGATGTGCTGAAGAACAAGCTCGGCGACGCGGTCATCCTGCTCGCCACCGGCAGCGAGGGCAAAGCCTCGCTGGCCGCCGGCGTTGCTGGCGCCGCACTGGGCAAGGTCAAGGCCGGCGACGTGGTGTCCTTCGTCGCCGCCAAGATCAATGGCAAGGGCGGCGGCCGCCCCGACATGGCCCAGGGCGGCGGCGAGGATGGCCCGGCGCTGGCGGCGGCCTTGGCCGAAGTCGAGGGCTTTGTGCGCGGGAAGGTGTGAGAGCCGGGATTCGGGATTCACGGTTCAGAGTTCGAGGTTCGAGGTTCGAGGTTCGAGGTTCGAGGTTCGGACTTCGGACTCCAGACCCGTGCCGGCCTCACCGCCCGGCATAGGGTGGGTCTTGACCCACCGCTACACGGCCCGGACTTCCTCCGACACCTGACGCATCGGCAATGACCCGTTCCGGCTGAACTCCAGGCAGGAACGATCGCAACACGTCGAGAGTCGCGTCTCACCGCCCGGCGTAGGGTGGGTCTTGACCCACCGCTACACGGCCCGGACGTCCTCCGACACCTGACGCATCGGCAATGACGCGCTCCGGCTGAACTCCAGGCAGGAAAGACCGCGACACGTCGAGAGTCGGGTCGCGGTGGGTCAAGGCCGATGCTTCGGCGGCAGCCACTCAGGGCGCTACCGGGCATCCAATAGAAGTCCATCCACCGTACACGCAAGGGCGCTGAACGCCATGCCATCGCGAACGCGGGCCATATCGGAACCGCCACGCCGAGTGAAGCGAGCGCAGCTCACCCTGCTTGCACTCCTGCTCACCGCCTCCAGCGCGACCCTTGGAGCTGCGGCCCTCTCCGTCGATGCAAAGGCGGCACTCGACCACATTGAGGCAGGTGCACAGAACTCGCACAGCGACAGCGTGCTGGTACTGGTCGACGGCAAGCCGGTACTCGAGCGCTACGCCTCGCACCCTGCGCCAGTCCTCGAAACGATGTCGGTCACCAAGTCGGTGGTGGCGCTGGCCGTGGGCGCTCTGATCGGCGAGGGTCGGATCGAATCGCTGGATTCGCCCGTGCACACTTGGTTTCCCGAATGGAAGCAGGGCGCGAAACAGGCGATTACCGTGCGCATGCTGCTCGATCACAGCTCGGGCCTTCAGAACGTGGGCGATACGCGGGTCGAAATCTATCCTGCGCCCGATGCCGTGCAGCTGGCGCTTGCCGCGGAGTTGAGCCACCGGCCTGGCACCCAAATCGCCTACAACAACAAGGCGGTGAACCTGCTGGCGGGAATCATCGAACGCGCCAGCGGCGAGCCGATGGATGCCTACATCCAGCGCCGCCTGCTGGATCCGCTCGGCGTGAGCGCAGGGCCATGGCATCGAGATCCCAGCGGAAATCCCTATGCCATGGCCGGGCTGACACTGGATGCGCGCGGACTGGCGGCGATAGGTCAGCTGGTCCTGCAGCGCGGACGGGCCGGCGATCAGCAGATCGTTCCCGATAGCTACGTCGAGACGATGCTCGGGGCCTCAAGACTCGACCCCTCGTTGGGTTTGCTGTGGTGGCGATCCAGCGCGTGGGTGCGCTTTCGTGCAGACGCAGAGAGCCTCGCAATGGTCGAGCGCGCGGGCGTACCGCCTGAGTTCACCGCAAAGCTACGGCCGCTGCTCGGGCGCCATTTCGATTCGGCCGAGCAGCTGTATGCCGCGCTTGGCACCCAGCTCGGCAAGGACTGGCGCAGGGAGTGGCAGCGACTACTGATCGAACCGCACGGTGTGGGGCCCTGGCGACCCTTCCATCCTGAGGAGGGTCCCATCGAAGCCTACGAAGCGCGGGGCTGGCTTGGGCAGTACCTCGTGGTGATTCCCAAAGCGGAGCTGGTGGCGGTACGCCAGATCCGCGAACGGCCAAGCCCCGGCGCAGGCCATGACTACGCGGACTTCGGCGCGCGTGTGCAGGCGCTGGCGAATGCGCTGGCAAAGGACTGATCAAGGGACCGTCACACACCGCTCCGGCGGCGCAGCACCCCGATTCAGGAACGCCCCCGCCGCAGCCGCAGCGCAGTCGTCCAGGTCGGTCATGCTGTGGCCGCTGCGCGGCAGCACCAGGGTCTGCAGCTGGGTGAAGCCCTGCGCCTGCTCCAGCGCCGGAACGGTGGGCGTGCGCGGGTCGAACTCGGCGGCCAGCAGCAGGGTGGGCTGGCGGATCACGCTGGGGCGCAGCGGCTGCGGGCGCACGCCGAGTCGGCCGCACTGCTCGAAGGCGATGTCGGGCGTGTGCATCAGGGCCGCCCAGTCGGGGTGAGCCTTGATCGCGGCCGCCACGGTCTCGCGGCGCAGCGGCGGGTTGTCGCGGCATTCGATCAGGGCCATCGACAGGGTGCTGAACTCGGGGTCGTCCAGGGTGTAGACCCAGTCGGCGGCGAGTTCCTCCCAGCGCGCATCGAACTCACCGCGCGCGGCCTGCTGCAGCAGGGCATGCAGCTCGGCCACGGGCAGGCCGAAGGTGAGCTGGGCTTCAACGAGCGCGAACAGATTTTCGGGGGTGAGGCGCAGCGTCTCGGGCTGCGCGCCGGCTTGGGCCGCGGCGTCCTCGAAGGCCGGCAGGGCGATCTGCACGGGCTGCGCGGACAGCCGCTGCAGTGCCTCTGCCAGCAGCGTGCGCAGGCTGGCGCCGGCGCATCCGGCCTGGGCCTCGCACTGCGTCTGTGCCGCGGCGAGCAGCTTGGCGTAGTCGTCGGCGAAGCGGCCGATGAGTTCAAGCCCGGCGGGATAGAAGCCATCCAGAACAATGCGGCCGACGCCCTCCAAGGGGTCGGCCAGCGCGACCTGGGCGAGACGCGTGCCGTAGGACACGCCGTAGATGTGCACCTCGCGATAGCCGAACTCCTCGCGCAGAGCGCGCACCAGTTCGCGCAGGTCCTGGGCGGCGGTGGCGGTGGAATACAGGCCCTCGCGTCGCTCGGCCTGCGGCACCTCCGCAGCACAGGCCTCCAGCAGTGGCACGGTCTCTTTCCACTGCGCGTCGATCGATGCACCTTCGAGAATTAGCCGGCGCGCAGCGGCATCGTACTCGGGACAGTCGAGGCGAGGCGTGGCGTAACCGGTACCGCGCTGGTCGTAGAGCACGAGGTCGTGATCGAGGCCCATGCGCTGCTGCATCCAGTCGCGCCACCAGGGCATGGCCTCCTCGTACAGATAGCTGGAGCCGCCGGGGCCGCCGCTGAGATAGACCGTCGCCGTTTCCGAGCGCGTGAGCAGACCGCTGCGCAGGATCACAACGGGCAGCGCGGTCATCGCCTCGCCCTGCTGGCTCGGGTACAGCCAGGCGCATTCACTGCGCTCAAGCCAGCCGTCGCCGAACCAGCAGCTGACGCTGCGGGTGAAGCGGCCGCTGTCCGGTGCTTCGAGCTGCGCTGTCTCGATGTCGTAGCGGAAGCTGCGCAGCACCGGCTCAAGGCCGATCACAACCAGCATCAGCACGCCGACGGCGATGATCAGGAATTTTTTCATGGCTTTAGAGCCGGGATTGGGGAGCGAAGAGGCGTGTTTACGGACCACCGGTCCGAATGCGGATGAGCGCCTGAGCGCAGAGCGCGAGGGCAAGGATTTGGGTTCTGTTGCCTGCGGATTGTCGTCTGAGGGCAATACAACCTCGCGCGGTGCTCAGCGCCAGGCACGCGCGCCCTTCTGGCGCAGCTCCACCGCGTGCAATGGAACGCAGACGCCACATACGCGAACGCCCACCGCTCGGGGTGGGCGTTCGCGCGTCCGTTCAGACCTTGCAGGCGCTTACTTGGCTGCCATCAGCGCAACCGCCATGTCGAGCATGCGGTTCGAGAAACCCCACTCGTTGTCGTACCAGCTGAGCACCTTGACCATCGTGCCCTGCATGACGCGGGTCTGGGTGGCGTCGTAGACCGAGCTGTGCGGGTTGTGGTTGAAGTCGACGCTGACCAAGGGCTTGGTATTGATGTCGAGGATGCCCTTCAGCGGGCCTTGGGCGGCGGCGCGGACGAGGCCATCGATCTCGTCCTTGGTCGTCGCGCGCTTGGCGACGAAGGTCAGATCCACGACCGATACATTGATGGTCGGCACGCGCATGGCGAAGCCGTCCAGCTTGCCGTTCAACTCGGGCAGCACCAGGCCGACCGCGGCGGCGGCGCCGGTCTTGGTCGGGATCTGGCTCATCGTGGCCGAGCGCGCACGACGCAGGTCCGAGTGGTAGACGTCGGTCAGCACCTGATCATTGGTGTAGGCGTGGATGGTGGTCATCAGGCCGTGCTCGATGCCGATGGCGTCGTGCAGCACCTTGGCCAGGGGCGCCAGGCAGTTGGTGGTGCAGCTGGCATTGCTGATGACATCGTGCGCAGCCTTCAACTGGTCGTGGTTGACGCCGAACACGAAGGTGCCGTCGACATCGCTGCCGCCCGGCGCCGAGATGATCACTTTCTTGGCGCCGCCGGCGATGTGGGCCGCGGCCTTGGCCTTGCTGGTGAACAGGCCGGTGCACTCGAACACCACGTCGACGCCGTGGGCGCCCCAGGGCAGCTTGGACGGGTCGCGCTCGGCGAACACCTTGATGCGGTCGCCGTTGACGATCAGGTCACCGCCATCGACCGCGACCTCACCCGGGAAGCGGCCGTGGGCGGTGTCGTACTGGGTCAGGTGGGCATTGGTCTCGGCATCGCCCAGGTCGTTGATCGCGACGATCTGGATCTCGCTGGTGCGCTTGGCCTCGTACAGCGCGCGCAGCACATTGCGGCCGATGCGGCCATAACCGTTGATCGCGACCTTGATCGTCATTGCTCGAGTCCTCGTGAGGGCGTGGATGCCAGGGGCGGGAAAACAGCCGGGACGGCCCGGCCGAGCGCGCTAGTGTAGTGCGCAGGCCCTCGCATTTCGATTCGCCTCGGCGCACAGGTCCGAAAGCGCATGCGCTCGCGCGAACGGGCCTCTCCCCCGAGCGCGCGAGGCGCAGCGGGTGGGTAGATCCGGCGCGGCCAAGTTCACCTTCCCTTGCCCCCGTCGCCGCGCGCGCCTGTCAGACTCGCGCCCCCGCTCGCATCGATCCGAACGCATGCCGTCTGCACTCCGACTTCTATTGCTCCTGATCGTGCTGCCTTTGGCCTGCTCCCACCCGGCGCAGGCGTGGAGCTTCAAGGGCCATCAGACCATCGCCGAGATCGCCGAGCGGCAGCTGCCGGCGGGCACGCGCGCCGCCGTCGGCGCGCTGCTGGTCGATGAGCCCACGCCCACCTTGGCGGCGGTGTCGACCTGGCCAGACGAAGTGCGTGACCAGGAGATCTGGCGCCACACTGGACGCTGGCACTTCGTGAACTTCCCGCAGGGCGCCTGCCGGTACCGGCCCGAGCGCGACTGCGCCGACGGCAACTGCGTCATCGGCGCGCTAAAGGCCCAGCGCGCCGCGTTGCGCGTTCCGTCCACGCCGCGCGAACGACGCGTGGAGGCACTCAAGTTCGTCGTGCATTTCGTCGGCGACATCCACCAGCCGCTGCACGCGGGCTATGGCTTCGACCGCGGCGGCAACGACACCCAGATCCGCCTCAACCGCATGGGCTCGAACCTGCACGCCTTGTGGGACGGCCTGCTGGTCGACACCCTGGAACTGGATCGCCCCGCCCTGGTCGAGCACCTGCTGCAGTCGCCTCTGCCCGCGCCGGGCGAGGTCGGCGCGGCGTCGGCAGCGCGCTGGGCGGAGGAGTCCTGCGCCCTGATCGAATCCGCGGGCATCTACCCGGACAAGCGCTTCATCGACCGCAGCTATATCGAGCGCACGCGGCCGGTCGCCGAGGCCCGGATGCGGCTCGCGGCAGCGCGCCTCGCGGCAGTGCTGGAGGCCGACCTCGGGCGCTGATCCGCGCCTCGACGGCGCTGCGCTCGAAGTTCGCGCGCAGCCCAGCGGCTTCCCAAGGCCTGCACAGCGGCACGCAAGGCCGCGCTTGCTAGACTCGCCGCGCCCCGCTTCGCGGGCGTCGCGCGAACCCTCCGTCGCCATGAACCTGCGCCGTTCGCTGGCCCTGCACGGCTTCGAAAGCAACACCGACTACGGCTTCGCGCTGGACTGCCTGTTCGCCGCGAAGCTCGATCACGTGCGCTGTCTGCACGTCGACGGCAGCGCCGGCCGCCGCAAGACCGCCTTCGCCAACGCACTGGGCGCAGCGCTCGAATACCCGCACGTGCTCTACCACGACTTCAGCCAGGCCGAGCCGGCCCCCATGCTGCTGCCCGTGCAGCTGGAGGACGGCAGCCTGGCGCCGCCGGAAGCCCCCCTGCCCGCCTTCGAGCGCTGCATCACTGAGGCCTGCGCCTTCTCCGAAAGCGAGCGCAGCCTGCTGATTTTCGATCAGCTGCAGGCCGCGCCCTTTGCCGAGCAGCTGAAGCTCACCGACTTTCTGCGCAGCGGCGAGTGGGCCAGCGCCGCCGGCAGCGTGCTCGCGCATCGCGGACGCCTGCTGGTGGCCTTGATCAGCGACGGCCCGCTGTACCACTCGCTGGCGCGGCTGTCCTACCGGATCTGGACCGACGCCGAACGCGCCTACCTCGACTACCGGCCGGAGGACCATGGCCTCGGCGCTGAGGCCGCGCCCCTGTTCATTGCGCTGTCCGCACTGTTCAATCAGCTGCGCATCAGCCCCACCCCGGGCGAGTTCGAGCGCCTGCTCGCCGACCTGCTGCAGCGCGTCTTCGGCTTGGACGCCCTGCGTCAGGCCCTGTTCGGCCACATCGAAGGCCTGGAGCGCGAGCCCCTGCACGCGGAACCGGTCGCAATGGCACTGCAGACCGTGCTGGAGGCACTGGACGCGTGGCGCGGAGTGGATCACATCGAGCTCTGAAGGAAGCGCGCGCAGCAAGGCGCGCACGGCCTGCCCTGAATCAGCCCTTCGGCTGCAGCATCGTCCCCGTGCACGCGTCCGCACCGCAGCGGCAGGCCCACTGCTTCTTCAGCTTGGCGGTGTGCGGCACCGAGAGGCGGATGCCGTAGTTGTAGGTCAGCTCTTCGCCGGCGGCGATGTCGCGCAGGCTTTCGATGAACACGCGATCGCGCTGAGGATTGCCCTTGGGGTCCTCCTCCAGCACCGCCTGGCAGTTTGGCGCGCAGCTGTGGTTGATCCAGCGCGCGACGTTGCCATCGACGTTGGCATCGATCAGGTAGTCGTCGTTCAAGGTGAACAGAAACGTGTGCCCCGTATCGAGGCTGTCGCCGTAGCGCTCATCGGCGTCTTCGTGGGTGCGGCGCAGGCCCTTGTACTCGACCAGCCGCGTGCCGGCCGGAAGGTCGGCCGCCGCGAACACGCCGTTGCCATGGATGCGCGAGCGACGCTGCTGGATGCGGCGACTCATGCGCCCTTGGCCTCGGAGACGTCCTCCTCGCTGCCGCCCGGGCGGCCCGCGCTGAACTTGAGCTCGGCGCCGTCCGAGGTGCGCAGATACAGGCCCTCATCGCGCACTTCGAAGCTTTGCGCCGCGCCCAGGGTCTGCAGGAAGGTCTGCTCGGCGGCGTTCAGCGCGTCCGAGGCGCAGGCGCGCTTGCTGGCGACCACGGCGGCGAGCTTGATGCTGCTGCCCTCGCCGCGCTCCAGCGGCACGCTGAAGCGGTTGCAGCCGCCGTAGCCGACGATGCGCTCGTCCTGCACCTCGATGAAGATGCCGGCCTCGGCGGCGGCGCTCTTCAGGGTGTCGTCCGAGGCCTCGATCAAGGTCCAGGATTTGCCGGCTTCCAGCGCTGGAGCCTCCGCCTGCTCGGCCTTGGCGGCCGGTGCTGCATCTTCAGTTGCCGCGGGCGCGGCGTCCTCTGCGGGCGCGGCAGGGCTGGGAGCGGGCGGCGCTTCGGACGCACCGCAGGCCGCCAGCGCCGCCAGCAGAGGGAGGATCACGAGAGAACGAGGACTGTTCATGGGTTTCACTTTCCCTTGGCGAGCGCGCCCCAGAGGACGAGCACGATGATGGCGCCGATGACCGACATGATGAAGCCGGCCGCTTGGCCCGGCTGGTAAAGACCGAGCGTCTGACCGATGAAGCTGCCGACAAAGGCGCCGACGATGCCGAGCACTGTGGTCAGGATGAGACCCAGCTTCTGCGGACCGGGCTTCAGGAAACGGGCGACCAAGCCGATGAAAAAGCCGATCAGCAGCGTCCACAAGAGGCTCATGCGTCACCTTGTCTGCGTGTGGTGGAACCCCCCGGGGCGGATGCCCGCGGGGGTCAGGCCGCTCGATCAGCAGCAGCCGTGGTCGCCGAAGCGGGTATCGCCCGAGGCGACGCCGACCTGGGTGGTCTCGCCGCGAGCGCTGGCCTCGTAGTGTTCGGCGATCACATGCGCCACCGCCGCGGTCACCCGCTTGCCGGTCGGGATGTGCAGGAATTCGTTCGGGCCGTGCGCGTTCGAGTGCGGGCCGAGCACGCCGGTGATCATGAACTGCGCGCCGGGGAACTTCTCGCCGAGCATGCCCATGAAGGGGATGGTGCCGCCCTCGCCCATGTACATCGCCGGCTTGCCGAACGCTGCCTGCGACGCGTGCTCGATGGCATGGTTCAGCCAGTGCGACTGGCTGGGCGCGTTCCAGCCGGTGCTGCTCTTCTCCAGCTCGAACTCGACGCGTGCACCGTAGGGGGGGCTGTCGAGAAGCAGGCTGCGCAGCACCTTTCCGGCCTTCTCGCCATCAAGCGTGGGCGGCAGGCGCAGCGACAGCTTCACTGCGGTATGCGGGCGCAGCACGTTGCCGGCATTCGACAGCGGCGGCATGCCGTCGACGCCGGTGACCGACAGCGCCGGTCGCCAGGTGCGGTTGAGCACCAGCTCGTGCAGCTCGCTGTGCATCGGCGACATGCCGGGCAGGAAGGGAAACTTGGCCCAGATCTCGCGATCGAGCACGCTCGCCGCGCGCTTGGCCTGCTCGATGCGCTCGGCCGGGATCTCGACGAACAGATCCTCGGCGCGAATGCGGCCGCTGACTTCGTCCTCGAGTCTCGACAGCAGCTGGCGCAGGATGCGGAAGCTGGACGGCACCACGCCCGAGGCATCGCCCGAGTGCACGCCTTCCTCCAGCACGCTGACCCTGAGGTTGCCGCCCGCAAGACCGCGCAGCGAGGTGGTGCACCACAGCTGCTCGTAGTTGCCGCAGCCGGAGTCCAAGCAGACCACCAGCGAGGGCTTGCCGATGCGTGCAGCGAGATGGTCGACGTAGTGCGGCAGGTCGTAGCTGCCGGATTCCTCGCAGGCTTCGATGAGGATCACGCAGCGCGCGTGTGGCCGGCCCTGCTGCTGCAGGGCCATGATCGCGGCCAGTGAACCGAACAGGGCGTAGCCATCGTCGGCGCCGCCGCGACCGAACAGCTTGTCGCCCTTGATCACCGGCTTCCACGGGCCGAGATCGTCGGCCCAGCCGGTCATCTCGGGCTGCTTGTCGAGGTGGCCGTAGAGCAGCACGGTGTCGGGGTTGTTGGCATCGCTGCCTTCGATCTCGATGAAGATGAGGGGAGTGCGGCCGGGTAGGCGCACCACCTCGATCTGCATGCCGCGCACCGGCTGCCGGCGCGCCCAGGCCTCCATCAGGGTGACCGCGTCCTCCATGTAGCCGTGCTTGACCCAGTCGGCGTCGAACATCGGCGACTTGTTGGGGATGCGGATGTACTCGACCAGCTGGCCGACGATTTCGTCGTCCCAGAGTTCGTTGACGAAGCGCTCGACCTGCTGCGGATCCATGGCGTGTCCTCGAATCGAAAGGCGTGTCGCGGGCCGTGCGCAGGGCCAGCCGCGGGGCCCCGCAGTTTAGCCGCAGTGGGAGCAGCCGGCCGAGCGGGGTAGGAAAACTCCGACCCTCCGCTCGCGCGATGTCGCAGCTGCGCGAGCGCAGTGCACCGATACCGCCGCCGCGGGCGGATGCGGAGACTGTTTCCACCGGCCGATACGCCGGGCCGCCCCGGGGCTTGGCCGGGGATTCCGAGACGCCTTAACCCATGAGGATGAAGCCATGAATCGTCTGTCCAGCCTGTTTGCCGCCCTGTTCCTGTCCCTGCTGATGGCCGCCTCGGCCTTTGCCGCCGACAAGGTCAACATCAACACCGCCGATGCCGCCACCCTTGCCGCCACGCTGAACGGCGTGGGCCCCGCCAAGGCCGAGGCCATCGTTGCCTACCGCACCGAGAACGGCCCCTTCCGCAGCGCCGACCAGCTGGCCGAAGTGCGCGGCATTGGCCTCGCAACCGTCGAGAAGAACCGCGACAAGATCATCGTCAGTGCCGCTCCGGCGGCACCGGCCCCCGCGCGCTGAAGGCCCCGCGACCCGGCGTGGATGCCGGCAGCGCAGAACGCCGGGTGGACACAGGGAGGTGTCCGCCCGGGGGAGCCCGCCGCGAAGGCATGCGCGGCGGGGACTTCCAAGGGAAGGAGAAAGGCCCCGGCTCGCCGGGGCCTTTCGCTGTGCAAGGCTTTCGCGGACAGCCGCGACGCTCTGGCTACACTTCATCCGCGAGCCCCCCGGAACCGACTCATGCCGCTGATCGCCCTGCCCGCCCATCGCTACGAACGCCAGACCTGGCGCAACGGCGGCGGCAGCACACGTGAGGTCTGGCGCGAGGGCGAGGCGCCGGACTGGCGGTTCTCGCTGGCGCGGATCGAGGCGGATGGACCGTTCTCAAGCTTTCCGGGCTATCGCCGCGAGCTGATGTACCAGCGCGGCGGCGGGCTGCGGGTGTTTGCCGAAGGTCTGGAGCCGGCGTGCCTGGAATCGCCCTACGCGCTCTGCCGTTTCGACGGCGCCGCCGACACCCGCGCCGAATGCGTCGAGGGGCCCTGCGAGGTCATCAACCTGATGTTCCGCCCGGAGGCCGTGCAGGCGCGACTGCTCGCCCGCCCGCTGCTGGGCAGCATGCTGTTCTTTCCGCGCGCCGGCGAACGCTGGCTGCTGCACTTGGCCGGCGGCCAGGCGCGGGTGCGAGAAGCCGCGCTCAGCGTCGACCTCGCCCAGGGCGACAGCGCCCTGCTGTTCGGCGAGGGCGGTCGCGTGCTGCTGGAAGGTGGCGGCGAACTGGTGCTGGTGCAGGTGCGCGCCAGCGACGCGCCCTCACCGGATTGAAGCCGGCGCCGCGCCTCGCGCGGCGCGTGCGCGCTACTGCAGCTCGAAGCCATCAGTAAACAGGCCGACCGGCTGCTGCTGCGCGCGGCAGCTGGGTCCGCCACCTTCCAGCACGAGATCGTCGACGTACCAGCCGTCGTCCTGCGCGCTGCTGTCGCTGGTCAGGCGGAAGCGGATCTGCGCCTGCGCCGCACCTTCCAACTGGGGAAGGGGAATATCGAGGCTCCGCCAGGCCGGATCGCCGCTGCAGCTGTAGACCGTCGACCACTCGCCTGACGCCGACGCACGCACCTGGATCGTGCCGAAGTCGTAGCCAGACTCGGTGTCGCAGAAGCTGCGCAGGCGAAGACGCAGGCCGGTGTAGCCCTGCAGATTCACCACCGGCGACAGCAGCTGGGTGTCGAGGCTGTTGGCGTAGACGCCCGTGGCGCTGTCGTGCCAGGCCCGGCTGCCACCCGCCGGCGAGGTCTCGACGATGGACCAAAGCGGCGTGCCGCCGCTTGGGCGCGTGGCCGTCCAGCCCTGGGCGCCTTGCTCGGCGTCTGTCGACAGCAGCGGACAGTAGGCATACAGCTGCAGATCGCGCGTATTCAGCGCAGCCGGCTGCAGGCTGACGCCCTCGACGCGCAGCGGCTCATAGCCGGCGGCCTCGACCTCGATGACGCTGGCCTCCGCAGGCACCCGCCTCGCGTACTGGCCGGCGGCATCGGCCATGGCCGAGAAGCCGCCGACCCGCACCCTGGCGCCGACCACCGCAGCGCCATTCGCGACCCGGCTGACCCGTCCAGCCAGCTGGGCCACCTGCTCGGCCGCACGCACATCGACAAACGCCGCAGCGACTGGGCCGCGCGCGCCGCTCGCGTCCTCGCCCTGCACATACACCAGTTGCCGGCCCACGCTTGCTGTGGGCAGTGCGGCGCCGACGGATTCGACGTTCGCATTGAAGGCGCCGTCACTCGCCTGCAGCGCAAGAGCCTGCGCCCCGCCCTGCCAGGGCGGCGTACCGACGTAAGCGCGCGCGGCGGCAATCGCCTGCACCGGCACGCTGCCGCCGGTGGTGCTGCTGCGGCTGTCATCGATCACGGCGCTGAGCTGCACCGTTTCGCCGACCACGGGCAAGTCGGGCTCGACCTGCAGCGCGCGCGCCTCGGGGCCGAAGGGCAGCCGGTAGGGCTCGCGCACGACCTTGGCGGCATACATCAGCGCCTGCAGATTGTCCGGGGCAATCCGGCTCTCGAAGCTGGCGCAATCCTGGAAGAAGGCCGTGCCCAGTTCGAAAGTGTAGGCCGGCACGCCCAGTTCGCCGTAGGCGAAATCGTCGGTGGTGCCATCGGTGGGATACAAGCCCACCGACTGCTGCGGGGTGTAGCCGTTGAACCAGGCGAAGCGCCGACCCAGCGCCACCAGCGAAGCATTGTTCGGTGCCGCCTGCGTGGTCGTGCCCCAAGGCCACAGGACCAGCTGCGAATAGCTGTGGATGTCGAGGAACAGGCCCTGGGTGTCGTCGGGTGCCGCATCGTTGCGGCCGTCGCCGCGGCGGTCGGGAAACAGGCCGCGCACGTGGCGGACGATGGCCTGGGTCTCGGGCTCGGACGCCGGCGAAGGGCCACGGTACGTGTCGTTGCACGGGGTGGGGCTGGAGCCGCCGGCGACCGTGCCCCAGGAAAACGGGAAGTTGCGGTTCAAGTCGGCGCCGCGCGAGTTGCTGGTCGCACCGCAGTAGCCCTGGTTGGTGTTCTTGCGCCACGACAGCCCGGTTTCCGCACGCTTGCGGCCGTCCGGGTTGGCCTGCACCAGCAGGTGCACTTCGTGATGGTCGAGCAGCCAGGTGGCGTCCGCATCGTTGCCATAGCCGGTGAGCAGCCGCTCGGCGAAGCGCAGGCCGAGTTCGGCGGTGGTGTATTCGCGCGCATGCACAGCGGTCATCGCGAACAGGGCGGGCTTGGGGCCGGGCTGCTGCGCGTTGCCGAGCTTGAGTACGCGCAGGCGTTCGCCGCCACCGGCGATACCGGCCTGGGCCTCCCAGCTGGGGCCGATATCGATCACGCTGGCCAGCTGCGGATGCTGGGCGACCAGCGCATCGATGCGCGCATTGGTCTCAGCCACTGTCCGATAGCAGGCATAGCCGTTGATGCCCTTGGCGCGCAGGATCGCCTGCGACTCGTTCAAGGCCTCGCTCAGCACGGGATCGACCGAGACCTTGAGGCCCTTGGCCAGCAGCGGGATGCGCCCGCCTTCCGGCGCATCGAACATCACCACGCCCTTGTCGCGATTGACGATCAGGTGACCGTGCTCCAGGGCGAGAGCGCGAATGACGTTCTCATCGCGGGTCTCGACGCGCAGCACTTCAAGTGTGCTCGCTCCGGCTTTGGAGGGATCCGGGCCTGGCTCGTGCGCGGATGCCAGTCGAATACACGACAGTCCCAAAGCCAGCAGACAGGATGCAGCGAGCACGTTTTGCTTCATGGCTCCCCCGAGCGCAGAGTGTTCTTCATTGTGCCTTCACAGACTGTTCCGTGCATGCGCTACCGCGGGAAGCCCTTCACAGTCTTGGGATACACTCGCGCCCGGTGCCCCCCGCGGGCGATGTTCCCAGCGCAATGTCCGAAGATCCGAGTAGTACCACCGGCTCGTCCAGCCGGTCCTGGTTTGGTCGATTGACCCAGGCCCTGACGGGCGAGCCACGCAGCCGCGAAGACCTGCTGGAGGAGCTGCGCTCCGCCCAGGCCGCCGGACTCCTCACCGCCGACAGCCTGGCGATGATCGAGGGCGCAATCGCGGTCTCCGACCTGCAGGTGGGCGACGTGATGGTGCCGCGCGGTCAGATGGTGGCCATCGCCATCGACGCCAGCCCGGCCGAGGTGCTGCAGACGGTCGTCGAAAGTGGCCATTCGCGCTTTCCGGTGCACGGCGAGGACAAGGACGAGATTCTCGGCATCCTCCTGGCCAAGGATCTGCTGCGCGGGTGCGCCAGCGGCCAGTCGCCAGCGCTGCAGGACCTGCTGCGCCCGGCCGTGTTGATCCCTGAATCCAAGCGCCTCAACGTGCTGCTGCGCGAATTCCGGCAGTCGCGCAATCACATGGCCATCGTGGTTGACGAGTTCGGCGGCGTGGCCGGCCTTGTCACCATCGAGGACCTGCTGGAGCAGATCGTCGGCGAGATCGACGACGAGCACGACGATGCGCCCACCGAGGACGCGCACGTCGAGCAGACCGGCCAGGGCCGCTACGAGATCGAAGCCCTGATGCCGATCGAGGAGTTCAACGAGCGCTTTGGCGCCGAACTCTCCGACGAGGAGTACGACACCATCGGCGGTCTGTTCACCGCGGCGCTGGGGCACCTGCCCGAGATCGGCGAGGAGCTTGAGCTGGGCGGCTTCCACCTGCGGGTGCTCGAAGCCGACGGCCGCCGCCTGCACACGCTCGAACTGCGGATGGCCGATGCCGTCTGATGCTCTTCGCCGGCGCGGGTCGGCCTCGCGCGCCTCTTTCGCAGCCGCTGCCCTACTTGTCCTGATCAGTCTGCTGGCGCCACCGCTTCAGGCCGCGCCGGCGGTCGGTCTGGTCACCATGGATCCGGGCGAGGCCTACTGGGCCCGCTTCGGCCACAACGCCCTGCTGATCGATCACGGCGACGGCCGCGAGCCGGTGTTCTACAACTTCGGCTACTTCGACTTCGAGCAGCCGGGCTTCCTGGCCCGCTTTCTGCGCGGGGACATGCGCTACCTGGCCGTCGCCCTGCCCATGTCCAGCGACCTGGGCGGCTATGCCAACGAGGGCCGCGGCGCGCGCCTGCAGTGGCTGCGGCTGGAGCCCGCGCAGGCCGAGGCGCTTGCCGCCGCGCTGGCCGAGCACGTGCGGCCCGAGAACGCCGAATACCGCTACGACTACTTCGTCTCGAACTGTTCAACGAAGGTACGCGACGCGCTCGATGACGCGCTCGGCGGCGCGCTGAAGCGCCAGCTCGATGGGCGCTCCATGGGCATTACCTATCGGCATGAGGCCCTGCGGCACGGCGCCGACATTCCATGGCTGCATCTCGGCATGCACCTCGGCCTCGGCCCCTACGCGGATCGCCCGCTATCGATCTGGGAACAGAGTTTCATCCCCGCGCGTCTCGCCGAAGCCCTGCGCGACGTGCGGACAGCCGGCGGCGAGCCGCTGGTCATCGCCGAACGCGAGCTGCTGCCGCACCGCGGACCGACCACGCCTGTCGACCCGCCGCGCTGGCTATGGCTGGCACTGGCGCTCGGTGTGGTGCTGGCCCTGCCGCTGGCCCGCGCCGCGCGTGGCCGACACGGCGGGGCGGTGCTGCTCGCGATCTGGGGTCTGACGGGCGTGGTGGGCCTTGGCCTGATGCTGCTGTGGGTGGGCACCGCGCACGAATCCGCCTGGGCCAACCGCAATCTGCTGCTGTTCAATCCGCTGGCATTGCTGCTCCTGCCTGGCTGCATCCAGCTCTGGCGGCAGCGCCGCAGCCCACGCGAGAGTCGACTGCGCTTCGGCGCGCACGCGTTTGCCGTGATGAGCGTGGCGGGCGTGGTGCTGGCCCAGGTGCAGGTCTACCCGCAGCAGCATCTGGAATGGATCGCCCTGCTGCTGCCGCTGCAGATTGCGCTATCGCTGGCCTTGCTGCAGGCTCGCCGCGGCGCTTGATGCCACCTGTCGGCCAGGGCGCGCGACGCCTGCGCCACTGCCACATTTCTCTGGAGACTCGACGATGGCCGTTCTGCTTGCGGGCCTGCTGCTTTTTCTTGGCGTGCACAGCCTGCATGCGCTGCTGCCAGCGCTGCGCACACGGCTGATCGACCGGCTGGGCGCGGGCGGCTACAAGGGCCTGTACAGCCTGGTTTCGCTGGCTGGCTTCGGCCTGATCCTTTACGGCTATGCGCTGGCGCGCGCCGAACCCGTACTGCTGTGGTCGCCGCCGGTGTGGATCCGCCATCTGGTCGCCCTGTTCACCCTGCCCGCGTTCATCCTGCTGGTGGCCGCCTATGTGCCGGGCAACCACTTCAAGGCCAAGCTCGGCCACCCGATGCTGCTCAGCGTCAAGCTGTGGGCCGCCGGCCATCTGCTCGCGGTGGGCTGGCTGCACGGAATTGTTCTGATGGCGGGCTTTCTCGCCTGGGCGATCGTCGCCTTCGCCGCCGCGCGCCGCCGCGACCGCGCGGCCGGGCGGGTCGGCGGACCAGGCAATGTGGTGCGCAGCGCGCTGTGCGTGATCATCGGCGCCCTGCTGTGGGGCGTGTTCGCCCTGCACCTGCATCTGCACCTGATCGGCGTGGCGCCGTTTGGCTGAAGGGCGGGGATTAGGGATTGGGGATTCGGGATTAGCAAGAGCAGACCAGCGAACGCTGGCCTCGCAAGAACCGATTCCGCGGGTACTACATCGTGTGAGTAGGCTTGTCGCCGCCCGTGAGGCCCGCGAGGATGGTTTCGATCTTGCCGCGCACGGTTTCGCCTTCGGCCGAATCGTTGAACTGCACGCCGATACCGGCAGCGCGATTGCCCTGTGCGCCTGCCGGGGTGATCCAGATGACCTTGCCGGCCACCGGCAGGCGCTCCTTGTCTTCCAGCAGGCTCAGCAGGATGAAGACTTCATCGCCCAGGCTGTAGCGCTTCGGCGTCGGCACGAACAGGCCGCCGCCCTTGATGAAGGGCATGTAGGCCTGATAGAGCGCCTGCTTTTCCTTGATTGCCAGCGACAGGATGCCCTGGCGCATCATTCCGGCAGCTTGCATGGGTAGGACCTCGACAGCGAACTGCTGCAACGGTAGCAGACCGCGCGCGCGGCCCGATAGACGCGCTCGATGGATGCCGCATCCGCTGCGGGTTCACCCGCGGCGAGTGGCTCGCCAATACTCTTGCGCTGTCTCCCACACCGCTCTCGAAGACCGGCGAGCCAGGCCCTGTGTCCGTGACCACGCCCCCCGCGCGCCCACTGCCCGCTGACGCATCTCCAGGTTGCTGGGGCTTCGGCGCATGGCGACTGTTTGAAGTCGACCAGCGGCTGCAGCCTGGCGAGGGCGAACTCATTGAGCTCGACCGCAGCGCGTACGGCGTGCTGCGCTATCTCCTGCTGCATGCGGGCGAGGTCTGCACGACCGAGGAGCTGCTGGCGGCCGGATGGCCGGGCCGCGTGGTCAGCCCGAACAGCGTGACGAAGTGCATCAGCCGATTGCGGCGCACGCTGGGCGATGCCGACGCGGAGCTGATCCGGCTGGTGCACGGCTATGGCTATCGTCTCACTGCGGAAGTCCGCTACCTGGCGGGCAGCGCAAGCGATTCGCCGACGTCATCGTCGATCGAGCTAAAGCCGGGCGATCCCGTTCCGCTTCGTGGCGAATGGCGGCTGCAGGCGCGGCTGGGTCGCGGCGGCTGCGGCGAGGTCTTCAGCGCCATCAGCGAGGACGGCGTCGCCCCCCGCGCCTACAAGTTCGCGCTCGGTGAGGACGGGCTGCGGGCCCTGAAGCGCGAAGTCGCCTTGCATCGCCTGCTGCAGGGACAGCCCAAGCCGCCTTCTTGCGCGCTGCCCCTGCTGGACTGGAACCTCGAAGCCCCGCCCTTCTTCGTGGCCACGCCGTGGCTGGTGGCGGGCAACCTCAGCGCCTGGGCAGAGCACGACGCGCGCCTCGCCGGCAGTGCGCGCGCGCAGCGGCTGGAATGGAGCGCGCGGCTGTGCGAGGCCGTCGAGGCGCTGCATGCGGCCGACATCGCGCATCGCGATCTGAAGCCGGAGAACATCTATCCGGTGGAGTCCGCCGAAGCCGGGCTGCGCTTTCTGCTGGGCGATCTCGGCGCCGGCGCAGGTCTGCTGCCCCCAGGAATCGATGCGCTGGGCCTGCCGATCGGTCAAGCCACCCGGCTGGGCCACAGCGATCCGGAAGACCCCGCCTCACCCGGGCATCGCTACATCGCGCCCGAAGTGCTGGCCGGCCATGCCGCCGGCCACCGCGCCGATGTCTTCGCGCTGGGCGTGCTGTGCGCCCAGCTGATCGCCGGCGATCTGCGCATGAGCCTCGCGCCCGGCTGGGAAGAACGCATCGGCGACCCGCTGCTCAGCGCGGACCTGGCCGAGGCCGCCCACATCGACCCCAAGCGGCGACTCGGCTCCGCCGGTGAGCTGGCCGAGCGCCTGCGCAGCCTGGAAGCGCGGCGCGAGGCCGCACGTCAACGTCTGCGCGAAGCCGAGGAGCTGGCCGGCGCCGAAGCCCGCGTACAGCGGCTGCGTCGCCGCTGGCGAGTGGCCAGCGCCATCGCCGGCTCCGCCCTGCTGGCGCTATCCGTCTCGGTGTGGATGGGGCTGCGCGCCGAGGCCGCGCAGCGCGAAGCCGAGCGCAACGCTGCGCGGACGGCGGCGGTGCGGGATTTCCTGACCCGTGAACTGCTCAGTCAGGCTGACCCGTATTCGGTCGCACAGATCGAGAACGGCAACCCACGCCTTGTGGAGGCCATGCACCGAGCGGCAGAACGCATCGATCGTGTGTTCGAGCACGACCGGGAGTCGGCTGCAGATGTCCACATGGCGATGTCAAGCGTGTTCGAAAGCTGGACCGACTATGGCCGCGCGATGCAGCACTCGCGTCGCGCCCTCGAGCTGCTCGGCGAGCCCCAGAAGGTAGTCGATCTCGCGCTCGCCGAGGCGGGAATCATGCATTGCGCTCAAGGGCGCATGGCGGGCGACTTGTCGTCATCACAGAAGGGCTGCGAGATCGCGCTTCAGACGGAATCGGAAGTGCTGGGCTCGATCCGCCCGAAGACACAGGTCGAAGCCGCCAAACTGAAATTCGAACTCGGCGAGTGCCAGCAGGCCATTGCCGACTTCGACGACGCGATCCAGCGCGCGGGGGACGAGTCCTCCGAAGCGTGGTTTTCCGAGGCCCTGTGGTTCCGCGGCTTGTGTCACGCTCAACTGGCGAATTTCAGGGAGGCGCGCGCGGACTTCGAGGCGCTGCTGCAGTGGCGCGAGCGCGCGAACGATCTGCCGCTGGACCGCGCCTGGACCCACACGGACTATGCCGAGGCGCTCACGATCGAGGGCGACTTCGAGGCGGCGGAGGAGCATATCGAGAAGTCCGCGCCGGTGTTCGAATCCGTTTTTGGACCCGAGCACCACTACAGCAAGTTCGACGATTTCCTCCGCGCCCGCATCACTTTATGGTCGGGGAACGCCGAACGCGCGTTGCCGCTGTACGAAGGGGTGTATCAGGCCGAGCTGAGGGACCTCGGCCGCGAGCACCTCTGGACCCTGCAAACCCTGGCGGAACTGCTGTGGGCCAAGGCGGCCGCCGGCAACATCGACGAAGTCCAGCCGATCTTCATCGCCGAACGCGACCGCAGCCTGCAGGCGCTGGGCGAGCGCCTGCAGCAGCGCAGTGCACTTGCCGAGATCTGGGCACGCACGGCCCTGCTGCTGGGCGACCTCGAAACCGCAGCCACCGAGATCGCACGCATGCAGAGCGACACCGAAGCCAGCCTGCCAGACGCCCATCCGCGGCATGCTCTGGTGCACTGCCTGCGCGGCGAGCTGGCCCTGGCCAAGGGTGACACCCGCACGGCCCGTGAGCAGGCCGCGGAGTGTGCGGAGAAACTGAAGGGACTGCCGGAGAACAACTACCGCCGACGTTGGCTCGCCGAACTTCAGGCCCGCATCCCCGTCTGATTCAGGGGCATCCCGAGCCGGGCACTCCGCCTGTGCGTCCAGCCCTGCCCAGATGCCTGCCCGAACGTGTCAGGGCCGGCCCCCAAGGCGCGGCGAACCCCGCTAGAGAACGCAGCCGCCGGTATCGCCGGCGCCGTCCGAAAAAATCGTATCGCCCGAGCTCAATGCTGCGAGGCCCGGTCGAGTCGCGCTGTTGACGCGTTCGAAGTTGCCGGCCGTCAGCACATCGCCCGTTGGCAGGATGTGGCCGTCGGAGAAGCTGCCGAACTCGTTGAGCTGGACCTTCCACAGCGCGTCCACGCGACGGGCACCACCGATCAGTCGGACGGCGGGCAGACGCTCGGACGCGCAGCCCACTGCGATGTCGCCGAACACCACCAGCTCGCCGCGCTCGGAGCTCAGGGCCAGACGCGTGATCGATCCTGCTCGCCCTTGCAGAGGCGCCCAGAGCGGATCCGGCTGGCCCGTGAGCAGGCTGATCCGCCGCAGGTAGATCTGCCCGTTCGCTTCCGATCCGCCGGCGTAGAGCCAGCCGCCAGCAGCATCCAGGCTCAGGGCAGTGACCGAGGCTGCCGACGGTGACGGTGCCCAGGTAGCGTCGGGCGCGCCCGTCCCCGCCACGGCGATTCGAGCCAGACGCGGCAAGGCCTGGCCACCCACGGTGTTGAAGCTGCCGGCGACGTACAGAAAGCCGCCATGGAGCACGGAGGTGCTGATCTGACTGGCTGCGCCAACGCTGGGCGCCCAGGACGTATCGCGTGCGCCGTCGCTGAGCGCGAAACGGTTGAGGTTCAGCCCACCGCTGCCCGATAGATAAAGAAATCCACCCGGCTCATCGATCGCGATGGCATTGGTAGTCGGCTGCCCGGGAGCGCTGAGCCCGGTAGGCTGCCAAGCCGCGTCGACCACGCCATCGGCGAGGCGGACCCGACGCGCAGCCGAGCGCCCAGCAGGCTCGAATATCAGTCCGATCAGATAGGCGTGTTGGGTGCTCGCCGCCCCGCCCGAGGGCGAGATGAAGTTGATGATGTCGCCAAGGCCCGAGCGCCAGCCCGGCACCGCGGCCAAATCGGCGCCGAGACGAACGAATCCTGCCGTGGCAGCGCCCTCGATCAGGCCGAAGTTGTGCACACCGAGAAAGCCCTGTCCCGCAGGCAGCGGGATCAATCTGCGGATGCTGGCCGGCCCCGACAGCGCGGCCGTGCCCAGCGGCTGGCGCAGGCCGGTGGCGGCATCGAACCGCACCAGCCGGGTGGGATCGTTGCCCTGGAAGTAGGCATGGGTCAGCACAGTGTCATCGGACAGCACATGGAGGGAGATCACCGTCGAGCCCCGCGTGTCGTTGGCCTGCCCATAGCCCGCATCCAGCGAACCGTCCGCATTGAAGCGCGTCACCGCGCTGCTGCGGGCCTGGCCATCGACCTGACTGATGCTGCCCGCGGCGAGCAGCCTTCCCTGCGAGTCGCGCGCAAAGGCCGACAGGCTGCCGAACACAGGCCGCAGCCAAGCCGGATCGGCCGTGCCGTCGCCCAGCGAAATCCTGGCCAGACCGCGGCTGCTCGCATTGCCGAGACCGTTGAAAGGACCGCCCACAAACACATGGGTGCCACCGTCAACCAGCAGCGCGCGTACGGTCTGGCCCCCTGTCGCCGGGGTCGTCGCACCCGGGTTCCAGTTCGTATCGAGCGCGCCGGTGACCCGGTCGACCCGCGCCACGGCCTTTCTCTGCACGCCTGCCACCTCGGCGAACCCACCGGCGATCAGCAGCCCGTCGCCGACCAACTGCAGGTCATGCACCAGCCCGTTGACGACAACTTCAAAGCTGTGGTCCCGCGCGCCGGTCTGCAGCGAATGGCGGGTCACCGTGTAGCGATTGAAGACATTGCGCGGCGCCGTCGCCGCATACAGCACGCCGGCGGCTTCATCGATCAGCAGGGCGAAGCCCGAAAAGTCGTGCCCCGCGGGCGCCTCGAACTGGAAGCTCGGGTCCAAGGTCCCCACTGCGTCATCGAGCACCCGAACCACCAGCGCCTGCGGCTGGGAACCCGCCCGCGAGAAGCGCTGCATCACGTAGATGCGCCCCTGCGAATCGAGCGCGAGATCGTCCACGTTGCTGTTCAGCGGCGGTGCAAAAGCGGGATCGTTCACCCCATTCCCAGAAAAGCGCGCCAGATAACTCACGGGCGCGTCATCCACCCAGGTGAGGCTGCCACCGACAACGAGACGACCGTCCGGATACCGCACCGAGACCTGGGCGAGCGCTGAGCCACGCAAGCTGGTCGGATTCGGTTCGGGCAAGACCTGCGGCGGGGCCGCCTGGCTGCCGAGGCTGACGACAGCCAAGGTGAGACCCAAAAGGGTTCTGAGCGTTCTGCGCATGGTGCCTCCTCTGGTCGGTTGATCGAACCGTGCGGCCACTCCGCCGGCGATGGAATCACGGGGCTTGGGCGTACGCCCCGTCTACACATGGGTATCGCAACGGGCGAGAGGCGCAGGCCGGGCCAGTGCAACCGGCCTCGACACGTCGAGCCCTCGCTGCGGTGGCGCGACCCCGCGCAGACGCTTGCAGAGCGCTGCGCCGACAGGTCGCGTCCGCAGCATCACTACAAGCCCCGCACAGGCACGCTGATGCGGTTGGGCGCCGCCTCGAAGCCGTTGCCGAACAGGCCTTCCGGCACGACGAGGTTGCTGTCGCTGGCGCTGTTGTCGCTGGACTGCAGCTCGATCACGCCCGTGGGCGCGTCGATCGTCGCGGTGTTGGTCAGCGTGCTGCCGAGCGGCGCGGTGACCCGCGCGCTCAGCCGGTAGCGCAGCACGCCGTTCACCGGCAGCGTCAGCGTCTGGTCGATGCCACCCTCGCCCGCCGCCTGCGGACAAGCGGCCAACTGAAGGGGCGTGCAGGTCCACAGCGCATCCGCCAGACCCGCCGGCAGCACATCGCGCAGGCGCGCGCCCTCGACAGCGAGCGGGCCCGCGTTCGCCACCAGGATTTCGTACAGCACGGTGCCCTGCGGCAGTGCGTACTGAGTGCCGTCGTCCTTGCTGATTTCCAGATCAGTCGCCGCCTGCACCACCACCGTGGCCTGCGCGGTGGCCGGGTTGAACTGTGCGTCGCCCGCCTTGGTGGCAACCACCGTGCAGGCCCCCACGCCCGTACCCGTCAGCGTGCTGCCGCTGATCGTGCAGTTCGCCGCACCGGCCGTGACTGCGAAGCTCACGTCACCGGTTCCGCTGCCGCCAGTGGCTGAGAGTGCCGTCGTGCGGGTGAGCGGAATGGCGGAGGGTGTGGCGGTCACGCTGAGCGGGGCCTGGTTTGCGCGTGCCACCGTCACTGACACCGTCGCCGTGGCGGCGTTGAAGTTGGCATCCGCCGCCTTGGTTGCGGTGACCGTGCAAGTGCCGACACCGATGCCGGTCAACGTGGTGCCGGTGATCGAACAGAACTCGCTGCCCCCACTGATTGCGTAGCTCACCGCGCCGGCGCCGGAGCCACCGGTCGTGGCCAGCGTGCTGGTGCCGCCGAAAGCGATGCTCGACGGGCTTGCCGTCGCCGTCAGCAGCGCCTGATCCGCGCGCCCAACGGTGACGTCGACCGTCACCGTGGCGGCGTTGAAGTTCACATCCGCCGCCTTGGTTGCGGTGACCGTGCAGGTGCCGACACCGGTGCCGGTCAACGTCGTGCTGCTAATGGAACAGAACTCGCCGCCCGCGGTGACTGCGAAGCTCACCGCACCCGTGCCCGAACCGCCGGTCGTGCCCAGAGCGCTGGCCCCACCGAAGGCAATGCTCGACGGGCTTGCCGTCGCCGTCAGCGCCGCTTGTTCGGCTCGCACCACCGTGACATCCACCGTTGCCGTGGCGGCATTGAATGCGCCCTCGGCCGCCTTGGTGGCGGTCACCGTGCAGGTGCCGATGGCGGTTGCGGTGAGGGTGCTGCCGCTGAGGCTGCAGAACGCAGCGCCCGCAGTGATGGCGTAGCTCACCTCACCACCGCCCGAGCCGCCGCTGGCACTGAGCGCGCTGGTCGCGCCGAACGCCACCGTGGATGGCGTGGCAATGGCGGTCAGCGCCGCCTGCGGTCCGCGCGGGGTGACCGCATTGGAGGCCTCCGAGGCCGCACCCGTGCCAGCGCTATTGGTGGCGGTCACCGAGAAGGTGTAGGCCACGCCGTTGCTCAGGCCTGTGACCGTGATCGGACTGGTCGCGCCGGTGCCGGTGAGCCCACCGGGATTCGAAGTCACGGTGTAGCCCGTGATCGGCGCGCCACCCGTAAACGCGGGCTCGCCGAAGCTGACGCTGGCCTCGCCATCGCCTGCAGTCGCGGCACCGATGCTCGGCGCGCCCGGCAGGATGGCATCCACAGTGAGGCCGAAAGCTTGGCCCACGGTGAAGGGGCCGTTGCCCGTGCTGCTGTCCGTGGCGGAGACATTGAGAGTGAAGCTGCCTGCCTGCGTCGGCGTACCGCTGATGGTCACCGTGTTGGCCGTAGTGCCGGTGATGCTGAGGCCCGCTGGCAGATTCGTGACCTGGTACTCCGACCACGGCGGGGCGCCGCCGTCGAAGCTATAGGTCCGCGTGTAAGGCGACGCCACCGCCGCGCTCAGACCACCGCTCGGGGTGATGGTGATCACCGGGTCCTGCACCGTGATGGTGACCGTGGCCGGCGCCGAGGTGCCGCCGCTGTTGGTGGCGGTGTAGGTGAAGTTGTCCGGACCGGCAAAGGCGGCGTTCGGCTGATAGGTGATCGTCGTGCCGCTGACGTTTGCCGTGCCCTTGGCCGGTGGCGTCACCACCGTCAAGGATGTCGCGGCGCCACCGCCCAGGGTCAGCGGCACGCTGGTGGCGGACGCGTTGTAGCCCACCGTCACAGACGAGTCGGCGGTCGTGGGCGCAAGCGCATTGACCGTGACGCTGACCGTCGCGCTATCGCAGTTGGTCGGGTTGAGCTGCTCGCAGGCCTGGTAGGTCAGCGTGTAGGTGCCTGCCGGCGTGGCCGCCGCCACCGCCACCGCACCCGTCGCCGGGTTCAGGGCGATGTTCGGATTGCTGGTGCTGAGCTGGGTCAGCGTGACCGAGGCCAAGGTGGCCGCTGCGTCGTTCAGCGTGTCGTTGACCAGCACGTTGGCGACGGCTGTACCGCCCGCAGCGCCGTTCGCAACGGTGCCGCTGTCGTTGACCGCATCGATGATCGCCGCGCCCACGGTGACGCTTGCGATCGCCGTGTCGCAGTTGGTCGGGTTCAGCACTTCGCAGATCGTGTACGCATACGTGTAAACCCCCGCCGTCGTACCGGCCGCGATTGTGATCGTGCCTTCCACATTCATTGCGATGCTGCCAGCGTCCGGCGTCGGCGCTGCGCCTGGCGTCAGCGTCACGTTGCCGCCGTCGCCCACCGTAGCTGCACCACCGTTCAGCGTGTCGTTGACCAGCACCGTCGGCAGGGTGCCACCGGAGGCACCGTTCACCTGCGTGCCCGTGTAGTCCTCGTCCACCGCGTCAATTGGCGCAGCACCCACCGTGATGGTCGCGATTGCGTTATCGCAGTTGGTCGGGTTGAGCTGCTCGCAGATGCGGTAGGTCAGCGTGTAGGTGCCCGCCGGCGTCGCCGCTGCCACGGCCACCGCACCCGTCGCAGGGTTCAAGGTGATGTTCGGGTTACTGGTGCTGAGCTGAGTCAGCGTCACCGAGGTCAGGGTGGCCGCTGCGGCATTCAGGGTGTCGTTGAGCAGTACGTCAGCGACGGCTACACCTCCCGAAGCGCCGTTCGCGACGGTGCCGCTGTCGTTCACGGCATCGATGATCGCCGCGCCCACGGTGACGGTTGCCGTTGCGTCATCGCAGTTGGTCGGGTTGAGCTGCTCGCAGATGCGGTAGGTCAGCGTGTAGGTGCCCGCGGGCGTGGCGGCCGCCACAGACACCGCACCCGTCGCCGGGTTCAGGGTGATGTTCGGATTGCTGGTGCTGAGCTGGGTCAGCGTCACCGAGGCCAAGGTGGCCGCTGCGGCATTCAGGGTGTCGTTGAGCAGTACGTCAGCGACGGCGACGCCTCCCGAAGCGCCGTTCGCAACGGTGCCGCTGTCGTTGACCGCATCGATAATCGCCGCGCCCACAGTGACGGTTGCGGTTGCGTTATCGCAGTTGGTCGGGTTGAGCTGCTCGCAGATCTGGTAGGTCAGCGTGTAGGTGCCCGCCGGCGTGGCCGCCGCCACCGCCACCGCACCCGTCGCCGAGTTCAGGGTGATATTCGGGTTGCTGGTGCTGAGCTGGGTCAGCGTCACCGAGGCCAAGGTGGCCGGTGCGTCATTCAAGGTGTCGTTGAGCAGTACGTCAGCGACGGCGACGCCTCCCGAAGCGCCGTTCGCGACGGTGCCGCTGTCGTTGACGGCATCGATCGGGGCGTTGATCACGGCGAAGCTCTGCGACACCCGCGGTGCGGCGTCGTAGGTGGCATCACCGGCTTGATCGGCGTTGATGGTGCAGGTGCCCGTCGTGAGGAAACTCAGGGTGCCGCCGGCGGTGATCGTGCAGACGCCTGTCGTCGCTGAGGTGAACGTCACAGGCAGACCGGACGAGGCCGTTGCACTCAGCGTCGGCGTCTTGCCGAAGGTCTGCGCCCCCGGGTTGGCGAATGTGATGATTTGGGGCAGCAGTCCGACGCCGCTGAAAGCGTAGGCCGCGCCCTCGTTGGCGTTACCGTAGGGCGGCAGGCCATCCGCCAAATAGGCCCCAACGAGTGCAGCTCCATTGGAGAGCGCCAGGGAGAAGCCCAAAAAATCGCCTGCCGCACCGTCGCCGGCCGTTAGAATCTGCTGCTGGGTCCAGGTGGTGCCGCTGCGCATATAGACGTAGGCCGAGCCCTGGTCATTGTTGGCGCCCACGTCGTTTGAGCGCGCACCCACCAGTGCGGTGTTGCCAGACAACGCCACGGAGGAGCCGAACTGGTCAGACGCGGCGCCGTCACCGGCCGTCAGCTTTTCCTGTTGCGTCCAGGTCGTGCCGCCGCGCGTGAAGACGTAGCCCGAGCCCTGATCGGCGTTGGCACCCACGTCGTCGAAGGGCGCCCCCACCAGCGCGGTGTCGCCATCTAGCGCCAGGGCGCGGCCAAATAGATCGCTCGCCGTGCCATCGGCGGCCGTCAAATGCGCCTGCTGAGTCCAGGTTGTGCCGCTGCGTGTGTAGACGTAGGCCGAGCCCTGATTGCTGTTCGCACCCACGTCGTCACTCACTGAACCCACCAGCGCAGTGTCGCCGGACAGCGCTACGGAGAAGCCGAACTGATCAAAAGCCGCGCCGTCGCCGGCCGTCAGCTGCGCCTGCTGCGTCCACGTCGTGCCGATGCGCGTGAAGACGTAGGCCGAGCCCTGATCGACGTTGGCGCCCACGTCATCGCTCTGAACCCCCACCAGCGCGGTGTCACCGTCGAGGGCGACGGAGAAGCCAAAAAAATCGCTCGCCGCACCGTCGCCCGCCGTCAGCTTCGCCTGCTGCGTCCAGGTCGTGCCACTGCGCGTGTAGACGTAGGCCGAGCCCTGATTGCTGTTCGCACCCACGTCGCCACTCACTGAACCCACCAGCGCAGTGTCGCCGGACAGCGCAACGGCGTAGCCGAACTGATCAAAAGCCGCGCCGTCGCCGGCCGTCAGCTGCGCCTGCTGCGTCCACGTCGTGCCGATGCGCGTGAAGACGTAGGCCGAGCCCTGATCGACGTTGGCGCCCACGTCATCGCCCTGAACCCCCACCAGCGCGGTGTCACCGTCGAGGGCGACGGAGAAGCCAAAAAAATCGCTCGCCGCACCGTCGCCCGCCGTCAGCTTCGCCTGCTGCGTCCAGGTCATACCGCTGCGCGTGTAGACGTAGGCCGAGCCCTGATCGCTGTTAACGCCTGTATCGTCCCCATTGGCCCCCAGCAGCATGGTGTCACCGGACAGCGCCACGGCGTAACCGAATCCATCACTCGCCGCGCCGTCGCCAGCCGTCAGCTTCTGCTGCTGCGCCCACGTCGTGCCGCTGCGCATGAAGACGTAGGCCGAACCCTGATTCGTGGCGCCGACGTCGTCGAGGCGCGCCCCCACGAGCGCAGTATCTCCGGACAGCGCCACGGCGTAGCCGAACCAATCAGACGCCGCGCCGTCGCCAGCCGTCAGCTTCTGCTGCAGCGTCCAGGTCGCGCCGCTGCGCGTGAAGACGTAAGCCGAGCCCTGATCACTGATCGCACCTATATCGTCGCGGTAAGCCCCCACAAGCGCCGTGTCGCCGGACAGCGCCACGGACAAGCCAAACTGGTCAGACGCAGCGCCGTCGCCGGCCGTCAGCTTCTGCTGCAGCGTCCAAGTCGTGCCGCTGCGCGTGAAGACGTAGGCTGAGCCCTGATCGCTGTTCGCGCCCACATCATCGAAGACCGCCCCCACAAGCGCAGTGTCGCCAGACACCGCCAAGGACCAGCCGAACTGATCAACCGCCGCACCGTCGCCAGCAGTCAGCTGCGCCTGCTGAGTCCAAGTCGTGCCAATGCGCGTGAAGACGTAAGCCGAGCCCTGAACGCTATTCCCGCCCACGCTGTCGGAGATCGCCCCCACCAGCGCAGTGTCGCCGGACAGCGCCACGGAACCTCCGAACTGATCAAACGCCGCGCCGTCAGCCGCCGTGAGTTTTTGCTGCAACGTCCACGTGGAGCCGCTGCGCGTGAAGACGTAGGCCGAGCCTTGATCGCTGTTAACGCCTACATCGTCCCAATTGGCCCCCACCAGCGCGGTGTCGCCGGACAGCGCCACGGCGTAGCCGAACAAATCAGCCGCCGGGTCGTCGCCAGCCGTCAGCTTCTGCTGCAGCGTCCAGGTCGCGCCGCTGCGCGTGAAGACGTAAGCCGAGCCCTGATCACTGATCGCACCCACATCGTCGCGGTAAGCCCCTACCAGCGCCGTGTCGCCTGACAGCGCCACAGAGTAGCCGAACTCATCAAACGCCGCGCCGTCAGCCCCCGCTACCGAACCGGCGGTCAACTTCGCCTGCTGGGACGCCTCCTTCCGAACGGCCTGCTGCAACGAGTCCCAGCCGACGTCGTCCAGGCCGGCGGGCTTCTCGGGCAAGCGGAGCCTGCGGCCGGTTGACGCGGCAGGCTCGTTTTCAGGCGTTTGCTGGACCTCGGCCATGCTCATGGCGGGCACGTTGCCCATCCCCAGCGCGGTGGACGTGGCAACCAGCAGCGCGACCAGCGCTGCACCCGTCAGGGACCGGCGCCAGCCGGCGCGGCGCGTACTGTGATTCATGCGATCTGCTCTCCGATGCGGCGCGGGCCCCGCCCACGCGAATGCCCGCCCCCACGCCACCGACGCCGGCGGCCCAGGGGGAGAGCTGTTGCCGGATATCGGTGGTCGCGGGGGGGTGCGCGGAGGGTAGTGGCTGCCGGCGCGGGTTCAGCGCGCGCAAGTCTGAAAAGCTCTGAAATCTCGAAAGATGTTTTCTTTCATAGACTTGGAGAGCGAAAATCGCAAACAATTCGTGAAGACCAGCGCGCCACACGCGGCGCTGGGGCGACTGCTGAGCCGAGGCGCGCGGCCGGGGCGGGCCGCCGGGCGTGGCGCCACGGCCGGGAAGCCCTTGAATCGCGGCGCAGGGGATCAGGCCCGATGGCTGCGCCGCACCGGGGGGGGAGCAGCGATGGGGCCGGTGGCCCGGCCGCATCGTGGTGAGGACTCGCGTCGGGTGGGACTCGCCCCGCCCGACGCTCGACGCGTTCCCGCGCGGCCCCCGAGGGACTCGCGCGGGACGCGGGCTTACTGCACGGCCTCGAAGCCGTCGCGGGTCAGGTCCGGGCGCGGCGGCGGGACCTCCTGCTGCGGAATGGGGCCGAAGCTGCTGCCTGTCTTCTCGCCCGCGCGCTGCGCTGCAGCGCGGCTGAAGATCTGCAGGGCGCCGGCGCCGCGTCCGTTCGGGCCATTCGCATAGGGACAGGGCACGAAGACATCGTTGGGGCCGACAAAGACGATCTGCCCGACGATGAAGGACAGGCAGGCATCGGTGGGGCCCAGCTGCTGGACCACGTCATAGCTCGGCGGCTGGCGCACGCGCAGCAACTGGCCGACCGCGTCGAAGCCCGGACCGCCCTCGGCGGTGATGAGCGACTCCCAGGCAAATCCGACCGGCCCCTCCGTGGCGCCCAACGCGGGCAGCGGCTGCGCGGTCGAGGTCCAGGCGCCCGGCGCGGTCTCGCGCCAGTCGACGCGCTCGTAGGTCCTGCTGGGCGCGGAGCCTCGGCCACAGACGAACTGCAGGTGATCGCGGGCGATCAGCGCACCGCCAAAGGTCTGCGCGCAGGTGTCGCCGACCGCACTGGTGTAGGCGAAGCTGCGCACCCAGGCGCTGCCGTCGAAATCGAACACCAGCGTGCGGAACGGAGGCGAGGTACCGTTCACCACTCCACCGAACTCGCTCACCACGAGGCGCCCCTGCAGCATCGAGCGCCCCTGGGTCTCGAACTGCAGCGACCCCGCCTGGGTGACACCCGGCGCGCCCGGCGCGGCCAGGCGATCGGGAATGGCGATCTCCCCCAGCAGGCTGCAGCCGTTCGCCTCGGCGCGCCAGGCGTACAGACGATTCATATAGATCGCAGCGATGTGCTCGCCATCGGTGACCATCACCTCGATGGGGCTGCTGTCTTCCAGCCCATCGCCGCGGTTGCGGAAGGCCTGCGGCTGGCCGTCGGGCGTGACCGGCGCCGTGAGGCGGCACAGCGGCGCCCACGTGTCCTGAGCGTTGCGCCGGAACACATGCATCTGGCCATGGCTGGCGATGCCGGCTTCGCTGCCCTGCGCGGCGACCACGGCCAGCGCGCCTTTCAAGGCCACACGCTCGCCGAAGGCGTTGAAGGCCTCGGGCGCCTCCAGGGCCAGCGTCTGTACCGGGGCCCAGCTCGTGCCGGACTTTCGATAGACCTGCACCGCGCCGGTGTCGCGCAGCACACCCGTCGGGCTCAACGCATCGGCGCCGCGGGCCGCCACCAGCGCCCAGTCGCCATCGATGGCCACCCAGTGACCGAAGTTGTCGCCGAGCCGGCCGTTGCCATGCCGAAAGGTGCGCTCATGGGCAGGGCCCGATGCGCCCAGCGTGTAGGCGTAGGCCGCTCCTTGGCTGAGCACGCGACCCACGCTGACCAGACGCGCGCCGACGAAGAGGCGGTCCTGCGCGAAAGCGAAGGCCATGCCCGCGAAGGATGTGGTGAATCGAAACGCCGAAGGCGCGTCACTCGCAGGCAGGGCGATGTCTCGCGCGGGTGACCAGGCGCCGTCCACCAGCTCCCAATAGCGCGGGCGCATGGGTCCGCCGTTCACGCCGAAACCGTGCCCGGCAAGGCGAAGCGCGGTGCCAGACTTGACCGCGAAGCCGCGCAGTGACCCGCTGAGCCCAGCGGCGGCGCCCATCGGCAGCGGAGGGATGTTCGCAGCGGCGCCCCACTGGCCATTGACGCTGCGGAAGAAGCGGATCTCGCTGCTGGCTGCGGTGATCAGCAGGTCGCCCTCGGTGGCCCACGGCAAGTTGCTGCCGAAGCCGGCGGTGGCCAGGTTCAGTTCGCCTGACAGCGCCCAGTCTCCGGCGACCTCACTGAACATGTGGAGGCCGGCAGTGCTGCGCACCACCAGCTGATCGCCGGCGAAGGCCAGCTCGTAGCCGAACGCGAGTCCGCCCCCAGACCACTGCATTCTGGTCTCGGACTGCCATGCCCCTGCCTGCAAGCGGAAAATCTCAACCCGGTTGGAGCCGGGCTGACCCACCGCCAAACGGTCACCGGCGATCGCGACCGAAGCGCCGAACCGGCTGTTGGCCTGCTCGACATTGGCGCGCAGCAGGCTGTGCTCCTGCCAGCCTCCGGCGCCGCGGCGGTACAGGCGGACGGCGCCGGTGTTGGCAGCACCGTTCTGCGCGCGCTGCGGCATCCCCACCGCAAGCCAAGGATCGGCAAAGGCGATGATCTTGAGGTTGCCGAAAGCGGAGGCGTTGGCAGAGACAGTGCTGCCGATCACCGCGCCCCCCTCCCAGCCGGTCTCAAGGGCAGCCTCACGCCGCCATTGGGTGCCCTCGCGAACGAACACGAACAGATCGGGATTGGTGCCCTGACGGCCGCGCACCGGACCGAGCACCAGTCGGTTGTCGTCCGCCAGTACCACGGCGCCGAGGTTGTCGTAGATGTCGGCGAAATCCGCGTATTCGGGGATCTCGATCTGCGCCGTTGCGCGCAGGGGCCATCCGGCGATGAGCAGGAGGCAGACAAGGAAACGCATGTGGGACTCCATGGAAGCGAACAATCAGAAGGCGTCGGACGATGCGTCATGTCCGGCGCAGAGGGGTGCTGCCAGCCGCGCGAAGCATAACGACTGCGGCGCGGCTCACAGTCTGCGAAGAGGGACTACTCGCAAGCCCGCTGCTCGAACCCGCTGCAGAAGATCTCCCGCGGCGGGATGCCGGTGGGCTCGACGGCAGTGAAACCGGCCATGGGCACGTGCCCGGCGAACTCGAACTCGCCGCCAAGGGTCACGGCCTGATCGATGTGGGCGAGTCTTGCGCCCCGCGGCGGGGTGTCACCGTAACCGGCAAGGATGGCGAACACCGGGCCATCGAAGCTGGGGTTCCAGTTCGGGTCGGCCAAGCCGGAGACCGGATCGAGCTTGGCCGCACGACTGCGGAACGCTCCGCCCATCCGTAGGAAGTCACCACCCAAGAAGATGGCCCCATCCTGCCCCCGCGCAATGGCACGCACGGCGCCGGCGAAGGTGGTGCCGCCGGGGTTCCAGGGCTGCACCGCGCCGGTGACGGCGTCCACGCGACCGATCTGCTGACGCGTGCTGCCGCTCAGGCTGCTGAAATTGCCACCGACGTAGAGCGCGTTGCCGTCGAGCAGCAAACTCCAGACGAGGTTGTTGGCCGGGGCGTTCCACGACGTGGCCAGCGCTCCCGTTGACGTGATGCGAGCGAGGTTCTGGCGCGGCTGACCGCCAACAGCGGTGAAGGTGCCGCCGAGAAAGAGATCGCCGGAAGCATCGCGCTGCATGGCCAGCACGCCGCCGTTGGCGGAGATCTGCGCGTTCCAGACGGGATCGACAGCGCCCGTTGCCGGGTCCAGCTTGACCAGCGCCTGTCGGCTCACGCCGCCGAAGGTGCCGAAGATACCGCCGACCAGCAGTCCGTCGGGCTGCGGCGCGAAGGCGTAGATCGTGCCGTTCGATGCCAGTTCGCCGCCCGTACCAAACGCCGTGTCCCGCGCTCCAGTCGATGTGAACTTGAGAAGCGCGCCGGTCGTACCGACAAAGATCTCCCCTGTCCCCGACACGCCGATCGCCTGCACGAAACGACTACCGACCGAGGGAGCGAAGGTCGTGTCGAACTGGCCCGCGGCCGTGACGCGCACCAGGTTTTCCTGATTGCCGCCCACGCGGGCAAACCGGCCGCCAATCAGGGTGGCGCCGTCCGGCTGCCGTGCAAGCGCGCGGATGATGGGCGGACGCGTGATGAACTCGGCCGGTACGCGCACACCGTCGGCTCGACGCAGCTGCACTGCGCCCATCGCAAGCACCCCGCTGGCATCCAGCAGCTGGGCACCGTTCGAGAGCCAGAGATTCGGCCCCAGCGGATGCAGAGCACTCGCGGAAAACTCTGCTTGGAACGTCGGATCCACCTGCCCGGTCTGCGGGTCCATGCGGGCCGTCGCAAACGTGCAGGGCGTGCTCGGCAGGCAGTTGGCGCCGGCCACATACAGGCTCCCGTCGAGCAGCAGCATCGCATCGACGCCGGAGAACACACTGGGCGCGAACGCGGCGCTGACGGCCCCCGCACTGTTCACGCGTGCCGGCTGCGTCACCGCTTGACCCGCGAGCCGGGTAAAGCTCCCCGCCACATAAAGGCCACCCGCGCCATCCGCGATCGCGCGCTGCACGGGATAGCTGACGCCCGCGACCGGCCCGGACGGATCGAGTACGAAGCCGGGGTCAAGCACGCCTGTCGCCCTGCTCACGCGGGCGATCTGTGCCCGTGTTGTGCCATTGACCCTATCGAAGCTGCCAAAGACGTAAAGGTCGGACCCGTCGACAAGCAGGCTGGCGAACAGCTGCTTGCTCGTGGAGTCGGTGCTCAAGTCGACCACAAATCCCGGCAGCACGGCTCCGGTGCTGCCGGAGAGGCGGACGATCTGGGTGAAGCGGATACTCGGGCTGCCGGAGATCACCGTCTGCGCGGTCTGCACCAGCAGGTTTCCGTCGGGCTCCACCGCCAGCGTCGTGCGGCCAGAGGCGACTTCGATCGATGGGGTGCCGGCGGTCCAGGCGCTGACGACGCTTCCCGTCGGCGTGAGTTTGGCGATGTTCCGCCGCATTGCGCCGTTGATGTAACCGAAGCTGCCGATGACGTAGACGTTGTCTGCAGAATCACGCGCGAGCGCGGTCACGCTACCGATGACATCCGCGCTGAAGGCGGTGTCCAGAGTTCCATCGGGCCGCAGCTTGGCCAAACCGCGGCGGATCTGATCGCCCACGCGGTTGAAGCTGCCGCCGATCACCAGACTGCCGTCGGAGAGACGTACCGAAGCCGCAGGCGCACTGGCCGAACGCAGATCGACGGCGGTGTTCACCGGCGGCGTGCTGCTCTCGCCGGCGACGGTGTGGGGTTCGGTGGCGCTGCTGGGGAGCAGCAGGGGCGTTCCCGCAAAGCGCGCAGTCAGCTGGCGCGTGCCTGACACGCGGCCGACCAGCTCGCAAGCCCCGTTGCCGGCGGAATCTAGGAACGTCGTGCAGAGCTCGCCGCGGTCGTCGCTGATATCGACGCGCTGATTGCTGGCGGGCACTCCGCCCGCACCCGTCACGTTGACCGTCACCCGATAGGCCTGGAAGGGCTGCGAGCGCTCCGGGCTGTCGCTGGTGATGGTGGTGGTGGTGGCGACGGGAATGGCGTTGAGGGGAAAGGCAAGCAAGCCCACCTGACGCTGCGACGCTGGCGCGTAGTAGGCCATGAAGCCTCCGGCGAGCACGCGTCCACCTTGCTCGATCACCGTGTTGAGGCCCACATCGAGGGCAGGTGCGAAAAGCGCCGCCACCTGATTGCCGTGTGAGATCCGAGCCAGCAGCTGCCTCGGCTGATCTCCCATCAGGCTGAAGTTGCCGCCCGCGTAGATGCCGTCGGAGGCAGCGGCCAAGGTGGTGACTGCGCTGTTGGGAAACGTTGTCCAGCTGGGGTCGGGCGCGCCGGTTGCCTGCGAAAGCCTGGCAAGGCCCGTGCGACCGAGACCGCTGATGGAGGTGAAGAATCCGCCGACGTAGAGGGTTCCATCGGGGCCGGGCAAGAGCGCACGGACCGTTGAGTTGGCGTTGGCAACGAAGTTCGCATCAAGCGCGCCGGCACGGTTGACCTTGGCCACGCGGCTGCGAGGAACGCCGGCCACCGAACTGAAGTTGCCGGCGATGAACACGGCATCGCCGATTGGAGCAATCGCCCTCACCTGATTGTTGGGGTTGGGGTTGAAGGCCGTGGGCAGGCCCGTACTGCGGCTCAGCTCGGCGACGTTGTTGCGCGCCTGGCCAGCCACCGCGTTGAACGGGCCGCCTGCAAACACGGTATTGGCAGCCTCGTCGATGGCCAAGGCATACACGGGCCCGGAGGCGCCCGGAATCCAGTTGGAATCGAAGTTCCCACCGTGCGTGAGCCGGACCAGATTGTTGACTGTCGGGGTACCGGCGCTGGCGAATTCACCGCCCACATACACGTGGTGGGCGTCGCTGACGAGGGCGCTCACCCAACGGCGGCCGACCAGGGGCGGCAACCAGGCGGTGTCCAGAGCACCGGCTGGTGTCAGGCGCAGCAGGCCGGGCCTGAACGCCGCGCCGATCCTGTGGAATCGACCGCCCACGTAGGTGCCTCCGTCGGGCGCGCTCGCCAAGGCCTCAACCCAGCCGCGATCCTCGCTGTAGGGGCTGCTGGCCAGTGCGTTGCCCGAGGCGTCGAGTCGAGCCACGCCGGGAGTGTAGGTCGCGCCCACCTGGATGAAGTCGCCCAACAGGAGCGCCGTGCCATCCGCCTTGGCCCAGACGCCGAAGGTGAAGAGGCCGTCCGTCGCTGGGCGCCAGTTGGGGTCGGCGGCGCCGGTTCCCGTCTTGGCGACGCGCCCCACCCTGTGGACAGTCACCGCACCCAGCTGCGAGAGAGATCCCCCGAGATAGACATGATTGGGCGTGATGTTCAGGCCGTAGAGACATGCACTGCTCTGGGGCGCGGGATTCCATGTCGCGTCTACGGCGCCCGACCCGGACGCAGACACCCGCGCAGCACCGTTCCGGGCAAGCCCGGAGGCCTGGCTGAAGCAGCCCGCCAGGTAGACGAAGCCCTCGTCGATCTCCATTCGGAAGATGTTCGAGTTGAAGGTGGGCGCCCATGCGGGATCCACCGAGCCGTCGACCAGGGAAAGCTTGGCGGCGTTGCTTCGCGTGACTCCGCTGACTGAGGAGAACAGACCCGCGACGAACAGCGATGCCCCGTCCGTTCGCACGATGATGTCCGACGGAGACGAGACCACCGCCGTCACCGAGAATCCGGGATCCACAGCACCCGAAACGAGATCGACCTTCGCGACCAGGTTCCGATTGACGGTCCCGAGTTGGGTGAAGGTTCCGCCGACAAACACCCAGTTCCCGAGGACGGCGAAGGAGTCGAACCGGTAGTTGGAGTTGGAACCGGCATTCGGATCCCATGCGGACAGGGCGCCCGTGGTGATCGAGACCTTGGCGAGCCCCCTTCGACTGCTGCCGTTGACCGCACTGAAGGTGCCGGCCATCAGCAGTTCATCGCCGACGGCAGCGAGCCCGAACACGGTGCCGTTAGGCTCGACCTGCCAGGCCGTGTCGACCGTTCCATCTGGCCGGATCTTGGCGAGAAGTGGACGCTCGACCTCGCCACCCAGCCATCGTCCGTCGTGGCTGACGATGGCACTGCCGTCAGGCAACAGCACGGCGGTGCGACCCTGCGCCGCGGCGCGCAGATCAAGGCTCGGCTGCGCCAGCGGCGCCGGCAGCTGCGCCATGACGGGCGCGCAGAGCGCCAACCCCAGGACCATCAGAACGCGCTTCAGACACTTCATGCTCGCAGTCCCCCACGGCCTCGGATCGGGCCCGGCGGCGGAGCCTACGCGGGGAACTCTCCGGCGCGATCAGGCGAAGCTGTGAAATGTTCTGAAACTTGGGCAGACGCAGGACGCGGGGCCTCGCAGCCCGGCACGTCAAGTCTGAAATTCCCTGAATCCCCTTACGGATCAGTCACCTGGAATGAACCCTTCCGAGAGGGCGTGCACCCCTGCAGCGTCCTCGGCGCGTCGACGCATGGCCCCGAACGGTGCGCCTCAGGCCGGCCTCACGCCACCGCACGCCACCCCGCCAGCAGTTCGCCCAGCAGCAGGTCGGCCTTGAGCGGGGTGTCGAGCTGGGCGCGCACGCGGTTGGCGCGGTCGTACCAGTCGGCGAGTTCGGGAACGGCATCGGCTTCGCCGCAGAGCAGACGCTCGCGACTGCGCCCGCGCGCCAGTGCGGCCGCATGGGCGAGGCGCTCTTGAGGGCGATCGTCCAGCCAGGCCTTGACCGTCTCGCTCAGCGCGGCGCGGCGCGCGGCGAGCGCATCGAGGTCGCGCTGCACGGCCTCGCGCAGTTCGAGGCCGCCCTCGCTCAGCAAGGCCTGGGCCTCGCCGGGGTGGCCATCGCAGAGTGACAGCGCCTGCTCGACGCGCGCGGCAGGCAGGCCTTGGGCGAGCAGCCAGGTGCGGGCTTCGTCCTGCGGCGGCGGGCGCAGCTCGATGCGCTGACAGCGGCTGCGGATCGTCGCCGAAAGGCGATACGGCGCGTCGCTGACGAGGATCAGATAGCGCCCGTCCTGCGGCTCTTCGAGGGTCTTCAGCAACGCGTTGGCGGCGTTGTGGTTGAGCGCGTCCGCGGGATCGATCAGGCTGACGATGGCGCCGCCCAGCTGGGCGGTGAGGCTGATCCTGTCGCTCAGCTCGCGCATCTGCTCGACGACGATCACGCTGCGCGGCTCGCCCTTGTCGTTGAGCGCGAAGCTGATCCGATGCAGGTCCGGATGCGTGCCGGCCGCCAGCAGCCGGCAGCTGCGGCACTGACCGCAGGCCGGCTCGCCCGGTGAGGCCCCGGTGCACAGCAAACGCGCGGCGATGGCTTCGACCAGCACGCGCTTGCCCAGCCGCGCCGGCCCGCAGACCAGCAGGCCGTGACCCAGCCGCTGTGCTGCGTGGCTGGCCAGCACCCGCTCGAAGGCGCGCTGCTGCCAGGGCGCGAAGGCGGGCGCACTCATCGCGCCGCCTCGCGCTGGACGTTCAGGCGCGAAACCACGGCGGCAGCGACCGTCTCCGCCGGCTGGCCGGCATCGAGCACGCACCAGCGCTGCGGCTCGGCGGCGGCGCGCGTCCGATAGCTCGCGCGCACGCGCTCGAAGAAAGCGATGGACTCGGACTCGATGCGATCCGGCGCCGCACGGCTGCCGGCGCGGGCGAGCCCGGTTTCGACCGGCAGATCGAGCAGAAAGCTCAGCCCCGGCTTCAAGCCCGCGACCCAGCGTTCGAGTTCGGCGATGCGCCCGCTGTCGATGCCGCGGCCGCCGCCCTGGTAGGCGAAACTCGCGTCGGTGAAACGGTCGCACAGCACCCACTCGCCGCGCGCCAGCGCAGGCAGGATGCGCTCGCGCACCAGCTGGGCGCGCGAGGCCATCATCAGCAGCAGCTCGCTCTCGGCGCACAGGCCACGCAGCTCGGGGTTGAGCAGCACCGCACGCACCGCCTCGCCGACCGCGGTGCCGCCCGGCTCGCGCAGCAGCAGCACGGTCTCGCCCGCCGCGCGCAGGGACTCGGCGGCAGCGGTGATCACCGTGCTCTTGCCGGCGCCCTCGCCGCCTTCGAAGCTGACGAAACGCGCGTGGCTGATCCACTGGCTCACTGCCCTGCCCTCCGGCTGCGCTCGATCTGACGCCAGCGCGCGACCGCGCGGTTGTGCTCCTGCAGGGTGCGCGAGAACACGTGGCCGCCGTCGCCGCTGGCCACGAAGTACAGGCTGTCGCCGGGCGCCGGATCGACCGCGGCCTCGATGGCGGCGCGACCCGGCATCGCGATCGGGGTCGGCGGCAGGCCGTCGCGGGTGTAGGTGTTCCAGGGCGTGTCGGTATCGAGATGGGCGCGAGTGATGACGCCGCGGTAGCTGTCGCCGGCGCCGTAGATCACGGTCGGATCGGTCTGCAGGCGCATGCCGATGCGCAGGCGGCGGATGAATACGCCCGAGACTTCGCGGCGCTCACCGCCGATGCCGGTTTCCTTCTCGATGATCGAGGCGAGGATCAGGGCCTCGTCGGCCGACTTCAGCGGCAGATCGGCCTGGCGATTGGCCCAGGCACGTTCGAGCACGCGGTCCATCGCGCGCTTGGCGCGGCGCAGGACATCGAGATCGCTCATGCCGCGGGTGTAGTAGTAGGTCTCGGGCAGGAAGCGGCCTTCCGCCGGCACGCCCTCGGCGTCGAGCCGGCGCATGATCTCGGCCTCGTCGAGGCCCGGCAGGGTCTGCTGCAGCGCCTCGGCTTGGGCGAGCGCCAAGCGCAGCTCGCGGAAGGTGCTGCCCTCGACCAGGGTGAAGGCACGCTGCAGCACGCGGCCGTCCGCAAACTGCTGCAGCAGCTGGCGCGGGGTGGCATTCACAGGCAGACGGTACTCGCCGGCCTGGATGCGCCCGCCCACCTGCATCTCGCGGGCCAGGAGACGCCAGAACTCCTCGCGGCCGGTCTCGACGCCGACGCCCTCAAGGCGCTGCAGCACACGACGCAGGCCGTCGCCGCGCTGCAGGATCACGTCGGTCTCGGCGGTCAGGCCCGCCACCGGCGCATCGACGAAGCCCTGGTACCGCTGCCACAGCCAGAATGCGGCACCGCCGACGGCGAGCAGGCCGACCAGAAAGAGGCCGAGAAATGCACGCAGCCAGCGCCGCGGCCGCGGTGTGGAATCGCTCAAAACGGAAGCTCCTTCAGGCCTGCGGGGCCAGCGCCGGAACTTCGCTCCAGAGCTGGGCCTGCAGGCCGGCAATCAGGGGCTGGGGGCGATAGGTCCGCGCGCCCAGCCGGGCAGCCGGCAGGATACCGCGCAGGCTGCTGCAGACGAATACGCCGTCCGCGCGCTCGATGTCCTGCGGCAGCAGTTCGCCGATCTCGACCTCGGCGCGGGTCATGACCCAGTCGCGACAGATGCCGGCGATGCCAGCGGCGCGCAGGGAGGGCGTGCGCAGGCGGCCGCCGCGCAGGGCGAATACGTTGGCCGCAGTCGCACAGGTGACGCGCCCGGCAGTGTCGAGCATCAGCCCCTCGGCTGCGCCGGTGTTGGCCAGTTCGGCGCGCGCCAGCACGTTCTCGAGGCGATTGAGATGCTTGAAGCCAGCGAGGCGGGGCTGAAGTGCGAGCCGCGTTGCGCACCAGCGCAGCCTGACGCCCTCGACGTAATCGGTCGCGACCAGCGGCGGCGCCGCATGCAGGCTCAGGATGCGCTGGCTGCGCGCGCCGGGCTCCGGCGCATAGCCGCGGCCGGCCCCCTCGCGCGCCAGCAGGATCTTCAGCACCGCACGCTGCTGGCCCGCGCACAGCTCGCCCGCCTCGAATGCGAGCAGGTCGGGATCGGGCAGCCGCAGACCCAAGGCCTCGCAGCCTCGACCGAGGCGCGCCAGGTGCTCACCCCACCAGACCGGCCGACCGTCCTGCACCAGCAGGGTTTCGAACACGCCATCGCCATAGTTGAGCGCACGGCTGTCGACACAGATCGCATCGGCGGGCGCGCCGTCGATCAGCACGCCGAAGCGCATCAGGCGCGGCGTCCGGCATTGAGGGGCGCAGACTCGGGCTGCGGTCGGTGGGAGGCGATGTCCATGGTCCCAGCAGTAGACAGTGCCGCAGGCGGGGCGTCCGCGGACTCGACCACAGGATGGACGACGGACCCGGCACTTGCATCCCTCGAGCCTGTCGAAGCCTTCCCCTCGGACGCTGGCAGCACGTCGCGGGGAGCGTGTTCATCGAAAGCGCGCAGCACGCCGCGCGCTTTGGCCCGGGTCTCGGCCAGCTCGGCCGCGGGCTCGGAATCGACCACGATGCCAGCGCCGGCGCGGAACCCCGCCTGCGCGCCGCGCAGCCACAGGCTGCGGATCAGGATGTTGAGGTCGAGATCACCGCTGCGGTCGAGATAGCCCAGCGCACCGGTGTAGGGGCCGCGGCCCTCGCCCTCCAGCTCGGCGATGATCTGCATGCAGCGCACCTTGGGGCAGCCGGTGATGGTGCCGCCCGGAAACACGGCGGCAATCGCCTGCCCCGGCCCGACCTCGGGCCGCAGCCGGCCGCGCACATTGCTGACGATGTGGTGGACGTGGGCATAGCTTTCGAGGCCCATCAGCTCGTCGACTTCGACCGTGCCCGGCACGCAGACGCGGCCCAGGTCATTGCGCTCGAGATCGATCAGCATGATGTGCTCGGCGCGCTCCTTGGGATGCCCGATCAGCTCGGCGCGTCGACGCGCGTCGTCCAGTGCATCGCCGGGCTGGCGCGGACGCGTACCCGCGATCGGCCGCGTCTCGGCTACACCCGATCGCAGCGACAGCAGGCGCTCGGGCGAGGAGCTCAACACCGCCCAGTCCTGCCAAGCCAGCAGCCCCGCAAACGGCGCGGGATTGGCCGCGCGCAGCCGGGCGTACAGATCCGCTGGCGCCGGGGCGGAGGCAAAAGCCACGCGCCAGGGCCGCGACAGGTTCACCTGGAACACATCGCCGGCGCAGAGGTAATCGAGGATGCGGCGCACGCCGGCTTCGAACTGCGCGCCTGCGGCTTCGTCGATGCGGTGCGCGGGCAGTGCGGGCAGTGCGCGCGCTGCGGGCGTCGCGTCCGCGGTCGCGCGCTGGGCTTCGGCGGCCTTGGCCCAAGCGCGCTGCAGTCGCTCGATCAGGGCTTGCGCCTGCGGATGATCGTCCTCGACCACGGCCCGCGCCTGCCCGGTTTCGCGATCGCGCAGGATCGCCGCGCGACAGCGCAGGGCGAGTGCAATCGGCAGGCCGCCGGGGGCGGCGAGTCGCGGCACGCTGGGTTCGATCTCGGCCGCGAGCTCATAGCCCAGCAGCAGGGCCCAGCCGCCGCCGAAGGCCAGGCCATCGCTGCGCACCGGCGTGCGGGCTTCAGCGCAGGCGCGGTCCAGGTGATCGAGAAAGCCACCGGGCAGCGTTCGACCCTCGAGATCGCGCAGCACGCCGTCGTCACCCAGCGCGAAGCCGCCTTCGGGCGCGGCCAGCAGCAGGTCGTAGCGAGCGCGACCGCCCTGGGCTGCGCTCTCCAGCAGGCAGGGGAAAAACTCCGGCTCGGCCCGATGCAGGTCGAGCAGATCGACAGCGGGCAGATCAACCGCGGCGGGCGGCAGGACGCTGTGCATGCGGGCAAGCCGAGCCGACGTGTGCCGACGCGTCAGACGCGGCGGAACACCAGGGTGCCATTGGTGCCGCCGAAGCCGAAGCCGTTGGACATCGCGACCTCGATTCTCGCCTCGCGCGCCACATTGGGCACGTAGTCGAGATCGCAGCCCTCGCCGGGCTCGTCGAGATTGATCGTCGGCGGTACCAGCCCGTGGTACAGCGCGAGGATGCTGAAGATCGCCTCGACGCCGCCGGCTGCGCCCAGCAGATGGCCGGTCATCGACTTGGTCGAACTGACCAGGGTGCGGTAGGCGTGGTCGCCAAACGCGCGCTTCATCGCCAGCGTTTCAGCGAGGTCGCCCAACGGCGTCGATGTGCCGTGGGCGTTCAGGTAGCCGACCTGATCGGCATTGAGGCCGGCATCGCGCAGGGCGGCCATCATGCAGCGCGCCGCGCCCTCGCCGTCCTCGGCGGGTGCGGTCATGTGGTAGGCGTCTGAGCTCGCGCCGAAGCCGGCCAGCTCGCAGTAGATGCGCGCGCCGCGCGCCTTGGCGTGTTCGTACTCCTCCAGCACCAGCACGCCGGCGCCGTCGCCCATGACGAAGCCATCGCGGTCCTTGTCCCAGGGGCGCGAGGCGCGGGTCGGGTCGTCATTGCGGGTGGACATCGCCTTCATCGAGCAGAAGCCGGCGACCGAGGTCGGGCTGCTGCCGCGCTCGGCGCCACCGGCGACCATCACGTCGGCATCGCCGTACTGGATCAGGCGCATCGCCATGCCGACCGAATGGTTGGCGGTGGCGCAGGCCGAGACGGCCGAGAAGTTCGGGCCCTTGATGCCGGTGAGGATCGACAGATGACCCGAGACCATGTTGATGATCGTGCTCGGCACGTAGAAGGGCGAGACCTTGCGCGGGCCGCCTTCGAGCAGGCGCGCGGTGGTGTCCTCGATGCCGAGGATGCCGCCGATGCCCGAGCCGATGATGGTGCCCATGCGCTCGGCGTTGGCTTCGCTGATTTCGAGGCCGGAGTCCTTCAGCGCCATCAGCCCGGCAGCGACGCCGTAGTGGATGAACGGGTCCATCCGCTTGGCCTCTTTGGCCGGAATGTAGGCGGCAGGATCGAAATCCCTCACTTCGCCGGCGATGCGCGTGGCGTACGCGCCAGGGTCGAAGCTGGTGATCGGGCCGATGCCCGAGCGGCCGTGGGAAATGTTGTCCCAGGCAGTGGCGAGATCATTGCCGACCGGCGAGACGATGCCCATGCCGGTGATGACGACGCGACGCTTGCTCATGCTGGCTCCGTGCCGGCGCTCGTCGCGCCCGGCTGATGTTCAGTGGCCGACGCGTTAGCGTCGACGGGAAACGGATGCGGGTGTGCCGCAAAAGAAAGCCGCCCCGTCGGACGACGGGGGCGGCCTCTTCAAACGCTGGCGAGGCCCGCCCTGCGGGCCTCGCGCCGCAGCGGGATTACGACTTGACGTGAGCCTTCACGTAGTCGATCGCCTGCTGCACGCTGGTGATCTTCTCGGCGTCTTCGTCCGGGATCTCGCACTCGAACTCTTCCTCAAGCGCCATCACCAGCTCAACCGTGTCGAGCGAGTCCGCGCCCAGATCGTCCACGAAGGAGGCGTTGGGGGTGACTTCATCTTCCTTGACGCCCAGCTGTTCCACGACGATCTTCTTGACGCGTTCTTCGATGCTGCTCATGGGGTTCAATTCCTCTCCGGGAAAACTCGGCGCATTGTAGTGGGAACCGCCAGACCGCACCAAGGCACGATTCCAGCCAACCCGTCTGCGCCCGACGGGCTTTCGATTCAGGGTGTTGCCGCTCCAGCCCGGACGCGCTCGGCGCGTCAGGGCATATACATACCACCGTTCACATGCAGGGTCTCGCCGGAGATGTAGCCGGCATGCGGGCCGGCAAGGAAGGCCACCGCATTGGCGATGTCCTGCGCTTCGCCCAAGCGTCCCAGCGCGATCTGACCCAGCAGCGCGCTGCGGGCGTCTTCAGGCAGCGCACGGGTCATGTCGGTGTCGATGAAGCCCGGCGCCACCACGTTGACGGTGACGCCGCGGCTGCCGATCTCTTTCGCCAGCGATTTCGAAAAGCCGATGATGCCGGCCTTGGCGGCGGCGTAGTTCGCCTGACCCGCGTTGCCGGTGACACCGACGACCGAGGCGATGCTGATGATGCGGCCCTTGCGTGCCTTCATCATGCCGCGCAGCACGGCCTTGCTGGTGCGGAAGACCGAGCTCAGGTTGGTGTCGAGGATGGCCTGCCAGTCCTCGTCCTTCATGCGCATCAGCAGGTTGTCGCGGGTGATGCCGGCATTGTTCACCAGGATGCCGATGGCGCCGAACTCCTTGCCGATCGACTCGATCAACGCCTCGACCTGCGCGCCATCGGCCACGTCGAGCACGCGGCCCGTGCCGCCGTGCGGGGCAAGGCGCTCGCCGATGGCGGCTGCGCCCGATTCCGAGGTCGCCGTGCCGATCACCTTGGCGCCCTGGGCGGCCAGGGTGTCGGCGATGGCGGCACCGATGCCGCGACTGGCGCCGGTGACAAGCGCGATTTCGCCTGCGAGGAGCGGGTTCATGCAGTTCTCCATTCGATAGGGGCCGGGCTGTGCGGCTTAACGCTCGCCCCAGAAGCTCAGTGCGTCCTCGAAGTCGACGAGGCTGCCGAGGGTTTTCGATTCGACGCCGCGATCGATGCGCTTGATCAGGCCAGCGAGCACCTTGCCCGGGCCGCATTCGACGAAACGGTTGGCGCCGGCGGCGATCATCTGCTGCACGCAGTCGGTCCAACGCACCGGCAGATAGAGCTGGCGCACCAGCGCCGACTTCAGCGCTTCAAGATCCGTAGCGATGCCGGCGTCGACGTTATGCACCAGCGGCAGGCTGGGCAGGCGCAGCGGGGTGGCGGCAATGCGTGCAGCAAGGGCATCGGCCGCATCGCGCATCAGCGGCGTGTGCGAGGGCACGCTCACCGCGAGCTTCACCGCCTTGCGTACGCCGCGCTCGGCCAGTGCCGCGATCGCTGCGTCCACCGCTTGCGCGTGGCCGCCGATCACGATCTGGCCAGGCGAGTTGTAATTGGCCGGAACCACCACGCGCTCGGCCGAAACCGCGGCGCAGACCTCTTCGACGACGGCATCGTCAGCACCGAGGAAGGCCGCCATCGCGCCCGTGCCGGCCGGCACCGAGGCCTGCATCAGGCGGCCGCGCTCGCGTACCAGCGCCGCGGCGTCGGACAGCTCAAGCGCATCCGCGGCGACCAGGGCGCTGTACTCGCCAAGGCTATGGCCGGCGAGACGCGCCGGCAGGCAACCGCCCTGCGCTCGCCACAGCCGGAACAGAGCGACGCTGGCAGCCAGCAGCACCGGCTGGGTGTATTCAGTCTGATTGAGTCGCGCGTCATCGGCCGATGCGGCGATGGCCCACAGGTCAACGCCAGCGCCGGCCGAGGCCTCGGCAAAGCTTTCGATGACGAACGGGTAGCGCTCGGCGAGATCGACGAGCATGCCGGGCGCTTGCGAACCCTGGCCCGGAAACACAAAGGCGATGGCGCTGGAACTCACGTGCGTTTGGCTCGGCTGGCCGTGGGAAGCCGCGCATCATACGGGAAGGGTGTCGCGAGCCGTCTGTACCGGGGCGTAGGGTCTCGACCCCGCCGAAGCCGCTCGGCGATCAGTAGCGGATCAAGGCCGAGCCCCAGGTAAAGCCCCCGCCGAAGGCTTCCAGCAGCAGCAGCTCGCCGCGCTGCACCTTGCCCGAGCGGATGGCCTCATCGAGCGCGAGCGGCACCGATGCGGCCGAGGTGTTGCCATGGCGATCGACGGTGACGATGACCCGATCCATCGACATGTTGAGGCGCTTGGCGGTCGCGCTGATGATCCGCAGATTGGCCTGGTGCGGAATCAACCAGTCGAGGTCACTCTTGTCGAGGCCGTTCGCCTGCAGGGTCTCTTCGACCACCGCATCGAGTGTCTTGACCGCGACCTTGAAGACCTCGTTGCCGGTCATGTGGATGCGCAGACCGGCGTTCGGTTCGCCGGGCTTGAAGCCCTTGGACACGCCGACCCGGGTCGCCAGCAGATGGCCATAGCCGCCGTCGGCGTGCAGATGCGTGGACAGGATGCCGGCTTCTTCGCTGGCTTCGAGCACCACCGCGCCAGCGCCATCTCCGAACAGCACGGCGGTGGTGCGATCGTCCCAATCGAGCATGCGGGTCAGCGTCTCGGCGCCGATCACGAGCGCCTTCTTCGACATGCCGCTGCGGATCATGGCGTTGGCCGTGCCCAGCGCGTACATGAAGCCCGAGCAGGCGGCGTTGACGTCGAAGGCGGCGCAGCCGTTGGCGCCCAGGCGGTGCTGGAGCAGGCAGGCCGAGGACGGAAACACCAGATCCGGCGTGGTGGTGCCGAGGACGATCAGATCAATCTCGCTGGCCTTCACACCGGCCGCTTCCAGCGCACGCAGCGCCGCCTGCTCGGCAAGGTCCACCGTGGTCTGGCCGTCGGCCGCGACGTGGCGTTGGCCGATGCCGGTGCGCTCGCGTATCCACTCGTCCGAGGTCTCGATGCGCTGGGCCAGCTCGTCGTTGGTGACGATGCGCTCGGGCAGATAGCTGCCCGTTCCGAGAATGCGAGCGAAGGGCATCGGGATCTCCTGGGGATGGCGAGGTGAGCGTGGGTGAGGACGGCGCCGCCGCGCGCGCTTCCGCGCACCGGGCGCAGGGCGGCGACACAGAGGCCATCGGCGGGCTGCGAATGATGACGCCAATGTGTCAGCACGGCCAGCGCAGCCACGCCTGCGGTCCTCAATCCGCCCAGCTCGGTGCGCTGGATGCGGGTGCGCGTGGCGAGCCTCCGCGGCGTCCGGGCGAAGTCTTCCGCAAACGCTGGCCACGACAAAGGCGGCAGGTCTTGCGACCTGCCGCCTCGGGTCACACTCAGGGCCGCGTCCGCTGATGCGGACGCCGAACGCCTTACTCGGCGTCGACCGCCGACTTGACGTTGATGACCTTCTTGCCGCGGTAGAAACCATCCTTGGTGATGTGATGGCGCAGATGGATCTCACCCGTGGTCGGGTCGGTCGCCAGCTGCTTCGCGGTCAGGGCGTCATGCGAACGGCGCATGCCGCGCTTGGAGGGGGTGACGCGGCTCTTCTGCACTGCCATGGGGGTTCTCCGGCTTCAATCTTCGGTGTTGCGTTTGCGTGTCTGGGGTTCGGCCTTCTCAGACCAAGCCCCGCGTGGGCTGTGGAGCACGCGGCTCCGTCAGTTCTTCTTGAGCGCCGCCAGCGCGGCGAAAGGGTTGGGCTTCGCTTCGGGCTCGGGCTCCGCGACCCCCACGTGCGGAAGGGGAAGCTCGGCGTCGGACCGCGCGGGCACCAGCGGCAGCGCAAGGATCAACTCGTCCTCGATCAGGTCGCGAGGATGCAGCTGCCGATCTTCCGGCAGCAGCAGCGGCTCGTAACCCTCGGGCAGACCGGCTTCGTCAGCTTCCTTGCGGATCAGGCCCAATCGCTGCAGCACGTCCAGCGGATGCTGGTAGGGCTCCAGCGTGCGCTGGCAGGTCAGCCAGGGCGCGCAGCGGACGCGGATCTCAAGAAACTCGACGCCGACCGCGTCACGCCCGAACTCAAGCGCATACGCGACCTCGCCATCGGCGCGCTCCAGCGCTTCGGCGAAGCGCGGCAGCAGCGATATCGGCAGGCTGCCCTCGAAGCAGCGCCGACCCGACAGCATGCGCGCGGCATCGACCGTCTCGGGCAGGTTCGTGGACATAAGCGCGGCATGATAGGCGGCGCGTGGGAACGCGTCAAACCCGGGCAGCGCGCACAGTTCACGGAGATGGCGCGCTGCACTGAGCCCAGTTGCGTTGCCGCGAGGGAAGCGCTTGGTTCAGACTCGGCCGCCTGCCCTGCCGCCCTGGATGCCTACGGCGTGGAACTGATCCTTGTCCTTCTCGCAGTCTTCGCCCTGATCGGACTGATTGCCTGGATTCCCTTCCAGCGCGCGGCCAGCCGCCAGCGTGCCCTCATCCGCCTGTTGGAAGGTGCCGACGAGATGGAGCGGCTTCTGCATCGCACGCGCGATCGAATGAGCGCCATGCAGGACGTGGTCGGACGCGTACCTGCGGACATCGGTGCGGTGGCGCGCGCTTCGCTGGACGCAGACCAGCGCGTGCAGCAGGCCTTGCGCGATCTGCTGGAGCATCGCCTGTGGATCTCGCGCCATGGCGCCACCGCCAGCCTGCAGGCGCTGAAGCAGGCCGAAGCCGCCCTGCAGCGGGCCCGCGCCACCATCGCCGGACAGCTTGAACGCTTGGAAAGCGCCGGCGCCGAACTCGACGACGCCACCCAGGCGGTGATCGAACAGGCCGCGCGCGAGCCGGCAGCGCTGCGCCGCTCGGCGGACTGAGGCGGCGCGCCGCTCAGTCGCCGATCTTCAGCCTCGCCATCGGCAGCACGCGCGCCACGCCATCGGGCCCGACGAGGCGCAGAGAGAGCACGCGCTCGCCGCGCAGTTCGTATGGCGCCTCTACGCTCGCCTCGATACCGACCCGCGGATGCCGCGGATCCGTGGAACCCGGCCACTGCTCAAGCACGCCAGGGAAGTCCAGATCGCTGAGCGCTTGCGCCACCACCACCTGGTCGAGCAGCACGTCGACCCGCGCGAGCCCGTCGGCATCGCGAATCGCCCAACCCGACACGCGGAAACGCGCGTCCACACGCTGGCCGTCGAGCGGGGTATCGAGATAGGCCAGCGGCGCGAAGCGGCAGCGCGGTCCCGCGTCGGCGCGCTGCTCGAACACGAGGTAGCGCTGAGCGCCGCCGTGCAGTTGGATCTCATCGACCCAGCGAAGGCCGGGCAGGCGCGCGCAGAGCTGCTGCTGCCAGGGCTGACGCGCACGCAGGCCGAGTGCGGTCTCCTCGACAATCACCAGACGCGCAGGATCCGCGGCGGGCAGCCACGCGGATTCGTCCTGCGCCCACAGCGCAAGCTGCCGCGCGCGTCCATGCTTGGCGTTGCGCGCGTGGTCCAGCACGCCGAAGCCGGCATCACCATCGCGCGCCTGCACCAGTCGCGCCGCCAGCAGGAAGTTGTCGGCGACCACCCGCGTGTCCGGCGGCAGGCCGGCCAGCCGGGCATCAACGGCGGCCATGACTGCGCTGATGTCAGTAAAGTTGTCGGCCAGATCGATCTGCTTCGCCAAGACGGCGCGCCCCGAAGGCAGGGCGAGCAGCAGGCAGAGCGCCCAGGTGGCCGCAGCACCCAGGCTGAGCAGCACCCAGGTCCAGCGCCGCAGCGCAGAACCGGCCTCACCGAGTCGACGGGCCAGCAGCGGCAGCAGCGCCAGTTGGCCGACCAAGGGCCAGTGGAAGGACACCCGCTCGCGATCGGCGAACAGGCCGATCAGAAACAAGGCCATCAGCAATCCGCCACCTGCAAGCGCCAGCAGGGCCGGCCCGGGCGAGTGCACGCGCTCGCGCCAGGCCCGCGGCAGGGCCAGCAGCATGAGCGCCCAGGCGAGCGGCGTGGCGAGCAGGGCCTGCTCCAGCGGCACCGCCAGCGCGATCGGCTGGAAGCTCCAGGGGTGGCGCTCGACAAACTGGAAGCGCCATCCCGCCTGCTGGCCGCTGGCGTCGAACAGCAGCAGCGGCAGCCAGGCGCACAGCCCGAGCAGGCCGACCGCCCACAGCCGCGGATGGCGCAGCAGCTGGCGCGCCGCCGGAACGCAAAGCAAGGCCAGCCCACCCGCCGCCAGGACGGCCAGAAAGCGGTAGTGGGTGAAGGCCCCCAGGCTCAGCCCGATCAGCAGCTCGCAGAGCGGCAGCACCGCGCGCGACCAGCTTGCTGCAGGGCCCAAGTCCAGCAGCCGGAGCAGCGCATGCAGGCACAGCATCGCCGCCATCAGCAGGGATGGCTCGGGCAGGGCCATGAGTCCGTTGATCGACAGCAGGGGCAGCAGAAGAGCCAGCAGCCCCGCCTGCCAGCGCCAGGCGCCAAGCCCCGAAGCGTCGGCGATACGCATCAACTGCAGCGGCAGCAGCGCGCCCAGCAGCAGGCTCGTGAGGCGGATGCCGAGCTCGGACTCAAGCGCGGCGCGTCCCACCAGGATGCCCCAGGCGGTGAAGCCCGGCAGGTCGGAGTAGGCCCAGGCGGGGTGCCGCGATTCCCACGCATAGAAGGCCTCGTCGCCGAACAGCGGCAGCTGCGCCGCGAGCAGCGCCCGCCCGACCAGAAGGAATACCCAAGCGCCCCAGAACAGGCGAGGCAGCCACGCGGAGGACGCCGACGTGACGCCGTTCACAGGCATGCCGCGCTCACTGCTGCGGGTCTACACTCCCGCGCTTCCGCGATTTCGATCGTCTGCTCCAAGGACCTGCCCATGCCCGCCACTGCCCGAACGGCCGCGATCCTACCCGAGGCAAGCCGCAGCGCCCTCGGCGCAGCGCTCGCCCAGGTCAACGGGCTGGTGCTGGGCAAGCCGCGTGAGATCGAACTCGCCTTCGCCTGCCTGCTCGCTGGCGGCCATCTGCTCGTGGAGGATCTGCCCGGGCTGGGCAAGACCACGCTCGCGCGCTCGCTGGCAGCCACCCTGGGCCTCGAATTCCAGCGCCTGCAGTTCACCGCCGACCTGCTGCCCTCGGACATCCTCGGCGTCTCGGTCTACGAGGCCGAGCAGCGCGGCTTCCGCTTCCATCCGGGGCCGGTGTTCACCCAGCTTCTGCTGGCCGACGAGATCAACCGCGCGCCGCCGCGCACGCAGAGCGCCCTGCTGGAGGCCATGGCCGAGCAGCAGGTCACCATCGACGGCACCTGCCATGCGCTGCCGCATCCCTTCTTCGTGATCGCCACGCAGAACCCGGTGGATCTCTCGGGCACCTTTCCGCTGCCCGACTCCCAGCTGGACCGCTTCCTGCTGCGCCTGTCGATGGGCTACCCCGAAGCCGCACACGAGCGCGCCATGCTGGCCGGGGCCGACCGCCGCGAGCTGATCCAGCGCTGCACACCCCAGCTCTCGGCGCAGGACGTGCTCGCTCTGCGTGACGCGGTCGCCGCCGTGCATGCCTCCGAGGCCCTGGTCGATTACGTGCAGCGCCTGCTGGCGGCCAGCCGCAGCTTCGTTGGCCTTCGCGTGGGCCTGTCGCCGCGCGCAGGCCTCGCCCTGCTGCGTGCGGCTCGCGCCCATGCGCTGCTCGGCGGGCGCGCGCACGTGCTGCCCGAGGACGTGCAGGCGCTTTTCGTCGAAGCCACTGCACATCGCCTGGTGGTCGAGTCCGGCCGCGGGAGCGCCGAGGAGATCGCCCGGCGTTTGCTGGCCTCGGTGCCGGTCGAAGCCTGAGTCGCTGAGCATGCGCGCGCTGGCCGCCCGCACCTGGCGTTTCGCGCTGGCCCAGGCCGAGCGCCGGCTGCCGGCGCTGACCCGTCTGCGCGAGACCGAAGCGCTGCCGATCGAGATCCACCGCCGGCGCATCTATGTGCTGCCCAGCCGCTTCGGCCTGTTCTTCTGCCTCCTGCTGGCAGTGATGGCCGCCGGCGCCCTCAACTACAACAACAACCCGGCGCTGATGCTGGTGTTCCTGATGGCCTCCAGCGTGCACACCGCTCTGCTGCGCGGCTGGCTTGGGCTGTCGGGCCTGCGTCTTGTGGAGATCGCTGCCGCGCCCGTGCACGCCGGCGAGACCGCCGAGCTGCGGCTTCGCTTCGAGGGCGAAGGGCGACGCGCGCGTCGCGGCCTGTGCGTCGAGCGCGAAGGCCGCGCGCGGGTGTTCGAAGCGCTGCCGGAGCGCCATGTGAGCGTGAATCTGCCCTATGCCACCGCGCGCCGCGGGCTGCACCCGATCGGTCGCATCAAGCTTTCGACGCGGTGGCCGCTCGGCCTCTTTGTGGTCTGGAGCTGGCTGAACCCGCAGGCGCAGGTGCTGGTGTACCCCCGACTGGAAGACCAGGCCCCGCCCTTGCCCGGCGACGGCGCCAGCAGCGGCGTACGCCGGCAGCGCAGCCCCAGCGAGGAGGTCCACGGCCTGCGCGAGCATCGGCAGGGCGATCCGCTGCGCCTGATGGCCTGGAAGCGCAGCGCCCAGCTCGGCAAGCCCATCGTCCGCGAGTTCGAAAGCCCGGCCGGTCTGGAAGTCCGGCTCGACTACGCCCAGCTGCTGCACCTGCCGCCTGAACAGCGCATCGAGCGCCTGGCCCGCTGGCTGGTCGAGGCTGAGCGCCGGGGCCTGGTCTCCGAGCTGATCCTGCCCGGCGAGCACCTCGGCCCCGGGCGCGGCGACGGGCACCTGCACGCGGGCCTGCGTGCCCTGGCGCTGCTGCCATGAGCGCGCTGATCGCCCGCTTCGGCGCTCTGCTTGGCCGTGAACCCGCGCCCCTGCCGCGCCTGTCGCTGCCGGTGTTCGGCTGGTGCGTCGCCGCCGGCCTCGCAGCCCTGCTGCCGCTGGGCTTGCAGCTCAGCGGCTGGCTGGGTCCGCTGCTGTTGCTGCTGGGCCTGGCCGGCGCCGGTGCAGGCCTGCGGGGCGCCCACATCCCGGCCTGGCTGCGTTTGCTGTTGACGCTGGGCGTGGCTGGCGTGGTGCTCTACATCTACGGCTTCAAGTTCGGCCGCGACACGGGCGCCGGCCTGCTGGCCACCATGCTGGCGCTGAAGCTGCTGGAGACGAACACGCTGCGCGACGCACGCGCCCTGCTGAGCTTCAGCCTGTTCGCGATCATGGCCGCGTTCCTGCAGGACCAGGGCCCGCTGACCCTGCTGCTGGCGCTGCTGTCGGCGGTGCTGATCCTCACCGCGCTGGCAAGGGTCAGCGAAATCGAAAGCGGCAGCCCCACGGAAGCTCCCGGGCTCGCACGCCGGCTGCGCGCCACGGGCCTGCTCATGCTGCTGTCGCTGCCGCTGGCGGCGGTGGGCTTTCTGCTCTTCCCGCGGCTGCCGCAGCCGCTGTGGGGGCTGCCGGAGAACTCGGATCAGGCGAAGACCGGCCTGAGCGATCGAATGAGTCCCGGCGACATATTGAATCTGATCGGCGACGACACTCCGGTTCTGCGCGTCGAGTTCATCGGAGCTCGGCCAGAGGAGCAGCGGCTCTATTGGCGAGGTCCGGTCCTGACCCAGTTCGATGGTCGAACCTGGGCATTCTCGCCATGGTTGTCGCAGCCGCAGCCCTTGCCTTCAGCCCTTCGCGAAGGCGAGCGATTCCGATATCGGATGACCCAGGAACCCAATGAGCGTCACTGGGTTGTCGGTCTTGACGCGGTGGATCCTCGGACGCTGGCGGCGACTGAAGGCCTCCAGCTTCTGCAGGACGACAGCGTGGTTTCGGCGAGGCGGCTCACCGATGTCATGCGCTTCGAACTCGAGTCCACGATCGAAGGCGTCGTCGCGACGTCGCTGTCTGCGCACATGCGCAGGCAAATGCTGAGGCTGCCGGAGGAGTTCAATCCGCAAACGCTCGCCCTGGTTCAAGGCTGGCAAGCTGAGGGGCTCGACGACGATGCGCTGGTGTCAAAAGCGCTGGAGCTGTTCAACCGGGAGTTCAGCTACTCGCTCAGCCCCGCTCCACTGGGTCGGCACAGCGTTGACGAATTCATGTTCCAGACCCGCGAGGGGTTCTGCGAACACTTCGCCTCAGCTTTCACGGTGATGATGCGGATGGCGGGCATTCCGGCTCGCGTCGTCACCGGCTATCAGGGTGGCTTCTACAACCCCATCGGCGACTATGTGCTCGTGCGTCAGTCCGATGCGCATGCCTGGAGCGAAATCTGGATGGACGAGCGCGGCTGGGTCCGTATCGATCCAACCGCCGCGGTGTCCCCGCAGCGGATTGAAGGCGGGAACTCGATCGACGCGGAATCCCAGTCGGGGTGGAAGTCGGGTCTTGGCCCCCTGCTCGACGCCGCCGACTGGCTGCGCCACGGCTGGAATACGCTGGTGCTCGGCTTCAATGCGGCGCGCCAGCGCAGCCTGCTGCTCAGCTTCGGCATCGATGCCAGCGACTGGCGCGAGCTCGGGCTGGCGCTGGCCGGGGCGTTCGGCCTCGCGCTCGCGCTCACGCTTTGGCTGGTGCTGCGCGGCGGCCCGCGCAGCGCCGACCCGCTGGTCGCGGCCTGGCTGCTGTTCTGTCGAAGGCTTGGCAAACTCGGCATCGAGCGCCGCGCCGATGAAGCGCCACTCAGCTTTGGTCGCCGGGCGGCGGCGGCGCTGCCCCGGCTGGCCGCGGATCTGCTTGAACTCACTCGGGCTTACAGTGCCCAACGTTACGCTGCCGATGCCGATGACGCCGAGCGCGCCCGCCTGATCCGCGCGCTGCGAGCCTTCCGCCCGCGACGGCATCGAGCGACTGTTCCTTCCTCTGCACCGACAGGAGTCAAGCCATGAGTCCACGTCTTCGCTCGCTGCCCATCGCATGCGCGGTGCTCGCGCTCAGCGCCTGCGCCTCGGGGCCCAAACCCATCCGCGGCGAATTCAGCACCCTCAGCCCGGAGCAGGCCAGCCAACAGGGCACGCCGGGGGCCAGCGTGCGCTGGGGCGGCAGCCTCATCTCGGTCGAGCCTGAGGCAAGCCGCACCTGCTTCACCGTGCTGTCGCGCCCGCTGCGGTCGGACGGCAAGCCGCAGTTGAAGCGCGAGGTCACCGACGGCCGCTTCATCGCCTGCCGCAGTGGCTTCTACGACCCGGCACTGTTCGCGGAAGGCCGCGATGTCACCTTCACCGGCCGGATCAGCGGCTTCGAGCCGCGCGCCATTGGCGGCTACAGCTTCAACTATCCGCGACTCGATGCCGAAGTCGTCTACCTGTGGGAAGAGCGCGAGGAACGCATCGACCACCGCTATGCCTATCCCTTCCGCTCGCCCTACTGGGGTCCGTGGTGGCGGCCGTTCTGGTAAGCGCGGGCCCGCGCTGAAAACGAAAACCCCGGCACAAGGCCGGGGTTCTCGTTGCGGGGTGCTTTCGGCTCAATGGTGCTCGGAGAGCCGGGCGATCCAGTCCAGGCCGCTTGCATAGCCACCGGGCACGCCCTTCACCGCCACCGCCACCGCGTTGTGCGGATGCAGGCTTTCGTAGTGCGAGGCGCGCACCCAGAAGTCGGCGATGCGCTCGTCAGCGTTCAAAGCGGCCTGCATGCGACGCGCGGCGTCCTCGCAGAACATCAGGTTCTCGCCGTTCAGCAACGCGAAGGCCTGCTCGTCCTCGCGCTTCACCGCAGACTGCACTGGTGTCTTCAGCGCGCCCTCGACGCGGTCGATCACGTCGATGATCGGGAAGTTGGCAAACGAGGGCAGCAGGCGCACGCGAACCTCGGCCGTGGACCGCTGGCTGTGCGGCGTGGCGCGAATACCTCGCTCGGTGCCCAGCCACGCCAGGACGGAGTCCCGGTCGATGCCCGCGCCCGAAGGGAAGTCCGTCTGGAACTGCTCCTGGATGAGCTGCCGCGCCAGCGCCGCCGAACAGGGGCAGGTGCTGGAGTACGGAATCTGCACCGACAGCTCGACCTGGAACTGGCCGTGCTCCATCAGGCCCGTGATCACGCAGGGGTAGCTCTTCCAGCCGGAGTTGTCGCTCTTCAGCGCGCGGCGGCGCACCAGATGCTCGAACTCGACGCGCACGAAGGCACGGTCAGACAGCTCCGCATGCGACTCGAGGAAGTCCTTCAGCAGACGGCGCAGGCTGGTCGGCGACAGCGCCTCGTTCGAGAGGGTCTTGTCGACGTGCAGGTACAGCCGCGACATATGGATGCCGCGCACGTCTGGACGCTTCAGGTTGACGAAGGCGGTAACGCGCGCTCCCGAAGTGACCGTCTGCCCTTCGGCGTTGGCCACGCTCACCGGCACTTCGATCTGCCCCATGCCCACCCAATCGAGCACGCCAGCAACGGCGGGCTTGGCTTCGGAGGCGATGTCGGGCATTGCGCGCACGGCGTTGTCGGCAATGGGTGGGGACACAGGTGTCTCCTCGTAATCGGTCATGGGATTGGCCGGCTGCACCTTAGGTGGGGGGCTGTCGCCTTCACGTCAAGCCTTCACGATCGTGCATGCACATTTGCTGCGGACCCGAAGGCACCACGGCGCCGGGCAGAGTCGGCGTTCCAGGGGCTGCGCGCGACTATACCGGCTGCGAGCTGAGCGCTCTCGCACACAGGCGACAACACTGTGTCCCGCGAAGCACCTCAGCCGGGCAGCGGCGCGCTGCCGCGGGCGGCCCGCCACAGCGCAAGCATCAGGCCGAAGCCGCGCGGCGGCGCAAGCTCGCCGTGGCGCGACAGCCGACTCAACTGCCACGTCAACACAGCCGTCTGCAGCGCTCGTGGCCGCGCGCTGCGGCTGCCTGTGGAGGCGCGCTGCTCACGCAGTGCCGCCGCGAAATCCCGCGCAAACGCAGCGCGTTCGGTGCGCTTGTCGGGCTCGGCCAGGTGCGAGGGCGCCAGCCCATGCCGGGCCAGCAGGTTGCGCGGCAGCCGGGCCTGCGCGTGGTGCCCCAGCGCGGCGCGCTGCTGGCGACGCAGCAGCAGCTCGATGGCAATGTCCGATTCCGCGCTGTCACCGCCGAACAGCGCGCGCTCCAGCTGATCCAAAGCGAACGCCAAGGGGCGCAGCGCCGACAGCGACTGTTCGACCGAGCCCGGCGCCAACTCACGCTCGATCAGACCGAGGGCCGCATGCGGCAAACCGCGCCACAGTGCGGCGTCCGCCGCGCGTGCGGCTGGCAAATCAAAAAAGGCCTGCACCAGCGGATGACGCCCCTCGCCGCGCGCTCCGCGCTCCAGCTCCTCCGCCCACCAGCCCAGCTTGGTGTGGGCAATGAAGGGTTCGGAAAGCTCGAAGCAGGCCTCCTCGATCTCGTCCTGCAAGGCATACCAGAGCGCGATGCGATCGCGCTGCGCGGCCGGCAGGAAGATCGTCTGCTGGGCCAGTTCGGGACGACGCGCCTCCAGCTTCTGGATCTGCGCCTGCAGGCTGGCCTCGCTCATACCGCACGCTCGCGCAGCAGGGGCTCGTCCAGCACATGCAGCGGGGCGCTGATCACCCGCTGTGCGCCCCAGGCCGCCGGCGGATGCGCCGGGTCGAAGTAGCCCCAGTCCACGGCGATGCCACGCAGGCCGGCCGCGTGCGCGGCCTCGATGTCGCGCGGGTCGTCGCCCAGGTACAGGCTGGCGGCCGGCGCGGCGTCGATGCGCCGGCAGGCTTCCAGCAGGGGCATGGGGTGCGGCTTGCGCTGCGGCAGGCTGTCGCCGCCAATCAGCACCGCGCAGCGCGGCAACAGGCCCAGCGCCTCGCAGAGCGGGCGGGCCAGGCCTTCGGCCTTGTTGGTGACGATGCCCCAGCGCAGGCCCCGGGTTTCGATCGCATCAAGCAGCGCGGCGACGCCGGGGAAGAGACACGAATGCGCGGCCACCGCCGCGGCATAGACGTTCAGGAACTCGGCCAAGGTCGATTCGTCCTCGGGCGCGAATCCCGGCAACGAGGCGCCCAGCATGGCGCGCGCGCCACGCGAAACGAAGGGCCGAAAGCGCCCCATCGCGAGGGCCTCAAGCCCGCGCCGCGCGCGCAGCACGTTCGCTGCATGCAGCAAATCGGCGGCGCTGTCGACCAGGGTGCCGTCGAGATCGAACAGCACCGCCCCACGCTCAGCCACGGCCCGCCTCCGGCTTGACTGCACAGGCGAGGTAGTTGACCTGGGTGTGCCCCCCCACCGTCGCCGAACGCGTCAGCGGGTTGTAGTGCAGGCCGCTGACGTCCTCCAGCTCCAGGCTCGCGCGACGGAGTGCGCCGGCGAGCTCGGACGGACGGATGAACTGGGCGTAGCGGTGGGTGCCGCGCGGCAGCAGGCGCATCACGTACTCGGCGCCGACAATAGCGAGCCCAAAGGCTGCAGGCGTGCGGTTCAAGGTCGACAGGAACAGACGACCGCCGGGCTTGAGCAATCGGGCACAGGCCTCGACGATCGAAGCCGGGTCGGGGACGTGTTCGAGCATCTCCATGCAGGTGATGGCGTCGAAGCGCGCAGGGCAATGCTCGGCCAGCGACTCGACCGACTGCTCGCGGTAGTCGACCTTCAGCCCGGATTCGTACAGGTGCAGTCGCGCCGCCTCCAGCACTTCGGGAGACAGATCCAGGGCGGTGACGCTGGCGCCACGCGAGGCCAGCGCCTCGGACAGCAGACCGCCTCCGCAGCCGACGTCGAGCACCTCGGCACCATCCAGTCCCACGCGCTCGGCGACGTAGCCGAGACGCGCGGGATTCAGGTCGTGCAGGGGCCGGGCTTCCCCGTTCGGGTCCCACCAGCGCGCGGCCAGCTGGCCGAAGCGCGCAAGCTCGGCGGGGTCGACGTTCTCGCGGCGCGAGCTTTGGTTCACAGCGGGGGGGTTCATCGGTGACTCCAGTGCGCAGGGGACGCCACTGCGCAATAGGCATTGAAGATTCGGCTGCGGCCGCGCGCGCTCAGTGGCGGCGCGGAATGCCGGCGATCCGCGTGCGCCATTCAGCCACGCGCGCCATCAAGGCTTCGAGATCGACATCGACCAGCTGGCGATCGCGCAGGCGCGCGCGACCGTTGATCCAGACATCGCTGACCTGCTGGCGCGCGCCGGCGTACACCAGCTGCGAGATCACGTTGTAGAACGGCTGCGATTCGGGCTGATCGAGATCGACAAGCACGAGGTCAGCCGCTTTTCCGGGCTCGATCGAGCCGATGGTGTCTTCCATCCCCATCGCCCGGGCGCTGCCGAGGGTGGCCATGCGCAGCGCGCTGGGGGCATCAAGTGCCGCGGCATCCATCGCCACGCCCTTGGCCAGCAACGCGGCGGTGCGCATCTCGCCGAACATGTCGAGATCGTTGTTGCTGGCGCAGCCGTCGGTGCCGAGTGCGATGTTGGCGCCGGCGCGGCGCAGGGCCTCGATCGGGCAGAAGCCCGAAGCCAGCTTGAGGTTGGATTCCGGACAATGGCCGATCGACACGCCCTGGGCCGCGCACAGCTCGATTTCGGCGGGCGTGAGCTGGGTCATGTGGATGGCCAGCAGCTGCGAGTTCACCAGGCCCAGCCGCTGCAGGCGTGCCAGCGGGCGCTGCCCGTACTGCTTGAGCGAGTCCTCGATCTCCTGCGCAGTTTCATGCACGTGGCAGTGCACGACGAGGCCCATCTGGTCGGCGAGCAGGCGGATGCGTTCGAAGCTCGCGTCCTTCACCGTGTAGGGCGCATGCGGCACGAAGGCGGTGTTGACCAGGGCGTCGCCGCGCAGGGCGTCGTGCAGCTCCAGGGCCTTGTCGAAGTACTCGTCGTCCGAGGCGGCCCAGGCGGTGGGGAAATCGATCACCGGCAGGCCGACGCAGGCGCGGAAGCCCATCCGCCGGTAGGTGGCGGCGGCGGCATCAGGGAAGAAGTAGTTCTCGTTGCAGGTGGTGGTGCCGCCGCGCAGCATCTCAACCACCGCCAGTTCGACGCCGCAGCCGACGAACTCGCGGCCGATCACCGCGCCCTCGACCGGCCAGATGTGATCGTTCAGCCAGGTCATCAGCGGCAGGTCATCGGCCAAGCCGCGCATCAGGGTCATGGGGTTGTGCACGTGGACGTTGACGAGGCCCGGAATCAACACGGACCTGGGACGGCTCACGGTCTCGCGGGCGGCGTAGCGCGCGCGCGCCGCCGGGATCGGCAGCAGCTCGACGATGCGGCCGGCGTCCACCGCCACGGCGTGCTGCTCCAGCACCACGGCATGCGGCTCGACGGGCACCACCCAGCCGGCCTCGATCAGCAGGTCGATCTCACGCATGCGCTCCATGCCTCCTGTACGGTTTCCAGTCGCCCTATAGCACCGACCCGGCGCAGGGCCGGGTCGGAGGGGCTTACTTGACTCGGCTCACGTATTCGCCGCTTCGGGTGTCGCAGCGGATGAATTCGCCGTTCTCGATGAACAGCGGTACGCGCACCACGGCACCGGTTTCGAGCTTGGCCGGTTTGCCGCCGCCCGAGGCCGTGTCGCCACGCACGCCGGGGTCGGTCTCGACGATCTGCAGCTCGACGAAGTTCGGCGGGGCCACCGACAGTGGTGCGCCGTTCCAAAGCGTCATCACGCACATCTCCTCGCCCTTCAGCCACTTGGCCGCATCGCCCATGGCGGTGGCGTCGGCGCTGAACTGCTCGAAGCTGTCGGGCTGCATGAAGTTCCAGAACTCGCCGTCGCTGTACAGGTATTGCATGTCGGTATCGACGACGTCGGCGCCTTCTACCGTTTCGTTGGCCTTCAGCGTCTTCTCCGTGGTGCGGCCGTTCTTCAGGTTGCGCACGCGGATGCGGGTGAAGGCCTGGCCCTTGCCCGGCTTGATGAACTCGGCCTCGACAATGACGTAGGGGTCGCTGTCCAGGATGATCTTGAGTCCGTTCTTGACGTCGTTCAGACCGTAGGTGGCCATGCGTGCTCCGGAGTAATGAAGTTCGAGCCGCAGGCTGCGGCTAAACTATCGGGTTTTCGGTGATCGCCGGCGAATCGCCGGCCAAAGAGGCGAAATGATAAGCGCAAACCCGCGGAGCGCGCAGCCCGCCGCGACCGAGGGCTCGTCCGGCGACTGGCGTCGACTGTGGCGGGACGCCATCACGGATCCCCTGGAGCTGCTGCATGTACTGGGGCTGGAAGCGCTGGCCGAACGCCTGCCCGCGGATGCGGCCGGCTTTCCGCTGCGGGTGCCGCGCGGCTTTGTCGCGCGCATGCGCCACGGCGACCCCCACGACCCGCTGCTGCGCCAGGTGCTGCCGCTCGATCTGGAGACCCTTGAGGTCGAAGGTTTCGGGCTTGATGCCGTGGGCGACACGGCGGCCCGCAGCGGTCGCGGCGTGCTGCAGAAGTACCAGGGCCGCGCCCTGCTGGTGGCCACGGGCAGCTGCGCCGTGCACTGTCGGTACTGCTTCCGCCGCCACTACCCCTACGCGGAAGACAGTGCGGCCGCGAACGCCTGGCAGGCTGCGCTCGACACGCTGGAGGCCGATCCGAGCGTTGACGAGGTGATCCTGAGCGGCGGCGATCCGCTGTCGCTGTCGACCGCCAAGCTGCGCGAACTCAGCGCGCAGCTGCTCGCCCTGCCGCAGGTGCGCCGCCTGCGTCTTCACAGCCGGCTGCCGGTGGTGCTGCCCGAGCGCGTCGATACCGATCTCATCGACTGGCTGGCCGCCCTGCCCCTGCAGAAGGTGATGGTGATTCACGCCAACCACGGCCGCGAGTTCGATGCCTCGGTCGCCCGCGCGCTGTCCGCGCTGCGAGCGGCGGGCCTGACCGTGCTGAACCAGGCGGTGCTGCTGCGCGGCATCAATGACACGGTCGAGGCTCAGGTCGACCTCGCTGAGGCGAGCTTTGCTGCCGGCGCTCTGCCCTACTACCTGCACCAGCTAGACCGCGTTGCCGGTGCCGCGCACTTCGAGGTGCCCGACACCGAAGCGCTGGCGCTGGAGGCCGCGCTGCGCGGGCGGCTGCCCGGCTACCTCGTGCCCAAGCTGGTACGCGAGCGTGCGGGAGCCAACAGCAAACTGCCGCTGGTGCTCACGGCCGAAACGTGAAGCTCCTAACAAGGTGAACGACGGAGCGCGATGGGCGTTTGCGCACTCCTCGCGATTTGGACACACTCCGATGTCTTGCAGAACAGGCGGCCAGCGTTAGCGTTGGGCCGACCTGCGGCGCGCAGGGCGCGATGGATGGCATCGCCCGGCGCCGGCAGCATCACCAGCCAAAGGTCCGTTGGGGGGCGGGTCCGGCAGGCAGGCAGCTTCGGCTGCGTGCCCGTCGCAATCGCAGTTTCAAGGGAGTTCGATGGCCAAACAGGAAACCGTGATCCGACTGCTGCAGATCGAGGACAACCTCGAAGACGCAGAGTCGATCGTCAGCGCATTGCGCAATGGCGGCATCGCCGTTCGCAGCGCTCGCCCCGAAACCATTGATGAGCTTGTCGATCAGCTCGGCAAACAGCAGCCCGACCTCGTGATCGCGGCCTGGGGCGGCAAGCGCCTGCCTTTCGCCGAAGTTGCGCAAGCGGTGCGCAAGGCCGGCCGCCATGCGGCCCTGGTTGCCAGCCACTCAGGCATTGATGAAGCGACCGTGCTTGAAGCGTGTGCACAGGGTGCCTTCCACATCGTGCTGCGCCAGCGACCGGAGCAGATCCTGCCAACGCTCAAGCACGCCTGGCTTGCCACCGAGGCGCGGCGCAGCCAGCAGCGGCTGGAGGAAGCCCTGCGCGAAACCGCGCGCCGCTGCGACGCGCTGATCGACTCATCGCGCGACCCCATCGCCTACGCTCACGAAGGCATGCACATCCGCGCCAACCACGCCTACCTCGAAATGTTCGGCTATACCGACTTCGAGGAGGTCGAAGGCATGCCCTTGCTCGACCTGATCGCGCCCAGCCACGCCGGCGAGTTCAAGGCCCTGCTGAAGCGCCTGAGCAAGGGCGAGCCGCCGCCAGACAAGCTGGAACTGAAGGCCATGCGCGCCGACGGCATCGATTTCGACGCGGTCATGGAGTTCGCCCGCGCCAGCTACGAAGGTGAGCCGTGCCTGCAGATCGTGTTCCGCAAGCAGTTTGTCGACAGCGAAGAGCTGCAGACCCTGCGCGAACGTGACCAGGTGACGGGCCTGCTGAATCGCCAGGTCTTCCTGGCCGAGCTGGAAGCGGCCGCGGCCCGCGCCGAGAGCGGCGCCAAGGATCAGGCTGCGCTGCTGATCGAGGTCGACAACTTCGGCAATCTGCTGAACGACATCGGCCTGGGCCACGCCGACACCCTGCTGGCCGATGCGGCCACCCTGCTGCGGCACACCTTGGGCGACGACGTCCTGCTGGCGCGCTTTGCCGACCACACCTTCGGACTGGTGTGCCGCGGCAGCAACCACGCACAGACGCGTGAGCTGGCCGAGCGCGTGCGCACGGCTTTCGAGGGCCACATTCTTGAGATCGGCAGCCGCTCGGCGACCCTCACGGTCAGCATCGGTGGCGTGCAGATGAGCGACAAGTCCGGCCCCGCGCAGCAGGTGCTGGGCAAGGCCGGCCAGTGCCTGCAGGCGGCGATTTCAGAGGGCGGCAATCGCCTGTCGCTGTTCGACCCGGCCGCCCGCGACCGCGCCGAGGAAGAGCGTGTTCGCACCTGGGTGGCGCGTATCCAGCAGGCGTTGAAGTCGGGCGACTTCGTCCTGCACTACCAGCCGATCATCAGCCTGCAGGGTGAGCCGGTCGAGTTCTACGAAACGCTGCTGCGTATGCGGGTGGGCGACGGCGAGATCGCGCCGCCGCTCGCCTTCCTGCCGATCGCGGAGGAGCACGGCCTGATCGAAAAGGTCGATCGCTGGGTGCTCTCGCACGCGATCGCCGTGCTGGCCAAGGTCAAGACCGAACACGCGCGCCGCCTGCTGGTGAAGCTGACCCCGCAGAGCATGCAGGACCCCAGCCTGCCCGGCTGGATCGCCAACCTGCTCAAGCAGACCGGCGTCCGCGGTGACCAGCTGGTGTTCGGCGTGCCCGAGACGCGCGTGATGACCTATCTCAAGGGCGCCAAGGACTTCCAGCGCGCCGTGGCCAAGCTCGGCTGCGGTATGTGCCTGGAGCAGTACGGCGCCAGCACCCACTCGCTGGACGTGCTGAAGCATCTTGAGCCCACCATGCTCAAGCTGGATCGCAGCTTCACCGAGGATCTGGGCCGCAACAGCGAGCACCAGGCCAAGGTGCGCGAGCTGGCCGCGCGTGCCGGCGACCTCGGCAAGTCGACGATTGCCGAGTTCGTGCAGGACGCCGCCAGCATGACCGTGCTGTTCACCAGCTCGGTGCACTTCGTGCAGGGCAACTTCCTGGCTGCGGCTTCGCCCGAGATGAACTACGACTTCAACATCTGAGGCGAGCACCGAAAGCGCAGAACGCAGAAGGCCCGGATCACTCCGGGCCTTCTGCGTTCTGCGGCTGGAACTGCGCGGGCTCAGGCGGCGCGGCGCAGGGCCTCAATACGCTCCGGCAGCGGCGGGTGGCTCATGAACAGGCGCTGCAGGCCGGACGCCATGTGGCCGCTGATGCCGAAGGCGGCCACTTCCTTGGGCAGGCTGTTCTCGCCGTGCTGGGCCTGCAGGCGCTCGAGCGCGGCGATCATCTTCTGCTTTCCGGCCAGCTTGGCGCCGCCCTCGTCCGCGCGGAACTCGCGTTGACGGGAGAACGCCATGGTGATCATCGACGCCAGGATGCCCAACACCACCTGCGCGACGAGGGTGACGATGAAGAAGCCGATGCCGCCGCCCTCGCCCTCATTGCGGAAGATCACGCGATCGACAAAATTGCCGATCAGGCGAGAGAGCACGATCACGAAGGTGTTCAGCACACCCTGCAGCAGGGCCATGGTGACCATGTCGCCATTGGCGACGTGGGCCACTTCGTGGGCCAGCACGGCCTCGGCCTCGTCCCGGCTCATGCCGCGCAGCAGGCCGGTGGACACGGCCACCAGCGAGTTGTTGCGGCTGGGGCCGGTGGCGAAGGCATTGATCTCGGGGGCGTCGTAGATCGCCACCTCCGGGCACTTGATGCCGGCGGTCTGCGCCTGCCGCTGCACGGTCTGCAGCAGCCAGGCTTCCATTTCGTTGCGCGGCTGCTCGATCACCTGGGCGCCGGTGCTGCGCTTAGCCACCCACTTCGACATCGCCAGCGAGATGAAGGAGCCGGTGAATCCCAGCACCAGGCCGAAGACCAGCAGGCCGATGAAGCTCTGGCCGCGCGCGGCCATTGCCATATCGAGCCCCAGCAGCTTGAGTACGATGCTCGCCACCAGCAGCACGGCGATGTTGGTGGCGACGAACAGGAGAATGCGCTTCATGGTTCAAAACCTCGGATGCGTGGACCAGGTCCGCGGACGGACGCCAGAATGGATTAGGGAGCGTGGAGCCTAATTCAAGACCATCGGCCGCGTCAGATTCAGCCTACATCGGCCGTTTCGCGCCCTCGCCCACCGGGCCGCTGCATCTGGGCTCCCTGCTCGCCGGCCTGGGCAGCTGGCTCGCCGCGCGCAGCGTCGGCGGCCTCTGGCGCGTGCGCATCGAAGATGTCGACCGCACGCGCGAAGTGCCGGGCGCAGCCGCCGACCAGCTCGCCACCCTGCGCGCCTTCGGCCTGGAGCCCGACGGCGAGGTGGTAGTGCAGAGCACGCGAGGCGAACTCTATCGCAGCGCGCTCGATCGCCTTTTGCGCAACCGACTCGCGTTTTCCTGCCGATGCAGCAGAAGTGACCTGACAGCGGCGGGCGGGCTTCATCATCGCTGCGTGGCCGAGCCATCGGGGCATGCCGAGGCGATTCGCCTGCGCGTACCGGCCGGCCCGGCCAGCCGGATCGCTTTCGTGGATCGCCTGCACGGTCGGATCGAGCAAGCGGTTGACGAGGCTGTGGGCGATTTCGTTCTTCTGCGTGCCGACCGCTGCTGGGCCTACCAGCTCGCCGTAGTCGTCGACGACGCCGCGCAGGGCGTCACCGAGGTTGTGCGCGGCGCCGATCTGCTGGACTCCACGCCACGGCAGATCCTGCTACAGCGCGCCTTGAACCTGCCAACGCCCGCGTACGCCCACTTGCCGCTGGTCGTGGATAGCGAAGGACGCAAGCTCTCGAAGTCGCTGTCGGCGCTGCCCCTTGACCCCAGCGACCCGCTGCCAGCGCTGCGCTGGTGCTGGGCGTCACTGGGCCAGCCCACCGCGATCGTGCGCGATGCAGGCTCGCCGCAGGCGCTGCTGCGCCGTGCCGCGTCTGAATTCGAATTCAGCCGTATTCCACTCGGACGCAGCCTTGCCCCCGGTCAAAACACGGTCGCAAGCCCTGTATAAACTCGGGGGCTGCCGCGCGGATCCGGCCCGCGCGACACGCCACCAACGAGCCGGTCGACAATGGGAGAGGGAGCATGACAGCACGCGTTGCGCTGGTGACGGGCGGTACGGGCGGAATCGGCACGTCGATCTGCAAGCGGCTCGCGCAGATGGGCCACAAGGTGGCGACCAATTACCGCAACGAGGCCAAGGCGCGCGAGTGGCAGGCGGCGCTCAAGGCTGAGGGTTTCGACATCGCGATCGTGCCCGGCGACATCAGCAGCCCGGAGGGCGGCGCGGCGATCGCCAAGGCCGTGGCTGACACGCTCGGCCCGGTCGAAGTGCTGATCAACAATGCAGGCATCACGCGCGACGGCACCTTCCACCGCATGAGCGCCGAGCAGTGGCACGAGGTGATCAACACCAACCTGAACTCGTGCTTCAACATGACCCGCCCGGTGATCGACGGCATGCGCGATCGCAAGTGGGGCCGCATCGTGCAGATCAGCTCGATCAACGGCCTGAAGGGCCAGTACGGCCAGGCCAACTACGCCGCGGCCAAGGCCGGCATGCACGGCTTCACCATTTCGCTCGCACGCGAAAACGCCAAGCTCGGCATCACCGTCAACACGGTCTCGCCCGGCTACGTGGCCACCGACATGGTCATGGCCGTTCCGGAAGAAGTGCGCGCGAAGATCGTCGCCGACATCCCCACCGGCCGCTTGGGCAAGCCCGAGGAAATCGCGTATGCCGTGGCGTTTCTTGTCTCCGAGGAAGCCGCCTGGATCACCGGCTCCAATCTGGACATCAACGGCGGCCACCACATGGGCTGGTAACATGTGAAACCATTGGCGCGGCGCAGCGCCGCCGCGCCAGTGGAGCCAACCCCCCGAAGACGCTGGCCCTTGCGGCGTTGCTGCATACCGTGACCATCGCCCCGGGCTGCCCAGGATGGGCCGTGCCATCTTCCTCAAGCGAAGCCGCGGCGCCCGTCGAAGAGCCGAGCGCGCGGCCCCTGCCAGCCCAGAGAGCCTCGACGCCCATGCCCAAGCCCCGGGTCATCAAGAAGTATCCGAATCGCCGTCTGTATGACACCGAGATCTCCAGCTACATCACGCTGGAAGACGTGCGTCAGCTGATCGTCGACGGCGAAGAGGTCGAGGTGCGCGACGCCAAGACCGGCGAAGACCTGTCCCGCTCGGTGCTGCTGCAGATCATCTCCGAGCACGAGGAAAAGGGCTCGCCCATGTTCAGCACCCAGCTGCTGAGCCAGGTGATCCGCTTTTACGGCGACAGCCTGCAGGGCTTCATGGGCAGCTACCTCGAGCGAAGCATGCAGCTGTTCCTCGACCAGCAGCATCAGTTCCGCAATCAGCTCAACAGCCTGCTGGGCAAGACGCCCTTCTCGATGCTCAATCAGCTGACCGAGCGCAATCTCGATCTGTGGAAAAGCTTCCAGGAGGGCATGCTGCGCCCCGGCGCTACGCGCCCGGAAGCGCCCGCCAGCGAGGCGAAAGACAAGCCTGAGCCTCCGACCAGCGGCAGCAAACCGCGTCCTCGCTGAGCGTTGTCGATTCCAGCTGAGTGCTGCGGACAGCACCCGCACTTGAAGCCGCTGAGGCGGCGCAGACGATCGCTCTGGGAGCCATCGCTGTGCGCGCAGCGGTAGCTTCGGCGCGGGCCTGCGCAGCATCATCCAGCGCTAGCTGCACATTGCATTCGGGATACGCTCAATGACCCCACGTATCGCCCTCGTCACCGGCGGCACCGGCGGAATCGGCGCCGCCACCTGCCAGGCCCTGGTCGCCAGCGGTCACCGTGTGATCGCCGCGGATATCAGCCTGCCGGAAGCGCGACTCGCCGAGCTGCGCGCCCTGCCCGGCCTGGCCGATCTCGAGACCCTCGCGCTCGACGTCAGCGACCACGAGGCCTGCGCCCGCGCGATCGCCGAGATCATCGCCCGCCACGGCCGACTCGATGTGCTGGTCAACAGCGCGGGCATCACTCGCGACGCGACCCTGCGCAAGCTGGAGAAGCACCACTGGGACGCCGTGCTTGGGGTCAACCTCAACGCGCTCTACCACCTGTGTCGACCGGCGATCGAGCCGATGATCGCCCAAGGCTATGGCCGCATCATCAACATCAGTTCGATCAACGGTCAGACCGGGCAGTTCGGCCAGACCAACTACGCGGCCGCGAAAGCCGGCGTGCACGGCTTCACCATGGCGCTGGCGCGCGAAGTGGCGGCCAAGGGCATCACGGTCAACTCGGTGGCCCCGGGCTACTGCGACACGCCGATGGTGCAGACGATCCCGCAGCCGGTCCGCGAGAAGATCCTGCAGCAGATCCCGGTCGGCCGCATCGCCCAGCCAGCCGAGATCGCCCGCGTGGTCGACTTCCTGGCCGCCGAAGGTTCGGGCTATATCACCGGCGCCCTGCTGCCGGTCAACGGCGGGCTGTTCATCAGCTTCTGAGGCTGGCCCTGCCACGCCAGCTCGCGCGTTCCTGCGCGCAGCCCCTGCGATCTCGGGCCGTCCCGAGGCGAAGGCGCCGAGGCACACTGCGGCCATGAACTACCTCGCCCATCTCCACCTCGCGGATCACAGCGAGGATGCCCTGCTCGGCGCGCTGCTGGGCGACTTCGTGGTTGGCGCCGATCTCTCGTCCTGGGCTCCCGAGGTGCAGCGCGAGATTCGCCTGCATCGCCACATCGACAGCTACACCGACGCGCATCCGCAGGTGCTCGCACTGAAAGCGCTGTTTCCGCAGGGCCAGCGGCGATTCGCAGGCATCGCTATGGATGTCTACTTCGACCATCTGCTGGCGCGCGACTGGGCTGACTATTCGAGCCAGCCGCTGGAGGCATTCAGCCAGCGCGTCTACGCCCTGCTGCTGCGACGGCTGCCTGAGCTGCCGCCGCGCCTGCAGCGCATCGCCCCCCTCATGGCCTCGGGCGACTGGTTGAGCAGCTATCGGCAGCGCGCGAGCGTGGATCGGGCGTTGAGCCGCATGGCTGCACGCCTGTCCGGCGGCGGCGCGGGTCTTGTCGCACTCCTGCCGGGCCTGACCGCGCATGCGACACGTATCGAGGTCGGGTTCAGGGCCTTCTTTCCCGATCTGCAACGCGAAGCCACGCATGCAAGGCGACGCTTGCAGGGCCGCGGCTGGCCATGAAGCGCCGCCGCACTCGCGTCGCGATCAATCGGCATAGCCCTCGCGGCGATCGCGCAAGCCGGCGCGATGCTTGGCGAGCAGGCGGCGCATCAGTACATGGGCGGCGGCCCGCCAGGCCTCGTCCAGCAGCACCGGCGAATCCCGCAGCTGTTCCAGGCTGAAGAAGGGCAGATCGGGGCTGTCGATGTCGACGAACTCGCGGCCGTGCCACAGGTACTCGCCGGTGCCTGAGACCAGGCTCAGGCTGGCGCCGAGCTGCGGCTTCATCAGACTGGAAAAGTTGCGCTCGGCGAGCCCGACACGCCCCGGCTGCAGCAGCCAGCGGCTGCCGCGCGGCGCGCGAATCCTGGCCGCACCGAAGCTGGCGTCGAAGGCCGCACGAAGGATCCGCTCACGATCTATGCCGTGGGCGCGCTCAAGGTCCTGGATCAACCCAATGTTGTCGTCCTTGGCTGT